>NZ_JALPKR020000002.1:4755000-5055000 GCF_023195515.1 Variovorax sp. S12S4
GGCCATCCGAGCCTGGACCAGCTCACGCCCGAGGAGGCCAAGGCTTCCTACGAGAAGGGCGCCGGCGTGCTCGAGGTGCCCAAGCCCGACCTCGCGCGCATCGAAGACTTCAGCATTACAGCGCGTGACGGCTTCGAGATTCCGGCGCGGCTCTACGCGCCGTCGTCGGCCAAGCTGCCGGTGCTGGTGTACTTTCATGGCGGCGGCTTCACGGTCGGCAACATCCGCACGCACGACACGCTGTGCCGCGTGCTCAGCCTGAAGAGCGGTTGCGCCGTGGTATCGGTCGACTATCGCCTGGCACCCGCGCACAAGTTTCCCACTGCCTCCGACGATGCCTGGGACGCCTTCGCCTTTGTCGCGAACGGCGGCGCGCGCCTCGGCCTCGACACCGGCCGCCTTGCGGTGGGCGGCGACAGCGCCGGTGGCACGCTGGCCGCCGTGTGCGCCATTCTTGCGCGCGACGCGGGCCTGCCGCTCGCGCTGCAGATGCTGATCTATCCCGGCACCACCGGCCACCAGGACACCCCTTCGCACCAGCTGTACGCCAACGGGCCGCTGCTGACCAAGGCGCTGATCGACTATTTCTTCGGCCAGTACGTGCGCACGCCGGCCGACCGCGACGACTGGCGCTTTGCGCCGCTGCTGGCGGACGATGTGGAAGGCGTGGCGCCGGCCTGGATCGGGTTGGCCGAATGCGACCCGGTGGTGGACGAAGGCATTGCCTACGCCGACAAGCTGCGTGCCGCGGGCGTAGCGGTCGATCTTGAAATCTATCGCGGCGTGATCCACGAATTCCTGAAGATGGGCCGCGCGATTCCTGAAGCGCTGCGGGCGCAAAACGACGCGGCGCGCGCACTCAAAGAAGCACTGAACCCATGAGCCAAGAAACCATCCCCCAGAGAAAAGACTTCCGTTTCTTCCACCGCCTGCGCGTGCGCTGGGCCGAGGTCGACATGCAGAAGATCGTGTTCAACGCGCACTACCTGATGTATTTCGACACCGCCATTGCCGACTACTGGCGCGCGCTTGCACTGCCTTACGAAGAGGCCATGCATGCGCTGGGCGGCGACCTGTATGTGCGCAAGGCCACGATAGATTTTCAGGCCTCCGCCCGCATGGACGACGTGATCGACGTGGGCATGAAGTGCGCGCGCATCGGCAATTCGTCCATGGTCTTTCAAGGCGCGCTGTTTCGGCAGGACCAATACCTGGTGCGCTGCGAACTGGTCTATGTGTTTGCAGACCCGGCCACGCAGACCTCCAAGCCGGTGCCGCCTCTGTTGCGCGAAATTCTCACGGGCTTCGAAGCCGGCGAGCCGATGCGCACCGTGGAAACCGGCGACTGGAAAACCCTTGGCGAAGGGGCGAGCGCGCGGCGGCGCGCCGTCTTCATCGAGGAGCAGAACATTCCCAAGGAACTGGAGTGGGACGAGCACGATGCGGTGGTGCTGCATGCGGTGGCGCGCAACCGGCTCGGCCAGGTGATTGCCACCGGGCGGCTGCTCGATGCCGTCGACGGCACGGCGATGCTCGGCCGCATGGCCGTGCACCGCGCGCTGCGCAGCGGCGGACACGGCGCCGCGGTGATGCAGGCGCTCGAGGAGGCCGCCAGGGCACGCGGCGATCGCGAGATCGGCCTGCACGCCCAGCGCAGCGCGGAGCGCTTCTATGCACGGCTGGGCTACACCGTGCATGGCGAGCCCTTCGAGGAAGCCGGCATCCCGCACATCGAGATGCGGCGCGCACTGAATCAATAACGGGCCGGCGGGTCGGGCACATAGCCCATCTCCGAACCCGGAAAGGCGGACGGGCCTTCGGGACGCGGCCAGCGCGGCGGAGGCGGCACCGGAATGACGCCGGCCGCGATGAGGTTCTCGCGGCTGTCGTAGCGGATGCGAACCACCTCGTCGGGCGTGGACTGCGCGCGCTCGAAGGTGGTGTGGCCCACGTGCGATGTCTCTCGCCGGCCATGGCCGGTTCCCAGGCTCGGCGATGGCCGGGCGAGCCCGCCCTTGGCCGATGCAGTGGATTCGGCGCCCAGGGCGCTGTCGGCGGAGCGGGACTGCGCCGCAGGTGCGGCCGGGGCGGCCTCCGCAACGGCGGACGGCGCCTCGCTGCGGCGCTCCATCTCGCGGTTGCTGCCGTAGCCGTCTCGTTGCGGCAACACGATGGGCGGCGCGGGCGGTGCAAGCGGCGTAGGCACCCGCTCGCGGAACAGTGCGACGCCGATCACCCCCACATCGGCCGGCCGGCCGGTGCGGCTCGCGTACGAATTGCCGATCGACGTGAATTCGAAGGCCGCAATCTGCGAGTCGCTCTTGCGCCAGCCCGTGATGTCGCTGCGCTCGCCGCCTGAGAAAACGTAGCCGTTCTGCAGCACGCCCGCGGTTTCGCCGGTGACGATGTTCACGCCATCGACCGACATCACCGCCATGACACGCTCGCCCATCGCATTGCGCGCGCGAATTGCGTAGCGCGAGCCGGGCCGGCCAGCCATCCAGTATTCACCCCGGTAGCGGTAGATGGGCAGCTCGCGGCCCGTGGCGCGGTCGACCACGCTCACCTGCATGAGCGAGCCGAGGCGGTCGTACGTCAAAGGCGGCGAGGGCGGCCGTATCGGGCTTTCGGCGCAGGCCGAGAGGGCGGCCATTGCGAGGGCTGTCGAAAAGATGAGTCTGCGCTTCATGGTGGTCTTCCTTGCCGGGAGTGGATCGGTAGGGCTTCTACGGAGCAGCACTGAAGGCAGGGTTAAACGCGCGCGAAAAAATAGCGCTGCCTCTTTCGGGGCAGCGCCGGGCGTCCGTTTTCAGGGACGCTGGGGTTGGCGGCAAGCCTAGATGTCTTCGAGCAGCGGATACGGCAGCGGCTCGACCGTGAGCACCGGGCCGTCGGCGCCGCCCGCGCGCAGGCCGCCGGTTTCGAGCGCCGCGATCTGGATGGAGATCAGCGCGGCCCAACCGCCGCCCGGGGCCGGCGCAGCCTGCGCCACCGTGCCCACGGGTTGATCGGCGTCGCTGGCGGCAAACACTTCCTGGCCCGCGCTCACCGGCGCGTCGGCCTGCACAAGATAGGTGCGGCGCTTCAGCGTGCCGCGAAACTGGCTGCGCGCCACGATCTCCTGGCCCGGATAGCAGCCCTTCTTGAAATTGACGCCGCCGACCGATTCGTAGTTGATCATCTGCGGCACGAAGGCCTCGATCACCGGGGTGGTCACCGTCACGATGCCGCTGCGGACCTCGCTCCATTGCCAGAGCTCCGCGTCGAGCGACGGTCCAGCGGGGGCTGGGTTGCCTGCGGGGGCAATCCACAGTGCGCGCGGCACGCCGTCGGCCGGGTAGAGCGAAACGGAGCTGATGTCCGTGCCGATGGCGGTGCGCTGGCCGGGCAGGGCGGCGGCATCGAGCCCGTTGCCGGTCAACGCGGTACCGGCAAGGCCGTACAGCGCGAACTGGTCCGTGGCATCGGTGAGCTTGGCCTTGGCGCGCAGCACATACATCGACAGGCGCTTGAGCGTGGCGGCCAGAATGTCCTTGCTGCAGACCAGCAGCACCAGGTCGGGCTGCGGCCGAATGCCTATGAAGCTGGCAATCACGCGGCCCTTGGCGGTGCAAAGGGCGGCCAGGCGGGCCTCGGTGGCGCCGAGCAGCGAAAAATCCTGCGTGAGCTGGCCGTGCAAAAAGCTGGCGGCATCCGGTCCTTCGGCGCGAATCACGCCAAGGTGCGAGAGGGCGGTAACACCATTGAGAACGACAGTAGTCATCGCTGAATTATCATGGTCGAAGCCGTTCCGTCCGGTCCGCAGGGAAACTTGCCGTTGTTCCCGCAAGGCCACCGACTTTTCGCACCGGATCCCCGATTCGGTTTTCTTTTCTCCGCTATTCCATCGGACCCGTGCGCCGCTTCTTTCTTACGCTCTTTCTGCTTGCCGCCCTGGGTGCGCTCGGTCTCGGCGCCGCCGGTTTGTGGTGGGTGCACCAGCCGCTCAAGCTACCCGCACCCAGCCTCGACCTTTCCGTGGAGCCGGGCACCACGCCGCGCGGCGTTGCGCAGGCGGTGGCCGATGCCGGCGCCGACGTGCAGCCGCAACTGCTCTATCTGTGGTTCCGCGTTTCTGGCCAGGACCGCCAGATTCGCGCCGGCAGCTATGAGCTGGAGCGCGGCATCACGCCCAAGATGCTGCTCAACGTGCTGGTGCGCGGCGAAGAAGCCACGCGCAGCCTGGTGCTGGTCGAAGGCTGGAACTTCCGGCAGGTGCGCGCCGCCCTTGCCAAGGCCGAGCAGCTCAAGCCCGAAACCGTCGGGCTGCCCGACGACGCGCTGATGGCCAAGCTCGGCAGGCCCGGCGTGCACCCGGAGGGACGCTTTTTCCCCGACACGTACACCTATTCGAAGGGCTCGACCGACATTGCGCTGCTGCAGCGCGCCATGCGGGCCATGGACAAGAAGCTCGAAGCCGCCTGGGCGGCCAGGGCGGCCGATTTGCCGATCAAAACGGCCGATGAGGCGCTTATCCTGGCCAGCATTGTCGAAAAGGAGACAGGCAAAGCCAAGGATCGCTCCGAAATTGCCGCCGTCTTCGTCAATCGGCTGCGCACCGGCATGCCGCTGCAGACCGACCCGACCGTGATCTATGGCATGGGCACCACTTTCGACGGCAATCTGCGCAAGAAAGACCTGCAGGCCGATACGCCCTGGAACACCTACACCCGCGGCGGCCTGCCGCCCACGCCCATTGCCATGCCGGGCAAGGCGGCGCTGCTGGCGGCGGTGCAGCCGGCGCAAAGCAAGTCGCTGTACTTTGTTTCGCGCGGCGACGGCACCAGCCAGTTCAGCACCTCCCTCGACGAGCACAACCGCGCGGTCAACCGCTACCAGCGCGGGGGTGGCAGCAATGGCGAACCCAAACCGAAGGTCGCGCAATGAGTGAAGGCTTGTTTCTGACGCTCGAGGGCATCGACGGCGCGGGCAAGTCCAGCCATCTCGACGCGATGGAAGCGCTTTTCAAGACACAGGGCCGCACGGTGGTGCGCACGCGCGAGCCCGGCGGCACGCCGCTGGCCGAAACCTTGCGCGGGCTCATCCTCGAACAGCCGATGGACCCGCTGACCGAATCGCTACTGGTGTTCGCGGCGCGGCGGGATCACGTCGCGCAAGTCATAGAGCCAGCGCTGGCCCGTGGCGACGTGGTGCTGTGCGACCGCTTCACCGACGCCACTTTTGCGTACCAGGGCTCGGGCCGCGGCTTCGATGCGCAGGTGCTGTCGACGCTGGAGCAATGGGTGCAAGGGGGCAGGGGAGCGGCAGCGCTGCTGCAGCCTCACATCACGCTGTGGTTCGACCTGGCGCCCGAAATCGCCGCCCAGCGCTTGGCCGGAGCGCGCTTGCCCGACAAGTTCGAAGCCCAGCCGGTCGAGTTCTTCCGGCGTGTGGCGGCGGGCTATGCGGC
The DNA here is from genome assembly GCF_023195515.1 of Variovorax sp. S12S4. NCBI lineage: Bacteria > Pseudomonadati > Pseudomonadota > Betaproteobacteria > Burkholderiales > Comamonadaceae > Variovorax > Variovorax sp. S12S4. Next base: position 4,760,450 of record NZ_JALPKR020000002.1, read on the forward strand.
CCGCGCGGCCGCCGATACGCAGCGCTTCGTTCGCATCGACGCCAGCCAGACACGCGACCAGGTCTGGCAGCAGGTCGAAGCGGCACTTGTCGCGCGCGGCGCGCTGGCACCCGCGACCGGAGTCGCTCGATGAGCACGCCACAGCTTTCGCCTTGGCTCCACCGACCGCTCGCAGAGCTGTTGCGCCAGCGCGGCCATGCCTGGCTGCTGCAGGGGCCGTCGGGCCTGGGCCAGTACGAGCTCGCGCTGGCGCTTGCCGCTGCCTGGCTTTGCGAACAGCCCAAGGTGGAGGAGGGCGGCACCGCCTGCGGCCAGTGCCCTAGCTGCCACGCCATCGAAGTTCGAACCCATGCCGACCTTTGCGTGCTGATGCCTGAAGTCGCCATGCAGGAACTCGGCTGGCCGCTCGACGAAAAAGCCCAGGCCGACATCGACGACAAGAAGCGCAAGCCCAGCCGCGAGATTCGCGTCGAAGCCATGCGCGACGCGGTCGGCTTTGCCCAGCGCACCAGCGCCCGCGGCCGCGGCAAGGTGGTGCTGGTGTACCCCGCCGAGCGCATGAACACCATCACCGCCAATGCGCTGCTCAAAACGCTCGAAGAGCCGGTCGGCGACGTTCGCTTTGTGCTGGCGAGCGAGGCCGCATGGCAGCTGCTGCCGACCATTCGCAGCCGCTGCCTCGGCTTTACGCTGCCATGGCCCGCAACGGCCGAGGCCGAAGCCTGGCTGGGCGCACACGACGTGCCCGCCGCCGATGCCACCGCCTTGCTGCGTGCGGCAGGCGGCCGGCCCAGCGATGCGCTGCGGCTCGCGCGCTCCGGCCAGTCGCCCAAGGCTTGGTCTCTGTTGCCAAAGGCAGTGTTGCGTGGAGACGTCGCCGCGCTGGCGGACCAGGCACCCTCTCAAGCCATCGGCGCACTGCAGAAGCTCTGCCATGACTTGATGGCCGTCGGCGGCGGTGCCGAACCGCGGTTCTTCGAGGCGGCAGACCTCCCGGCGGCAGTGCCTTCGCACCTGGCGCTGGCGCGTTGGTCCAAGTCGCTCGCCAACGCCGCAAGAACCGCCGAACACCCCTTCAATGCCGGGCTGATGCTGGAAGCGCTTGTGAGCGAGGCGCGAACCACCCTAAACTCTGTTCCTCGCCGACCATGAACCAACCCGCCGCCCCAGCCGCCGCCGCAACGCCTCAACGGCCGAGCGTGATCCAGCTCGCCATCAAGGAGAAGGGTGCGCTCTACGCCGCCTATATTCCGCTGTTTGCCGAAGGCGGCATCTTCATTCCGACTTCGCGGGAATACCGGCTGGGTGACGACGTCTATGTGCTGCTGACGCTGCCCGAAGACCCGCAGCGCTATCCCGTCGCCGGCAAGGTCGCATGGATCACGCCGCAGCGCGCCGCCGGCAACCGGGCGCCGGGCGTCGGCATCCGGTTCCCGTCCGACGAAAAGTCGCGCCAGCTCAAGGCGCGCATCGAGGCGGCGCTCGGTGGCTCGATGGCCTCCGACCGTCCCACCCAAACTATCTAGGCTCGAAGGCTAGGGCTCGCCCCCAGGCTGCGCGCACTTCGTGTCGCTCCGCCACCCCGCTACCGGGGGCGACACCAGAGGCCCGGCAAGGCCGGCTCCTCGGTGTCCCTGGCATCAGCCAGACAATCAGCGCCATGTTCACCGATTCCCACTGCCACCTCACATTCCCCGAGTTCGCGGACCAGATGCCGCAAATCCGCGCAGCCATGGCCGAAGCGCAGGTCGACCGGGCCCTGTGCATCTGCACCAAGCTCGAAGAGTTCGATGACGTTCAGGCCCTGGCGGCCCGCTACGACAACTTCTGGGCCAGCGTGGGCGTGCACCCCGACAACGAGGACATCGCCGAACCCACCGTCGATGACCTGATTCGCCGTGCGGCCTTGCCCAAGGTAGTAGCCATCGGCGAGACCGGCCTCGACTACTACCAGATGGAAGAGCGGAAGGGCGGCCGCAGCATTTCGGATATGGAATGGCAGCGCGACCGGTTCCGCGTGCACATTCGCGCCGCGCAGCAAACCCGCATGCCGCTGGTCATTCACACGCGCGAAGCCTCGGCCGACACGCTGGCCATCCTGAAGGAGGAGGGCGAAGACGGCTCCGGCAAGGCCGCGGGCGGCGTGTTCCATTGCTTTACCGAAACGGCGGAGGTCGCGCGCGCGGCGCTCGACCTCGGTTTCTACATTTCGTTTTCAGGCATCCTGACCTTCAAGAAGGCACAGGACCTGCGCGACGTGGCCGCCTTTGTGCCGCTGGACCGGATGCTGATCGAGACCGACAGCCCTTATCTGGCCCCGGTGCCGTACCGCGGCAAGACCAACAATCCGTCGTATGTGCCGTACGTCGCAAAGCAGATTGCCGAGCTGCGCAAGCTGCCCATCGAAGCAGTCGCAACGGCTACGAGCGACAACTTCGAAACGCTGTTCAAGGGAGTAAAAACAAAATGAGAAATTACATCAAGAAGTTCTTCTATCTGGCTGTCGCTACAGCAACTTTTACCGCACACGCCGGTTCGTTCGAAGATTTCTTCCGGGCCGTGCGCGGAGACAACGCCAGCGGCGTGCGAACCCTGCTGCAGCGCGGTTTCGACCCCAACACGCGCGACGAACACGGCCAGACCGGCCTGATCATCGCCCTGCGCGAACCGTCGCCCAAGGTCGCCCAGTTGCTGCTCGAGTCGCCGCAAACCGACGTCGACATTGCCAACGCCAAGGACGAAACCCCGCTGATGCTGGCCGCCATCAAGGGCCAGCAAGACATCGTCGCCCAGCTGCTCAAGCGCGACGCCGCCGTCAACAAGACCGGCTGGACACCGCTTCACTATGCCGCCAGCAGCGGCCAACTGAGCATCATGAAAGTGCTGCTCGACAACTACGCCTTCATCGATGCGCAGTCGCCCAACGGCACCACGCCGCTCATGATGGCCGCGATGTATGGATCTACCGAAGCCGTGAAGCTGCTGCTGGCCGAGGGCGCGGACACCACCATGAAGAACCAGCTCGGCATGACCGCGGTCGACTTCGCGACCAAGGCCAATCGGCCCGAAGCCGCGCAACTCATCACGGCTGCTGCCGGCGCAAAGCCGACCCCTCAAGCGATTCCCAAAGACGGTAAATGGTGAGCTCCGCGGCCTGATTGGCGGCGGCTTGCTCACCAGGCGCTGCGCCACTTTCCCTCGATACGAGGGCTGAATCCGACGCGCCGGCACAGGTCCGGCAAAACACCCAAAAGGGCGCCTGCGCAGTCATGCGAGACTCTGCGGAGAAGGAGAAGCAGAGATGAATACGTTTCTATTCATGGTCTTTTTGTTGGCCATCGGGTTCCTGGTGTTCGTGGCGCTCGCAAGAAAAAGGTCTGCGCAAAGCAGCAGCGGCTTTGTCGACAAGCCCAAGGCACGGCCGCCGCTTACTGCGCGCGAACAGGCCATGTACAACCGCCTCGTGCAAACGCTGCCGGACCTGGTGGTGCTGCCGCAGGTCAGCTTTGGCGCGCTGCTCACGGCCCGCACGCGCGCCGCACGAAGCTCGTTCAGCCGCAAGATCGCGGACTTTGTCGTGTGCGACCGTTCATTCAAGGTCGTGGCCGTGGTGGCGCTCGGCGACAAGAACAGCAAGGGCAAGTCGCAACGCGACCTGGACCGGGATGCGCTGCTGGTCGAGGCTGGCTACCGCGTGCTGCGATATCCGAGGGTGCCGGATGTGGGGCGCGTGGAGGCTGATTTCGATCCGACGATGGCTTCGGTGAATCCGATGGGGTCCTGAAGGGGTCGGGATTCAGGGCTTGGCTGCAGGGTCTGTCGACCTCCCCATAAATAACACAATGTGCATTATGTTAAATGACATGTGCTGAAGCTCGCGCCGATGGGCCGAGCTCGTCTATTTGCACAAATGTGTTCGCCGTTTTGGCACAAATGTGTTCGTGACTTCATCTGCGCTCGCCTTCTTTCTGCAGACATGGCTGTAAGTCCCTTAGAACACACGATTTGCAGGCTGCAGTGTCAACAAAAGCCGGCTGCCCCATTGAGCAGATTGCCAAACCCATTGATGAAGGTGCCCAAGAAACAAACGATGGGGCCATAGACGCCTACTGCGTTGCGTGAGATCGAGTTGTCGGCAACCCATTCCGGAACGGCCTCTCCTTTGAGGACGTAGTACTGAGGGTCGAACAGGCTGAGGTCAGAGTCGTGGGCGCCTATGTGCTGCCCGATCTCTTTGCCCGTCAGGCTCGGGCGTGCCAGTAGAAGAATGCCCCAGCAGATCACCAATGCGCCGAAGCGGCTCAGCCAATCGAAATTTCGCAGCAGAAGGCTGAGCACGAATCCGACGAACAGTGATGTGACAGTCAGGCAAAGTAGGAATGCATTCGAGGTGAGCAGTCGTTTCATCTTGACCCTTGTGAGTATTCGATCGGCTCGGATAGACATGCGATGACCCGAACGCCTCGCTGGGTCTGAACAGTCTTGTTGGGTCACTATAGCGCTGGCCGCCTGGCGCATTGCGCGAAGAAAGAAGGCTCAGGAGATCGGCCGCCTCAGGGCGCAGAGTGCCCCGCCGCAAGGGCCTGGGCGGCGGAAAGCCCGTATTGTGCTGGCTGGCTCTTTTCTCCCGACGCTTGTGCATGTGCTTGTGCTTCTAAGCGTTCTCTAGCAACAGTGCCGTGAGCTTCTCGGCCGTTCGATCTCCGATTCCACTGATGTCCGCAAGTTCGTTGCGGGCAGCCGCAGCACGCAATTCACCCAGCGTTGCCACGCCGCGCCTCTTCAGCGACTTGAATGCGCTGCCTAACCAAGGCTGCAGGTCCACGAGAAGCGTCCCAGCGTCCTTCGGAAATGGAATGTCATCGCGATCGATAAAGCCGATGCGCCAAAGCTCAGATGCCGTGTGGTTGTTTTGGAAGGTGCGGCCGGTTTCAGCGAGCCTCTTGTAGATCTCCTGCCGCTCAGAGCGCCCGAAGCGCATCGCCAGGTCTCTCGCTGGCGTCGCACGCAGTTCGCCAACTGTCTTGTAGCCGGCGCGGTGCGCTCGCCCCAGCGTGGGACCGCGCAATCCGAGCAGGGAGACCGGGGCGCGGTCGGGCAGACCTCGCAAGGTCGCGGCGAGGATTTCGCCTGGAAGCGCCCGGAGGGCACGACTTTCGTCTAACGCTCGCCCGCGTGGGTCGGGATTCGGCAAGAAGTCCAGTCCGATGGCCCGCAACAGTTCCCTCAAGCGGCCAACCGTCTTGACGCCCAAGCCTTCGCCTCGAAGAAGCTCGTTCTCGCTCGTTGCCGAAAGGTCTTCGAGGCAGAAGACGTTCTTCTGGTGCAGCACGAAGCGGACCCTCGGGCGCACGGGCAACTCGCTGATCGGCGTTTCCGGCCCGAGCGTCGCAGAAAGCGCGGAGAAAGGCTCGCGCGACCCAGTCGGCTTCCAGACGAACGTTTGGAACTCGAAAGCAGTATCCGCAGGGACCAATCCTTCGCGTAGTGCGGCCGCATGCTGCCGCTTGGCTTCGACAATTCCCCGGTGCAATGCTGCCACGCAGGCCGGTAAATCGCCTTCAGGCACATTGGCAAGTTCAGCGATCGAGCGGATGGTGTGTGTCTTTTTCATCGATCCGAGGTTTTCAGTGATTGGATCACTGGTTGAGGTCGACTGCCTCCTCCGTGGGTCTGTAGCCACGGGGGAAGCTTTAAAACACTCCCCTTTATCGAAGAGATTATCCCGAGTAACGCGCATTGAGGTACCAATCCTCGTGCAGCCAACTCTGCCAAAACGGAACACACGCCCTCTTCCTAAAAGCTATGCAACCGGATGTGAGTGCAATCACATTGGGACCAATCACATGATGTCGAAGCAGCGAATTTTGTGGCTCAATGATGTCGCGCTGCGGGGAGGTGCCCTCAGTCAACGAAAACTACAACGAGGAGACAGATACATGGCAGATTTTTTCGAGGTCGACTTTTTGGGAGTCGAAACGAAGTCCAGCGGTGACGCCATCGCTTTGCGCTATTCGATCGGCGGTGGGCCGCAGGCGATTCACGTCGTCGATGGCGGCTACATCGCGACTGGCGAGAAGATCGTCGAACACATCCGAAAGCACTATGGTTCGACAGTCATCGACAACGTCGTGTTGACTCACCCCGACCGAGATCATGCAAACGGCCTGCGCAAGGTTCTCGAGGACTGCACTGTTCGTAGGCTTTGGATGCATCGTCCGTGGAACTACGCCGAGCAACTCCTGCCCTCTTTCCCAACCTACTCCTCGGCAGACCGGTTGCGTTCGAAGCTTCGCTCGGTGTACGCGGCTCCTGTTGAGCTCGAGACGATCGCTTTGGAAAAGGGAATCCCGATCGCCGAACCGTTTCAAGGCCAGATGATTGGCCCATTTAACGTGATGGCACCGACCTTTGACCGCTGGCTCGAGTGCGTTGTCGATTCCAATAAGACACCCGAAACGGCGAACGAGTCCACGATGGACAGTGCTTTGGCAAACATGTGGAATGTCGTGAAGGCAGCGGCGGCGAAGCTTAAGGCTGCTGCATGGGGTGAAGAATACTTCCCTCCCGAGGGCACGAGCGCAGAGAACGAGATGAGCGTGGTGCAGTACGCGTTCCTGAACAACACGAAGGTGCTGCTCACCGGCGACACCGGCCGGGACGGTTTGCAAGAAGCCATCGACTATGCGCCTGCGGTCGGCCTGACGCTGCCGGGCATCACTCTCTTTCAAGTGCCACACCACGGAGGGCGACACAACGTTTCTACGGAAGTTCTCGACCAGTTGCACGGGCCACGACTCTCTGCGCTCCCAGAGGAAACCGCGTGGACTGCCATTTGCAGTTCCGCAAAGGAAGATGCAGACCACCCTCGGCTGTCCGTGAAGCGCGCAATGCTGCACCGCGGCGCTCATTTCGCGGCGACCGAGGGTCGCGACCTGTGCTTCGGGCGAGGAATTTCGCGCGAGGGCTGGTCGGCCGTTCCGCAGGAAACCTATCCGTACGAGCAGGAAGACTGATGGCCGAAGACAAAGGGAGCGGCAAATCCCTCAAACAAGCGAACTTTGTTTGGCTTTGCACCCTGGTCACGTTCGACGTTGTCGTGCTCGCCGTTGTCATCTTCCCTGACATCGTAAGGGACGCGACGGTAAGCAACATCGCGCTCGCGCGAAGCATCAGCAGCATCCTGCTGCCGGTTGTGCCGCTCTTGTTGACGAACACGATTTCTCAGCTCATGAAGGCGAGATTGGTGTACTGGAAATGGAGCGATCCCTTGCCAGGTTCAAGAGCATTCACCACGTTTGTCAAAAAGGACGAGCGCATAGACGAAGCCAAGCTGTTGAAAAATGTGGGTGCCTTCCCGGCCGACCCGAAAGAGCAAAACAGCAAATGGTATGGCCTCTACCTGAAGGTCAAGCACGAGGTTTCCGTCGTGGATTCACATAAGGCGTTTCTGCTGTATCGCGACATGGCCTCGCTCTCGTTGATCCTTTTGGTGCTCGCAGCGCCTGTGTTGTGGTACTTGGATTTCCCGCGCAACGATATCCAGAAGGTCTGCGGTGTATTTCTCCTTCAGTACCTGCTGACCATGATGTCTGCCCGCTTGGCAGGCCATCGGATGGTGTGCACGGTTCTCGCCGTCCATTCAACGCGCAAGATCGCCAACCCGAAGTAGCTCGGGCCGGTGCGGGGCTGCTCCCCCATGCGAACGTAACACTAGCGTGCGCCGCCTCGGGATTGATTTCGTGGATTTTGTGGAATAACGTACGGGCCGGGCCGGGCCGGGCCGGCCGACGCATCACATCACCAAGGAGATTCCTCTTCACCATCCAGAAACCGTTGCCACCACCGAATGGCTACAACAGCTGGCTCGACTATGCCGTCGAGTGCTTTGAAACCCGTGATGTCTGGCTGGAAAGCCACTTCAACGCCTGCTTCGACGAGAAGGCGGTCGAGCTTGATCGGGAAGACATCCGCGAGTCCGCCCGTCTGGAGTTGCGTGCCTTGCGAAAAGCTGCCACCCTCCCCCATTCATAAACATTTCCGAGCAACTCAGGCTGCTCAGGATCGCTGCTGCGAGCAGATCAATCCTCTCGTGCCGCGAACGCCGCATTCATCTGGAGAGCCCGCTTGACCTCATCGCCGTGCAGGTAGATTGAGGTGGTCGTGATCGAAGCGTGGCGCAAGTTGTCGCGCACGGTCGTGAGTTCTGCACCTCGCGCCAGCGCGTGTGTGGCATGGGTGTGGCGCATCCAGTGGGGACTGGCACGGCGCAGCTTTTCGGCGAGGGCTGGCCTTTCCGCCCCAATGACCTCGGCCACCTGCAGGAAAAAGCGCCGCATAATGCTCCACAGGCGCGTCGCGGTGATGCCATCGGCACTGTCCAGGTCCAGACTGCCGACGAGCGGCGTCTTCGGATTCCATCGCGCCGGCGTGATGGGTAGCTGTCGCTGCATCAAATAGCGATCCAGCGCAGCTCGGGCCAGTGGCGGCAGCGCAACCTTGCCCGGCTTGCTGCCTTTGCCCATCAGGCGTAGCCAGTGATCGCCGTGGACATTCGTGTCGATCTGGCCGAGCGTCGCGTTGACCAATTCGCCAATGCGCAAGCCGGTCGCATACGCGAAGTCCAGCACGAAGCGCAGCCTCTGTGCCGCCGCCGGTTTCCAGCCGTGCACCCATTCCAGACCCTCCGCCACGGCTTGGACGATCGACCATTCTCCTTCACTGAAGACCCGCGTCAGGGCCGAGGATTCTGTGGGCGATGCGGCCCGAACCCTGATTCCGGCAAAAGGATTGGCCAGGACATAGCGCTGCTGGATCAGCCAGCGAAACAATGCGCCGGCAACGGAAAGCGCATACGCGATCGAGCGCGCCGAGAGATCTCCCGCGAATGGCCGCCACTCGGGTGAGGAGCGCGCAGCTGCGGGGCCTACCCAGCGTCCTCGCGGCGAAGGGTGGCGCAAGAATGCGCGGTAAGCCACCGCGTCTTCCGTCGTGAGCGACGACAACGCCTTACGACGCTCCACAATCGCCCAGAGGATCAGCCGCTCGGCTTCCTTGCGGTACGCGCGCTGGGTGGCGGCCGACTCGTGCAACGACAACCAGGCCTGTACTGCTTCGTAGTCGTTGCTCGCGGCAAGAATGCAAGATGTGGGCGGTGCGCGGAAGGCGCCGCGCGAGCCGTCAACGTCACCCGGCACGCTCAGCCTCTCCAGGGGGACCACATCCTGCTGAAGTCTGACCGGCAGCAACGCGCGCGCTTGGGCTGTCAATGATGGGTGGGCGGCGAAGAATGCTTCGATTTGCCCTGCCCCGGTGGCGCCAAGCCGGGGAATGACGGACCACCAGCGGCGCCGGCGTGGGACCCGCACTGTCAGGTCAGCCAGCGTGCGCAGTCCGTAGTCGAATAACGGGCCAGCCAGTCGAGTCGGCAGCCAGCGTTCGATCGCATCCGTCACCAACGGCTGCGGGGCGGAGAGCCCACGCAGCTCTTCCATCGCCGCCAGCACCGCACGGGCGCGCTTGTGCCGCTCGACCGCGGGATGTTTGATCAACTGCCCCAGGTCGTCACGCCGGCAATGGCGCGCATGGGCCTCCAACTGCCGGCGGACGTCGGCCAGCACAGAACGGGAGGAACGCCCTCCTGCGCTTTCCTGCGGCAGATATTGCGCTACCGCGTCGGTCGCACTCATGCCCGCGTACCAGGCACGCAAGGCAGCCAATGCCGAAGCCGCGGGAAATCCCGGCAACCCCTGCTCCGTCCTTGATGCGCCAAGGCTACTTTTCATGGAGCGAGTTTAGCGTCTTGCAAGTGCTATTGCGATAAGAAGAGTTATCACGATAGCAGCCACCTGGTGCACTTCCAATCGCCGATCGATTGCAACCATTCGAATTTGGTTGTCGCAAGAATGAAGTTCCAGCACGAGCCCTCGCCCATTAGGACGCCTGCCAAGTGAAGGACAAATGAGGCGACTTGGCCCTTTTTTTCGGGGCAGATCAGGTTTAGGAGATCAGAAACTCGGAGTCGTCATTCAACATGGAGACCATGAAGCCCCAACAGACTGCGGCGACGACCTCCACGAGCCCGACGGGCTGCCAAGCAACACCGCGTCTGCCGCGCAGGTCTTGAAGGCCCAGTTCTCGCAATGCAAATGCATGCCCGCGCATCGCAGCCTCTTTCAAGACGTTGTACGAGCGATGCAGATCGACTGAAACACCTTTGCCATGGGCTAGCGAATAGCCGACGCGAAACATGGAAGGAAGATGTCGCCGCTCTGCGCCCATTGCATAAAAGCGGTACGCCCGTGCATGGTCACCAGCTCTCGTCAGCCAGCGACCAAAATAGAAGCAGCCCAGCGAATGCCCATGAGTGGCGGCCCGTTCGTAATAAACAGCGGCTTGGCTTTCGTCTTTCTGACAGCCGATGCCCTGACTCAGCGTCCAAGCAACAAATACCTGACTTTCAACGTGTCCATCATCTGCAAGTAGTCGATAGAGATCGAAGGCCAGATAAAGCAGCCCGTCGGTGTATGCCTTCTGGGCGGCAACCAATTTCTCGGCGCGGTCTGCTTGCATGCGTTCAAGGCTTTGGATAGATGCCGGGTGGCGGTGGCTTGACTTCGCCAAGCCGGATTATTCCAGGAGGATTTCTGATGGGTAGCGGAGATGCCGTGGGAGGCGCCACCGCATCATCGCCCAGCGCTCTCAACAATCCAACAGAGCGTGCAACCGCGTGCGACGTAGGCTCAGGGCTGCGCCGTCTTCGCCTCCGCGGCTTCGACAATGAGACGAGCCACGAGCTTCGGTCGAGAGGTCATAACTACGTGCGACGCGCCCTTGACCACGACTGTCTTCTTCGAGTGGGCACGCTCGGCCATGAATGCCAATGCGGCTGGCGGGATGTTCTTGTCACGGTCACCGTAGATGAACCAGGAAGGCACTGTCTTCCAGGCCGCGGCAGGGGCCGGCTCTCCGAGTGCCGCTTCGGTGATCGGGCGCTGCGAAACAGCCATCAAGCGCGCGACCGCAGGCGCTACGTCGGCAGCAAACTGCTTGCCGAACTTGTCCTGAACGATGTAGAGGTCCTTGGAGCCATCGGGCAGCATCACGGGCGGTGCCAACGCCGAGCCTAATGTGCTGCCGGGGAACCGACCCGACAGGTCAGCTGCCGACTCGCCGGCTTCGGGTGCAAACGCGGACACGAAGACGAGGGCCAGAACGTTGGGCCTTTTGGCCGCAGCTGCGGAGATCACCGAGCCACCATACGAATGACCGACCAGCACTACCGAGCCCTGCACGGCGGCGATGACCGCCTCCACGTGGTCGGCATCGGTCTTCACACCGCGAAGCGGATTGGCGGCCGCGATGACCGGATAGTTCCTGGCGCCGAGTTCACGCGCCACGTCGTTCCAGCTGGCCGATTCAGCGAACGCGCCGTGAACCAGCACGATGGTGGGCTTTGCGGCCGGCACATCTAATGCGGCAGCACTGGAGGCGGCCAGAAACTGCAGCGCCATGGCGCCAGCAGCAACAAATGCACGTACGAGACAAGAGAGCTTCTTCATTGCACTTCCTTATTCAGCGATCTCGAAGATCAGATCCAGTTCAACGGGGACACCCAGCGGCAGGCTTGCGACTCCAACGACCACCCGGGACGGGTTGCTCGCCTTGCCGAACACGTCTTGCAGTAGCACCGAGGCACCGTCGGCCACTTTCGGATGCTCGCGAACGTCCCCAGCGGTCGCGACGAACACGCCCAGCCGCACGACACGCGCGATGCGGTCGAGCGAACCCAGCTGCCTTCGCACGAGCGCAAGCGCATTGAGGGCGGCAACGCGTGCGCTCTCCCGCGCGGCGTCCGCGTCCAACTCCGCGCCCAGGCGCCCGACAAACTGGGGGGTATGGCCTCGCGTGGGCAGCATCCCCGTCAGGAAAAGCTGCGAACCTGACTGCACGCTCATCGCATAGATGCCGAGCGGTTCGGGCGGCTCCGGCAGGCTGATGCCGAGAACCTTCAGTCTTTGCTCGGCGCCCGTGTCAGGGCTTTGCACGCGCTCTTTCGACGTGGTGCTCATTGCGCGACTCCTGCTCAAGATTGAAAACAGGAGCCATCACACCAGAAGCAAGACAGCTGAGCCATTGAACCAAGGTATCGGCGATACCTTCGCATCGCAGAAGACCACCCGCTCAGCCAATAGGAACCGAGAACAGGAAAGTCGTGCCATGCGGATCGCCCGGTTCTGCCCACAGGCGTCCGTTATGCCGCTCGATGATCGAACGGCTCACCGAAAGGCCAATACCCATTCCCGCGCTCTTGGTCGAATAGAAAGCGTCGAATATCTTGTGCAGGCTCTGGCTGTCGAGGCCCACGCCAGCGTCTTTGACGCTCACGCGGACGCGATCACCCGGCTCCAGCGCAGTACTGATCGACAGATGCCGCGGGCGGTCGTGCACATCGGCCATCGCCTCCGAGGCGTTGCGAATCAAATTCAGGATGACCTGCTGAAGCTGAATGCGGGCCCCCGCGATGGCCGGCAAGTTCTCGTCAAGGTCGAGTTGAAGGACCACTTCGCTTCGCTCGAGGTCGCTCGACATCATTCCCACGACTTCGCGCGTTGCCTCGTTCAGATTCATCGGCTCCAGCGCCAGGTCGCCCTTGCTGAAAAGAGCACGCAATCGCGCGATCACATCCGCCGCCCGGTTGCCGTCGCGAATGGTGCGCTTGGCGGTCTCGCGCGCGCCGTCGATGTTGGGAGGGTCGGCGTCCAGCATCCGAAGGCCGGTGCCCGCGTTGGTGATGATGCCCGAGAGCGGCTGGTTGATCTCGTGCGCGATGGAGGCGGACAGCTGCGCAATGCTCGCGACCCGGTTCGCGTCCAGCAACTTGAGCTCCACGTCGTGGTACCGCCGCTCGCTGTCGAGCGCGGCCTGCTCGGCCTTCTTGCGGTCTGTCAGGTCAAGAACAAATGCAACGCCTTCCGCCGGCTTTCCGTCGAAGAGCGCAATACCGATCAGCACAGGAACGATGCTGCCGTCTTTGCGGACGTATTCACCCTCGAACGGCGGCACCACGCTGGTTGCCTGGAGCGTTCTCATGATCTGATCGTCGCCCTCGTCCCACCAGGTCGGCATCAGGTCCCTCCAGCGCATTTGCCCCGAACTCAGCTCGTCGTCGCTGTAGCCGACGATTTCTCCGAAGGCGCGGTTGCCGTCCAGAATCCGCCCGTCGAGGCTCCAGGTGAAGATGCCGATGATGTTTGAGTCGAACAGCCTGCGCACCCTCCCCTCACGCTCCTGAACGTCCCGGTACAGGCGTGCGTTCTCCAGTGAGATTGCGGCCTCCGAGGCAAGCAGCTCGAGCAGCGCCAGCCGGGCCGGCGCGAAGACGCCCGGGGTCAGGTTGTTCTCGACGTAGATCACGCCTACAAGCCGCATTTGCTTGAGCAACGGCAGGCAGAGCACCGAACGAGCGTGGTTCCGGCGAATGTAGTCGTCGTCCGAAAACGGCCCCTGCCCCGAGGCATCCTGCAAAAGAACGCCTTCCCTCGCGCGAAGAACAAAATGGAATACGGACGCCGGCAAGTGCTCGGCACCGATCTCCGCATGCTGAAGATCGACCGTGACGCCCTCGGCGTCGACCCTTGCTTCAGCCTCTATCCGGTAGCCATCGCCATGAGGGAGCATCAGCAGGCCGCTGCTGCGCCCGCGTGCTCCAGGGCCAGGCGCATAACGGTCGCTATCAGCTTCTCCAGGTCGATCTCCGCCGACACCGCACGCGAAACCTTGAGCACGGTAGCCAGGTCGAGATGATCGATCGACGTCTGCACCATTGCCGAAGGGGCGGCGCGGTCTTCATCCCGCAAATAAGGGTACCGCTCATCGAGCTGGCGGACTTTTCCGGTGGCGCCCCACTTCAGGTAGCCGTGCCGTGCGTCCCGCAGATAGGCCCGCGCGATCGTGTCGAAGCCGCGTGCCGCGTAGAAGCGCGCGGCCAGCTCCGCCGCGAGCGCCTGGTTATGAACAAAGCCGTTTTCGCGTGCCGAGTCGATTGCCGCTTCGTACAGACGCTCCGCGTCGAGCTCCCGGCCTTCGATGCGCGCGATCTCGGCCCCCAGAAGAGCGGCGCGGTTTTCGAAGTTCTCTGGGCAGTTCTTGGCCCATTCCAGGAGCTCTTTGTGGTGAGCGAGCAGCGCCTCCAGATGCTCCTGGTGTCGAGCCGCAGACCCGGCATCGCAGCAAGCCGCCCGGCTCAGCACGCCATAGAAGTGCGCCTCCGCGGTTCTGAAGAAAGATGGCGGTGTCCATAGCAGTTGCTGTGCGTTCGAAGATGCGGCAAGAGCCGCCGCATAGTCGCCAGCAAAAAAGCCCGCCTGCAGCTTGCGTATCCAGTACCAGCATGCGGCGAATACCAGGCGCGGATCGCTCGATATGCGACGCTCGAACTCGAGCTCATTGAAGTTCGCGTCGTCGAAGCAGCCGAAAGTGGGCGTTGAGCCGCGCAGCGTGCGAACAAGCGCAAGCTGCCCTGCGACAACGTCGCTTTCAAGGCCGAAACGGGCTTTCCGGGCAAACTCCATGGCTCGCTCCGCTTCGCATTGCACATCGAAGAGCGGATCGCCGGCCGCAAGCAGGTTGGCGACAAGGTGATGGCGAGAAAAGGCCGCGTAGGTGACGTCACCGGTGTTGTTTGCAACGTCCAACGCACGGCGCATCAGGTCGCGCGCCACGCGAAAATGCGTCCATGAAACGCTCGATACGGCGTAGCCCAGGTACGTTCGGGCCTGGAATCTTTTCAACCCGCGCCGTTCGACCAGGTCGTAGCCAAGCTGGGCAAACCGAACACCGGCCCCGTAGTCGCCGAAACGCGGACCGACAATCCTCCCGATATGCCCATAGGCTTGGCACGACGCATCGGTATTGCCGTGTTCAAGGCTCAGGTTGACGATTTTCCAGAGCAGCAGGGAGAACAGGTTCGCATCCGTGAACGATGCCGGCACCTGTGCCTTGGTCAGCACGTCCAGCG
Source organism: Variovorax sp. S12S4 (assembly GCF_023195515.1). NCBI lineage: Bacteria > Pseudomonadati > Pseudomonadota > Betaproteobacteria > Burkholderiales > Comamonadaceae > Variovorax > Variovorax sp. S12S4. Next base: position 4,775,469 of record NZ_JALPKR020000002.1, read on the forward strand.
TTGCTACGGACCGTGGGTCGCTCATCAAGGGCAAGTCGATGAGCTGCTCGATCTCGCGATTGCCAATCAGCAACCACATCTTCTCGTATTCCCGGCGCACCACCTCTTCTGCCGGGTGCGCAGACCAATCGATGCCCAGGTGGCGCAAATAGGCAAGGCAAACCTCGACCGCGCGGTCGCTCCGATCGAGCGTGGTGTACAGGTCGATGCTCAGGCAAGCGACCGTCGCCCGATCGATGGAATTTGCGGCGCGTGAAGACAGCGTCATCAAGCGGGCCTCCGCCGCGGCCGTGTCGCCCGTCAGAAACTCGCACTCGGCTTGCGCAAGCGCAAGAGAGAAAGAAAGGTTGTGGCGCAGCTCCCGGCCGTCTTCTGGCAGCAGCGCGGCGCCCGCCTTGAAGTAGTCGAGCGCGGAGGCGTAGGCAACCGACGCCTTTGAACGATTTCCGGCGATGAAGTTGAGTTCGGCCAGTTGCTCCCGCTCTTCCGGCGCGGTGATCAGGTGCGCCCCGCGATTGAGCTGGCTGACGAGTTCGAAAGCCGCGTCCTTGTGCTGTTCGGCGGGTGTGTGCGCCAAAAGCCGGCGGCCAGTATCAAGGTGAAGCTGCGCGCGCGACTCCTCCGGAATCAGGGAATAGGCAGCCTCCTGCACCCGGTCGTGGGCAAATCGGTAGGCGCCTTCCGCGCGCTGGATGAGTTCTTGATGCAGGGCCTCCCAGAGCTGCGCCTCCACCTCCTCCATTGGCTTTCCGCAAACGATGCCGAGCGTGGCGGCATCTCCGCCGTGGCCGAGGCAGGCAAGCCGCTGCAGTGCCTGCCGGGTGGCTTCCGGAAGCCGGCCGAGCTTGCGCACCATCAGGTCCACGACGTTGTCGGCAAAGCCCTTGGCCAGCGTTCGTTCTTCGTCCCAGGCCCACTGTGCCGTCGCGTGATGGAACGCGAGCAGCCCTTCCTCTGCCAACGAGTTCAGGAACTGCACCGCAAACAGCGGGTTGCCCCCGGTCTTGCGCTGCACAAGGTCGGCGAGCGGCCGCACGTGATTCCGCGGCGCATGGAGTGCGTCCGCAACGAGCTGCAGCAGATCGTCTTCTGCCAATGGCGGCAAGGTCACGCTACGGACAACCGCGCCATCCTGCTGGAGCGCGGCGAGTCTTCCCGCAAGGGGATGCTGCGCGCCCACCTCTTCGCCCCGGTAAGCGCCTATCAACAGCAAATGGCGCACATCGCCCGCCGTCAGCAGGTCGACCAGGAGATCGAGGGTTGCCGCATCGAGCCATTGCAGGTCGTCGAGAAACAGCGCCAGCGGATGCTCCGGCCGGGCAAAAACGCCGATGAAGCGCCGCACGACAAGGTGGAAACGCCGCTGCGCATCCTGCGCCGGCAGCTCCATCACGGGCGGTTGCTCGCCAAGGATGAGCTTCAGTTCAGGCACCAGATCCAGCAGCAGCGCCGCGTTCGGGTTCAGCGCTTCGGACAACGCCTCGCGCCATCGGCCCAATTCGGTTTCCGTTTGGCCGAGAAGCGGCCGAACAAGGCTTTGAAACGCGAGCGAGAAGGTCCCATAGGGAATGTCGGCCTTGTACTGGTCGAACTTGCCGGATGCGAACAGCGCACGCGGCATCACCAGCACCTTGCGCAATTCATTCACCACGGACGACTTGCCTGCTCCGGGCTCGCCGGTCACCAACACCAGCGCCGGGACGCCGCTGGCGGCCACGTCGTCGAAAGAAGAAAGCAGGGCCTCGACCTCCCGGGCTCGTCCGTAGAGCTTCTCGGGAATGACCATCCGGTCGGGGTGATCTTGCTCTGCGATGGCAAACGCCTCGCACGAGCCGCCGGCCTGCCATTCAGCCAGGCATCTGCGCAGATCGTGCTCCGCACCGGCCGCGGTCTGGTAGCGCTCCTCCGGTGTCTTGGCCAGCAGCTTCATGATGATGGCCGAGACGGGCACCGGAATACCGCCGAACCGCTCCCGCGGCGCCGCCGGTCTGCGCGCGATATGGCAGTGGACCCACTCCATCGGGTCCGAAGCCTGGAACGGCAGCGAGCCCGTGGCCATCTGGTAGAGAACAATGCCAAGCGAATAAAGGTCGCTACGCGAGTCGATCGACCGGTTCATCCGGCCGGTCTGCTCCGGTGCCATGTAGGGCAGCGTGCCGGCAATGACCTCTGGAGGGTCCGGTGCCTGGCGCTCGCGCGGCAGCAGCGAGGCAATGCCGAATCCGGTCAGCCGAACTTCATCTTCAGGGGTGACCAGCACATTGGCCGGCTTGAGGTCTTTGTGCACAAGGCCGCGCTCGTGCATTTGCCTGACCGCCGCCAAGAGCGCAACACCAAGTCGCAGGAGCTGTCCGGTCTCCATGGGTAGCCCCATGAGCCGATCGAGCGGCCGACCGTCGTGGTACTCGAGCACGAGCATGGTCAGCTCGCGGTCTTGCACCAGCTCGAGCGGTTGCAAGGCCCACGCGCCGCCCAGAAACTCTCTCAGCGAAAACTCGTGGAGCAGGCGGCGAATGTTGCCCGGCGTCGTGCGGTCCGGATCGAGAAACACCACGATGCGCTCACGGTCGGCACCGTCCGGCCCTTTGCGCCGTATCTTGAAGAACCTGCGACCGCCCTCCTCCCACAGTTCCTCTGGGGGGCGAGCATCGTCGTCAGTATCGAACCAGTAAAGCCGGTGCATGCGCGGAAAGATGTTGGCCGGGCGCCTCGTCCGGTTCGCAACCTCGGCAGCGTCGTCTGGGGCGGGCCGAATTATTACCCGCGAACGACACCCGCAATCCGCACGATGTCACCGTTGCAGGATCCGGCTCTTGCCGCTGAAAATACTGCCCTTGCCTCCGATCGACGAAGACAACATGAAGCACAGCTTCTCCAGACGTGCCGTACTGGGCGGCGCCTTGGCAGCCCTCCTTGTTCAGCGAACCGCGGCAGCGGACCCGGCGCCCTCCATCCGACTGGTTGTGCCCTCTTCTGCTGGCGGCCCGCTGGACGCACTCAGCAGAGTCTTGGCGCAGTCGCTGGGCCGGCACCTGGAGGCGAACGTCGTCGTTGCCAATGTTCCCGGCGCCACCGGAAAGCTCGCCGCCGTGCAGGTGGCCAATGCACGGCCAGACGGCCGGACGCTGCTGCTCGGCACCAGCGCCACCCACGCCATTGCGGCCAGCCTGTTCCCGCAGCTGCCGTACCGGCCGGAGCAGGATTTCGCCGCCATCGGGCGCATCTGTACCACGCGATTCGTCCTCGTGGCGCACCCATCGTTCCAGGCCCGCTCGCTGGACGAACTGATCGACGCCGCACGCGCCGCGCCAACGCCGCTGGCCTATGGCTCGTGGGGCGTCGGCTCTGGCGGCCACCTGGCCGTCGAGGCCATCCGCATGCAGTTCGGCATCGACCTCAATCACGTGCCCTACCAAGGCACTGTATCGATGATGCAAGACCTGCTTGGCGGCCGAATCCCGCTCGCAATCAGCGACACGGCTGGCGCGATCGCCCGCGTGCGCGAAGGCAAGCTCGTGCCGTTGATCGTTACCGGCACCACGCGCCTGGCCCAACTGCCGCAGGTTTCCACGTTTGGCGAAGCCCAGGTGCCGTTCACCACCGAAAGCTGGTGCGGGCTCTTTGCACCCACCCGCACGCCGGTTGCAGAGCTGGCACGCCTGGAGGCGGCGCTGCAGGCGGCGTTGGAGGACCTGTCGGTGAAACAGACGCTGGGCACGCTCGTCTACGACCCTGGGCCCATGGATCGCCAGGCCTTTCGGAAGCTCTGGCAAGCGGACATAGCTGCGTGGCGCCGCGTGGTGGTTGCGACGGGCATCCGTCTTGATTGATCGCCGGATTTGCGTCGAGCGAATCAACCCGAAGCCGGTATGCAAATGGAGAAGGTCAGCCCTGATCCCGCATTCGCGCTCGCGCGCAGATTGCCGCCGTGCGCTTCGATGATCGATCGGCTGACAGAAAGCCCGACACCCATGCCGTCGGGCTTGGTCGTGTAGAAAACGTCGAACATTCGGTCGAGCGAGTCGGTGGGAGCGCCCACACCGTTGTCACTCACGGCAAGCACCACCTGCTTTTCTTCGCACGATGTCGCTATCGAGATCTGGCGCGCACGGCCAGCTATTGCGTGCAGTGCATCGCAGGCATTGAGCACAAGATTTAAGATTACCTGCTGCAACTGGACCCGATCGCCGACGACGACGGGCAAGTCGCCGGCCAGCTCGGTGTGCAGTACTACCCGCCTTTTTTGCAGCTCGCTCGACGTCAGTGACAGGACCTCCCTCGTGGCGTCGTTCAGGTCGACCGGGCCTTTCTGCATCGGCTTTCCGGCAAAGAGCGCTCGCAGGCGCTTGATGACTTCCGAAGCCCGGTTGGCGTCCCGGATCGTTCGCTGTACGGTTGCCTTGGCTCCTTCCAGATCCGGCGGGTCGGCCTCCAGCATTCGCAGGCAAGTGCCAGCGTTGGTAACAATGCCGGAGAGCGGCTGGTTGACCTCGTGGGCGATCGATGCGGTGAGCGCGCTGAGCGCAGCGGCGCGCGCCACATGCGCGAGCTCGCTGCGTGCGCGGTCGCGCGCCTCTTCGGCGGCCTTCCGCTCGGAGATGTCCTGGACGGTTCCCATGAAGATGGGCCGTCCGCCCACATGCTCGATGAGCCGGGCGACACCGCGCAGGTGCTTGAGGCCGCCTTGCTGCGTCAGGATCCGGAAGACGAAATCGGCACCGTGCCCTTCCATGCCGCGCTGGATTTCCGAATCGAACAGCGCAAGGTCGTCCGGGTGGATCTTCTCGCGGATGGTGCCCACATTCGGCCGCGTGGTGGGGTCGATCTCGAAGATCCGGTAGAACTCCGCCGACCAGCTGTGCTCGTCCTGCTGGATGTCTGACGTGAAACTGCCCGTGGCGCTGAGCCGCTGCCCTTCCGCCAGCTGCGCCATGGCTCTTTGCAGCTCGGACTCCCTGGCCTTGAGAGCGTCTTCGGCGGTCCGGCTGGCTGTGACGTCCTGGATGGAACCGGCAACGAACCGGTGCCCGGCCGCCGACTCGCTGAAATGCGAAACCGCATGCACATGCTTGGCGTTTCCCTTGGGCGTGACGATGCGAAAGACATGGTCGAAATCAGTTCCCTCGGCAACGGCGCGTCGAAAGCACGCGTCGAAGCCCGGCAGATCGTCGGTATGGATGAGCGCGCGGAAAGACTGGAATTTGACCTTCGAGCCGGGCTCGAACTCAAGGACTCGGTAGAGCTCGTCCGACCAGACGTGCTCGTCGGACTCGACATCGGTGGTGAAGCTCCCTGTGTGACTCAGCTGCTGGGCCTGCATGAGATGGCTGAGGGCATGGCGCAGCTCTGTTTGCTGCGCAAGCAGCGCACTGTCCAGCTGCGCACGCCTCAGGGCGACGCGCACGATAAGCGTGAAACGGTCGATGAATGCCAACTCGTCGCCTGTGGGGGCCGCGGCCGCGTGCCGGTGAAGAACAAGGACGCCCAGGACCTCGCCTGCATCCGACATTACCGGCACCGACCAGCACGAAGCAAATTCATGTGCGGCGAGCAAGCACGCCCACTCGGAGCCGCCCGACCGGGCTGCGTTCGGTAGGTTGGTCACGATCTCCGGCTTTCCAGTCTGCACCGCCATCGAGGCGGGGTCGCATTGAGGATCGACGGCCCTGCCGGTATAGAACGACCGCAAGGGTTCCGGCACCCCGAGCCCAGCGCACGCGCCGAAAGTTCCGGCACCGGGGTCCAATCGCAGGATTGCGCAGCAGCCTGGGACAAGCTCTTCCACCAAACGCGCCGCCGCCTCGAGGGTTTCCTGCACCGGAAAGCTCTGCGCCACCCGCTCCAGGATGGCCTTCTCGGCGGCCAGCATCGCTGTGGCATGCGCGCTGCTCATGCGCGCGGCGTCATGCACAGCTTCGCGCTTGCGCGGCGTGCCGCCCGACCACGTGGGGCGCTTGCGCCTGCCGGCTCTCGAACCCGCAGCACAGATCGGAGACCATGCCCACCAGTTCAGCGAGCGACCCGGCGCGCATCTTTCGCATCAGGCTGCCGCGGTGTGCCTTGACGGTGATCTCGGAGATCCCGAGATCGAAACCCACCTGTTTGTTCAGGCAGCCCGCCGTCACCAGCTGCAGCACCTCCCGTTCCCGGCGACTGAGTTCCTGAAAGCACTGGTTCAGGTCATGCAGGCGCACGGCTTCCTGCAATCCGGCCGCGCTGACTTCGATTGCCAGGCCCAGCGAGCGCAGCAACGTTTCTTCGCGAAGCGGCTTCACCAGGAAATCGAAGGCACCGGCCTTCATCGCCCGAACCGTCGTGCGAATGTCCGAACGGCCGGTCATGAAAACGACGGGCATTTCCTTGCGCTCGGCAATACGCTCCTGCAGGTCCAGCCCGCCCATGTCCGAAAGGTCTTGTTCGACCAGGAGGCAGCCCGCGGCGATCACCCGTGGCCGGGCGAGGAACTCTTCCGCATTGGCAGCCACAACGGGACGCCACCCCGCCATGGCCACCGTCTGCCCAAGGGCTGCCCGGAGTGACGGTTCGGGCTCGACGATGAACACCGTCGGCCGCTGCGAAGCTTCGAAGGCTGGGGGCGTTCTTGCCGAAAGATGGCACGGCCCGGCGGCGAAGGCGGTTTGCATGTGCGCTCCTTGCATGGAAATGTGCTGCACCACATCGTGTGCGCGCGGCCCCGCGTGCACCAGCCCCGATTGGCGGCCGATTCGGGCCCGATCAGTTGCCCGCAAGGCCCCCAAAAGAGGCTTTGCCACGGCCCCGGTTGGAGCGATCGATTCAGTTCCGGCGGATATGAATTCACCGCGCACCCTCAGGCGCCCCTCTCGTCCGGCGGACCGCTCGGAATCTCGAGCCGCGTCCACCCGAACAGCCGTGCGTCGAGCGACCACGCGCCCGGCCCGAGCAGCGCGAGCGCGATGCCCAGTACGCCCAGCAGCAGGTCCGCGCTGGGCAACGACGAAGGAACAGCCACGCAGTGCCACCCCGCCGCTACGGCGGCCAGGACGCCGGTCACGGGTGTCCAGAGGCCGATGAGCAGCAGCAGTGCCGTCACTGCGCACAGCAGGCTGAGCCCGATGGAAAGGCCGGGAACGCTGGCGACCGACGAAATGGCGATGCCCGCCGCGCGCAAGGCGAGGTATACAGCCGCGGCCAGCCGCAGCAACAGCAGGCCGGCGCCGGGGCTGCCGTCCGCAAAAGAGGAGAAGAGTCTTTGCACCCCCGATCAGAGCAAGCCTCGTCGAGAGGGGCCACCCTCGAATGGGCCGTTTGGATGCCTCTTTTGGGGATCGGAAATTCGGCCGTGCCGCCGCGTCTCAGGGCATGCCGATGATTCCGCGCCTGAATCCGATCATTGCGGCATGGGTGCGGTCCTTCGCGCCGAGCTTCGAGAGAATGCTGCGGACCTGCTTCTTCACCGTTTCTTCCGAAAGCGTGAGTTCGGCGGCAATTTCCTTGTTGGCGTTGCCAGCGGAAATGAGGCTCAAGACCCGAATCTCCGCGGGCGTGAGCGTATCGTCGGTCGCGTGCTCCGCCAGGTCGAACGACACCTCTGTAGAAACCGTCTTCCTGCCGGCGTGCACCGCACGTATGGCGTCCAGCAGCTCCTTGTGCAGGGCGTTCTTCAGCAGGTAGCCGCGCGCGCCCGCCTGTATGGCGCGCAACGCCTGTACGTCGCCGGCATACGTGGTCAGCACGATGATGCGTGCCTGCGGAAATTCACCCCGGATCGCGCCGATGGCGTCGAGCCCGCCCATCTCGGGCATTTGCAAGTCCATCAGCGTGATGTCCGGGCGGTGCTTGCGAAACTTCTCGATGGCATCGCGGCCATGGGTCGCCTCGGCAACCACCTCCATGTCGGCCTGGATGCTCACCAGGCCAGAGATTCCCTGGAGAACCACGGGGTGATCGTCCACGCAAAGGACGCGGATGCGCGCTGAATCGTTGCTCATGTGTCGATGGTGTGTGCGGGTGGATCGTTTGAAGTGCCCGTGCGGAGCGGATGCCGCGCTTCCGCGGCAGCAGCATAGGCCCGCGACGCCGGCACGCTCAACTCGACCGCCGTACCCGCACCCAGCCGGGTCCAGAAAGTAAGCTTGCCACCGATGAGCTTGGCGCGTTCGCGCATGCCGTGCAGGCCGAAGTGGCCTTCTCGTCCACGCCGTGCGACAGCCTGGTCCATACCCCGGCCATCGTCGCGCACGCGCACGCACAGCTCGCGTTCGTCGTAGCGGATTTCGACTTCGATTTGCGTCGGCTGCGCATGTCGGAAGGCATTGCGCAACGCTTCGCCCACGATGCGGAAGACGTCGTCGCGCACGACGGGATGCAGGCTTCTCGGCCGGCCCTGCACCTCGACGCCGATCCGAGCCGCAGGCGAAGCCGGATCGGCCGCAAGCACCTGCCCAAGGGAGCGAATGGCCTCGGCCAGGTCGCTGCCTTCGCTGGCGGCTGCGCGAAGCCCCTGAACCGCGTCGCGCCCTTCGGTGACAGCGTCCGCGGCCTGATCGATTCCTTCCGCCAGAATGCGGCGCCCGTCGCTGCTCGGCCAGAGCTGGTGCGCAGTCTGCAGTCGCAAAACAAGCCCCTGGAAGGTCTGCAGCAAGGTGTCGTGCAGTTCGCGCGCGATGCGCATCCGCTCGTCTACGCGGGCCTCCAGCGACACGCCGAAGCGGCGGGAGAGTTGCTTGATGCGCCAGCGGTAAGCGCCATACAGCAGCAAGGCGGCCGCGGCGATGCATGCGAGCCGGAAGGCAATCGTCTGCCACCAGGCGGGCTCGATGGTGAACTCTATCGTGTCGCCTTCGCGGTTCCAAACGCCGTTTGCATTCGCAGCCACTACGCGGAAGCGGTAGCTGCCAGGCGCCAGGTCCGTATAGAAGGCCTCGCGGCGTTGCCCTGCTTCTTCCCAATCCGCATCCCGGCCTTCGAGCTTGTACCGAAATTGCACCCGTTCAGGCGCCGTGTAGCTGAGGCCGGTGTATTCGATCCGCAGGTCGCGCTGGAGCGGCGGCAGCGATAGGCGTTGGGGGCGGCCGTATCTCTCGCCATCGCTGACGAGTTGCTCCACGTGCACAGGTGGCGGCACGCTGTTGATGGGCATGCGGGAGGGGTTGATCGATACGACTTCATCGCCCGTGACTGCCCAGATGTTGCCGTCCTGCGAGCGCGTCATCTTTGGGGAAATGACGTAGGACACGAACAGATTCCCAAGAGCGCTCGGAGTCGCAGCCGGGGGCACGCCATCCCAGTGATCCAGGAGCCGGACCTTCACTTTGGCCTCTCGCTTCTGGTCCTGCGCGGCCACCCAGGCGTCGATCTCCGGCCGATCGATCTGCACGATGCCGCAGTCAGTGGCGAGCCAGACGAAATGCGCGTCGAACAACGACCAGACCACACGTTGGCACGGTAGACCGCTGCGCGCGTCCAATCGCGAAATTCGACCCTGGCGGATGTGATTCAGGCCCAACGGCGTGGCGACCCAGAGCGTTCCATCGCGCTCAGCCCGAATTTGGCCGATGCGCCTGAATATGGGTGCCGAGGTCTCGTTGATGGCGTAACGGACTCGGGCTTGTCCATCCACGACATTCACGAGCGCGCCGGAAAACAGGCCAAGCCACAGGGAGCCGTCCGCCGCGCTGACGGCCATGGTGCCCACACGCCCCGCAATACCGAGTTGCTGCCATGGGGTCCGCTCGAGCCTGCCATCGTCTTGCAGACGCAGAAGGCCTTGCTCTCGATGCGCGAACCACAGGCCTCCTTTCGAATCTTCGACCATGGCGTCTACCGGGCCGGGCGGAACGCCCCGCGCCGGGACGTAGTTCCCGTTCTCGAAGCGACCGATGCCCGACAGGGAGGTCATCCACACTTTTCCGTGCCGATCTTCCAGCACTGTTCCCAATCCCGCCCGCCGGGCGCTCCAATTGCCATTGGCCCCTCGCTGGAAGACGCCGACGGTGGTGCCTGCCCACATGCTGCCGTCGCTCGCTGAAAGTATCGCGCGCGATCGACCTTCCAATCCGTTCGTGTTCGTCGAGTGGCTTGCTGCCGTGATGGGCCGGAACTGGTCCAGTCCGCGCGATGTCGAGACCCAGATAGTGCCTTCGCGGTCCTCGAACATGTCGAGGATGTGATTGCCCGACAGGCCATCTGCTGCCGTGTACCTGCTCAGCTGCCCATCATGCAGATGGAACAAGCCGGCATCGGACGCGCCCAGCCACAGGCCGCCATCGCGGTCCTGTAGGACTTTGACAAACGTGTGCTCCTTGTCCAGGGCAGGAAGGGCGAGCGGCTCGAACTTGCCTTCGCCCAGTCGGGCGACCTGGCCCTTGAGGCCGAAGACGAAGGCGCCATCCTGCATCCTGGCGACGGCGCGCAGAGCAGTCATGCGACCGGGAAGAGCGTATGAAACGGTGGGCTCTTCGCCCCATTTCCATACGTGTTCGACGCCGGTGATCCAAAGGGAGCCGGCTTGGTCCCGATGAAGCGCAACTACCTCCTTGCCAAAGCGACCATCCTCCCCGCGGCATTCACCGAGCTGCCCTCGTACGGTGCAGACAAGGCCATTGCCTTTGCTGGAGCCGCCAGCCCAGATCGCGCCGTCCCCGTCCTCGAAAATGGTGTTGATCGTCTTGCCGTCCAGCTTCGGGATCGCGCCCCAAACGCCGTTTTTGTACGACGTCAAACCGTTGGTTGTACCGATCCACAAGGTGCCGTCGCGCCCGCCGAGAAGCGCTTGGACCGTGTGCTCCGACAGTTGGGCATCCGGAGGCGGCATGGAGATGGAGCGAACGCCATCGAAGCGCAGCAAGTTGGTCGGCGTCGCCAGCCACATGTAGCCATCCGCTGTCTGTGCCATGGCAACAATTGTTCCGAGTCCAAGCCCGTCGACATTGCGCCACGCCCTGTGACCGTGCTGGGAAATATCAAGAGAAGGATCCAGCGCCCACGCAAGCTGGACGCCGACGAGGGCTGCGAACGCCGTGACAAAGGATGCGATGCGCGATGCGATCCCCGCTCGAGACACGAGAAATCTCCTCGGCCCAGCCGGGCTGAACCAATGCTTTACGGCCAATGAAAATCAGGAGGCGATAGTAATTCTTCCGTACGTATGTCGTCCATTGATACCTTGGTATTGGACGGGACGCAGCAGCGCCGTTCTCGCACTCGCACCGATGCCGGGCCGGGCCCAGCCAGTCCGGGTGCGACCAACCGGTCGGCTCAGGCCGGCCGGGTGAGCGGCCCGCCGAAAATGGCCGTCTGGTAGGTCGAAAGCAGCCCCGGCTCCTCGATGGAGCCGTGGTGATGCAGCTGCCGCCACTCCCCTTCGTGCCTGGTGAACCAGCGTGTGGTGCGAATGCGCAGTTCTATGGTTTTTCCGCCGGTTTCGCACACGCCCTTCTCCCGCCCCACGAACAGGTGCCAGTCGTTCCCGCCCTGGCTGGTGAAGTCGTGGAAAGCGACGCGCACGGTGGCCGGCCCGTTGAACAGCTTTTCATACCCTTGCGCGATGGAACTCCACCCCCTGCGGATGCCGCCGATGGGGTTGTCCATGCTCGGGCTGTCGCCGCTCGCCCAATTGCGTGCGAGCGCATCGAGGTCCTTGGCGTTGAACGCACGGTAGAACGAGATCAGCGCGTCGAGCGCGCCTTGGTCGTTGGCGAGGACTTCGCCTCCGGTGATTTCCTGCGGAACTGCTGGCATGTGGAATACCTCTCTGTCGAAGAGAAAAAATGAAAGACGGCTCAGGCTTTCGCCGAGGCGGGGCGAGCCGCGCCCGCCGCCACATCGATCGCCAGGGCGACCAGGATTGCGGCGGTGCCGATGGCAAACAGCAGCCCGTAGGCATGGCCGCTGAAGTCGAAGATGAACGACAGCGCATAGGCCGCAACGGCCTGGCACAGCGCAAAAGCCACCGTGGCCTTGCGCCAGGCGGTGCCCTGCTGCGCGGGGTGGTGCAGCAGGATCTCGTGCACCCGCCCCAGCACCAGCGGCACCGTTCCGGTAACGAAAGCGCCGACGATCACGCTCGATGCAGCCAGCCACGCCGGCCCGAGGCCAAGCGCGGGAATCACCACCCCGAAGGTCTCGATCACCAGCGCAATGCGCAGGGCCCGTGCAAAGCCCATGCGGTCCGCCAGCGCACCGACAAGAAGCGGGCCCACGGTTGCACCCACGCCGAACAGCACCCAGTACTGCCCGCCGACATCCAGGCCCCTGCCCTGTCCGCGGGCCACGTAGTCCACCAGAAAGATCATGTGCGGCACCCAGCCCGCGGCGTTCAGCGCGTACACCGCATACAGCGCGCGCAGCGGAGCCACGGGGGCTGCCTTGTGGCGCGCCACCGGCGCAGCCAAAGGCGGAGCCTCGCGCGGCCAGCCGTACCACGACACGGCTGCGAGCAGCAACGAGACGACGCCAAGTCCGATCCACACGTCCCGCAGCCCGCGCTGCAGCAGCAGCGGAACGAGCGTGCCAGAGGCCACGATGCCCACGCCAATGCCCATGAAGATGATGCCCCCGCAAGCCCTCGGCGCGAGCGCGATATGTGCGGCAGCACCGTGGGCGCGGCCAGCACCATCAGCGCGCCGCCCGCCAGCCCTGAAAGAAAGCGCCATGCGAAGAACCAGGCGAACGACAGCGGATACGCGCAGGCAAAGAAGGACACAGCCGCCAGCAGCATCATCGCGCGCAGCTTGGCTGCTGCCGGAGTGCCTGCCGCAACACGCTGCGCAAGCAATGCGCCGGCCAGGTAGCCCGCCAGATTGGCGGCGCCCAGGTACGCGGCCTTGGAGGGCTCGAACCAGTGGGCACCGATGATTGCCGGCAGCAGCGGCGTGTAGGCGAAGCGGGCCAGGCCAATGCCCACCAGGGTGGCGCAGAACCCCGCCGCGGTGGCCCACCACGCGTTCACTGCCGACGTGTGCGGCCGGGGTTCGGTATTTGCGACCTTGTTCATTCCGATGTCCGCGTGCGTTCAGCCGAACGAAAAGGAAAACGCTTCCGCACCGGGGTCGAGAAACTCGATCTCGAAGAGCCGGTCGGCAACCGGTCCGGCCTGGCGTATCAACTGGTACATGCGCTGGTAGTCGAGCATTCCGTAGCCCTGCTCGTCCACATCGACACCGTGCGACGCACCCGGCGGCTTGCCGTCGATGCGCACGCGAAAGCGCACGGGCGTGCCGCGAGCCGCTGGCCCCGGTCCCATGACCAGGTGCAGGTCGCGTGCCTGAAAGCGATAGACGACCCGCCCGTTCGCGGCTTGCGAGGTGGCGGATTCCGGCCCGATCGTCCAGTCGCCGGACAAGGCCCACTGATCGGACGCAAGCCTCGAAGGCGAGGCATAAAGCTGGCGCCTGTCCGGCACAACGCCACCGGGAGAAGCAAAGTACTGCGAGCGTGCGTAGCCGACATAGTTCTCCGGCGACTTGAGGTTCTTCCAGTCGGCGGCGGCCTCCGCGCCGCGGGCGTCGACTGCGACCAGATCGGTGCTTGCCGCAGGTGAGCCCGCTTCGGACAGCAGCTGCTGGATGATTCGCTCCGACCGGGCGTAGTCGCCTTCGCCGAACTGATGGGCCCTGATTTTTCCCTTGGCATCTATGAAATAGAGCGCCGGCCAGTACGCATTGCCGAATGCGCGCCAAATCCTGTGGTCGCTGTCGATCACCACCGGGTATCCGACGCCGATGTCCTTGACCGCCCGGCGAACGTTGCCCGCGTCTTTTTCGAAAGCGAACTCGGGCGAATGCACGCCGATGACCACCAGCCCCTGGCTTTTATATTTGTCGAACCAGGCCCTGACATAGGGATACTCGCGCCGCCAGTTGATGCACGAGTAAGTCCAGAAATCGATGAGCACCACCTTGCCGCGCAAGCTTTCCGCGGTCAGCGGCGGCGAGTTGAGCCATTGCTCGGCGCCGTCGAGCGAACGCAGGCCGCGCCCGGAAGATGGGTCCTGGTTAGAGGACGCCCAGGCCGATGCGATCGGCTGCGGCGCGACCCCGCCGCCGGCCACGGCAATCATCGACGCCAGCACCATGCCGCAAGCAAGCAGCTTCATGGAGAGATCTCCGTCGGTGGCCGTGCCGCTCAGCGCAACGGCCTGAACGCCGCGCGAATCTCTGCGCTGAAGAGTTCGGGCTGCTCCCAGGCAGCAAAGTGGCCGCCCTTGTCGACCTCGTTGAAATAGATCAGCTTGTGGTAGCTGCGCTCGACCCAGCTGCGCGGTGCGCGATAGATTTCACCCGGAAACACCGTGACCGCCGCGGGCAGCGAAATGCTCACCGCATTGAAGTTGTTGGCATTGTTTTCCCAGTAGAGCTGCGCCGCGGAAGTTGCCGTTTTCGTGACCCAATAAAGCGTGATGTCGTCGAGCATCTCGTCCTTGGTGAAGGCCTTGTCGGCATTGCCGCCGCTGTCGCTCCATTCGGTGAACTTGTCGTAGAAGAAGGCGGCCAGCCCTGCCGGGGAGTCCTCCAGGGCATAGCCCAGCGTCTGCGGGCGCGTCACCATCATGGCGGCGTAGCCGGCGCCCTTCTTGTACAGGTAGTCCATCGCTTCGAAGGCGGCCCTCTCCTTTTCTGAAAGGCCGGCGGGGGCAGGCTCTCCATTGTTCAGGGCCTTGGCCACATCGGGCGGTATGGTCGCGGGCATGTTGACGTGGATGCCCAGCAAACCCTCCGGCGCCTGGAGGGCCATCTTGTCGGCTACGACCGAACCCCAGTCGCCCCCTGCGACACATAGCGCTTGTAGCCCAGGCGCTTCATCAGCACGTCCCAGGCGCGCGCAATGCGCTCGGGGCCCCAGCCGGCGCGTTTCGGCTTGCCCGAAAAGCCGTAGCCGGGCATCGAAGGCAGCACCAGGTGAAAGGCGTCCTCGGCCTTGCCGCCATGCGCGGTGGGATCTGTGAGCGGGCCGATCACCTTCAGCATTTCCATCACGGAGCCGGGCCAGCCGTGGGTCATGATGAGCGGCATGGCATTGGGGTGCCGCGAGCGCACGTGCGCAAACTGGATGTCGAGCCCGTCGATTTCGGTCACGTACTGCGGCAGCGCATTGAGCCGCTTCTCGATTTTTCGCCAGTCGTATCGGGTGCCCCAGTAGTGCACGAGCGGCTTGATCTTTTCCAGCCGCACGCCCTGCGAGAGATCGTCGACCGTCTCGCGCTCTGGCCAGCGCGTGGCCAGCACACGGCGGCGAAGGTCGATCAGCACGGCTTCGGGCACGTGGATGCGAAATGGCCGGACCGAGGTGTCGCCCGTGGGCGCGCGTTGCGCCGGAAAAGCGCTCCCCGCCGGGCCTTGAAGATCGTCGCCGGCGGTCTTCTGCGCCAACGCGCGAGAAGAAGAGAGAGCGCCGAGGCCGGCGGCCCCTGCGGCTGCGGAAGCCGCAAAAAAACGGCGCCGGGTGGTGGGCGCGGTTGCTGAAGACATGGTCATCGTCCTTCCGGTGTGGGTGTTCGGTGAGGTGCGCGCGCAATGGCATGCGAGGCACGCCGTGATCAAAGCAGAACGCCTCGGGAACAGCCATTGCACAAAGGTGTCGGTGGCGCCGAACACCGCCTTCGATACCTTCGTTCAATCGACGACTTGCCTCTGGTCTGGTGTCATGGGCTCAGCAAATCCTTTTGTCCCCAACACGTGGAGTTCAAGATGAACAAGGTTCAGAGCCATGAGAAAACGGCAACTGATGCGAGCGGCGATGCGGTCGAGATGAAGCTCGAAGTCGTCGTGCTGCCGGTGGCCGATGTCGATCGCGCCAAGCGCTTCTATGCAAACCTGGGGTGGCGCCTCGACGCCGACTTTGCGAACGCCGACGACTTGCGGGTGGTACAGCTGACACCGCCGGGTTCGCCCTGCTCGGTCATCTTCGGAAAGAACGTGACCGCGGCGACACCGGGCTCGGTGCATGACCTGATGCTGGTGGTGAGCGACATCGAGGCCGCCCGCACGCATCTGATTGCAAGGGGCGTCGAAGTCAGCGCGGTGTTCCACGACGCGGGCGGTGTGTTTCACCACGCCGGAACGGCGGCCCGCGTGCCGGGCCCCGATCCGCAGCGGCGCTCCTATTGCTCGTGGGCATCGTTCTCCGATCCGGACGGCAATGGCTGGCTGCTGCAGGAAGTGACGACGCGGCTCCCCGGCCGCGTGTAGCGCGCATTGCACCAGCAGCGAGTAGCCGCCATGGACGTCGCAGCCCTGACCGCACTGCTCCGCGAAACGGAGCTTCACCACGGCGCCTACGAAGCAAGCGCGCCCAAGCACCACTGGTCGGACTGGTATGCCGCCTTCATCGCGGCCCGCTCGCGGGGCCAGACGGTCGAGGAGGCAAGGACCGCCGCCGCGCTTCACATGCAAGAGATTCTTCGCACCCGCTCCCTCCTGGAGAAACCATGAACACACCCACCCCGCAGATCAAGCTCACGCAGCACACACCGGCGTACTGGACCGCCACGTTCGACCATCCACCCATCAACGTGATCGGTCCGCCCACCATCGTCGAGCTCGACGCGCTGATATCGCGCCTCGAAACCGATGCCGAGGTTCGTGTCGTGGTGTTCGACAGTGCAAACCCGGAGTTCTTCCTGGCGCACTACGACATGTTCGTCGACAAGGCGACCACCATGGCCATGAAGCCGGGCCGCTCGGGCATGCACCCCTGGCTGGATGTGCTGACGCGCTTGAGCCGGGTGCCGGCCGCCACCATTGCCTGCATTCGCGGCCGTGCGCGGCGCGGGCAGCGAATTCGCGCTCACCTGCGACATGCGCTTTGCAAGCCGCGAAAAAGCGGTGCTGGGCCAGTTCGAGGTGGGCGTGGGCGCTGTTCCCGGCGGCGGCCCCATGGCGCGCCTGCCGCGGCTGATGGGCCGCGGCCGCGCACTCGAGGTGCTGCTCGGTGCGGACGACTTCAACGGCGAGCTGGCCGAGCGCTACGGCTATGTGAACCGGGCCTTGCCCGACAACGAGCTGCTGCCCTTCGTCGATGCATTCGCACGCCGGCTGGCGGGCTTCGACAAGCGCGCCATCGCCGAGACCAAGGCATTCGTCGACCAGGCCAGCCTGCCGCCCGACAGCGAGCTTCCGCCGGCCCTCATGGCCTTCTACGCATCGGTTGCCAGGCCCGAGACGCGGGCCAGGTCGGCGGCACTGGCCGCCAAGGGACTGCAAACGCTTTCCGACCTCGAGCTGCGCCTGGGCCACCACGTGGCCCAGTACGCCGCACCTTCGCAGGCCTGACCACGGCCGCAAACCCCACGGAGAAAACCAATGATCACACTCAACGTGAACGGAAAGAACCGCGCCCTCGATGTTCCCGCGGACATGCCCCTGCTGTGGACGCTGCGCGACGTGCTGGGCATGACCGGCACCAAGTTCGGCTGCGGCATGGGGCTTTGCGGCGCATGCACGATCCACATCGACGGGCAGCCGGCGCGCTCCTGCCTCACCCCGGCTTCGGCCGCGGTGGCAAAGAAGATCACCACCATCGAAGCGATCGGCGCCACGCCGGCAGGCAAGAAGATCCAGGCGGCCTGGCTTGCATCGGACGTGCCGCAATGCGGCTACTGCCAATCGGGCCAGATCATGTCGGCCTGCGCACTGCTCGCGGCCAACGCCAAGCCGAGCGACTCGGACATCGACGCGGCAATGTCCGGGAATATCTGCCGCTGCGGCACCTATCCCCGCATTCGCGCGGCTATCCACCAGGCCGCCGGTTCGGCCACGGAAGCCGCGAAATGAAAACCGAACCCATCGACACCTCCATGGTCGCGCCGGCCTCCCGCCGCGGCTTTCTCGCGGTGACAGCCTCCGGCGTTCTGGGAGCGACAGGCGGAGGGCTGCTGCTGGGCTTCGGCCTGCCCGCGCGCGCCGAAATACGCGACACCCTCACGACGCAATCGGCCTTTGCGCCCAATGCCTTTCTGCGCATCGACCGCGCCGGCAAGGTCACGTTCGTGAT
Source organism: Variovorax sp. S12S4 (assembly GCF_023195515.1). Taxonomy (NCBI): domain Bacteria; kingdom Pseudomonadati; phylum Pseudomonadota; class Betaproteobacteria; order Burkholderiales; family Comamonadaceae; genus Variovorax; species Variovorax sp. S12S4. The sequence goes on from NZ_JALPKR020000002.1 coordinate 4,793,442, forward strand.
GCCCGTCATCGAGATGGGGCAAGGCACCTACACCTCCGTGCCGATGCTGATTGCCGAAGAGCTCGAGGTCGATGTCGATAAGGTCGCCATTGAGCATTCGCCGCCCGACGACAAGATCTACGTCAACCCTTTGATCGGCGTGCAGATGACGGGCGGCTCCACCGCCATTCGCGGCACCTACATTCCGCTGCGGCGTGCAGGCGCAACGGCGCGCGTGATGCTGGTTGCGGCAGCGGCCAAGCGCTGGAACGTCGAGCCCTTCACCTGCCATGCCGAAAACGGCCAGGTCGTGCACGGCGCCACCGGCCGCCGGCTGGGCTACGGCAGTCTGGTCGACGCCGCCGCGAAGCTGCCGGTGCCCGAGAAGGTCGCGCTCAAGGAGCCACGCGACTTCAAGCTGATAGGCACGCCGCATCGCCGGCTGGACACCTCGGGCAAGGTCGACGGTAGCGCAAAGTTCGGCATCGACAGCCGTCTGCCGGGCATGAAGTTCGCCGTTGTCGCCGCGTCGCCCACCTTCGGCGGAAAGCTGGTTTCGCTCGACGAGGCAAAGGCCAAGGCGATGCCGGGCGTGACCCAGGTGGTGCGGCTCGGCGATGCGGTTGCAGTCGTGGGCCGCCACACATGGGCAGCCAAGCAGGGGCTTGCGGCGGCCAATCCGCAGTGGGATGCGGGGCCTAACGCGCAGCTTTCCACCGCAGACATCGTGGCGCAGCTTGCCTCCGCATCGCAAAAACCCGGCGTGCCCGCCCGGCACGACGGCGATGCCGCCGCCGTCATGGCACGCGCCGCACGCAGGATGGATGCGGTGTACGAGCAGCCCTTTCTTGCACACGCGGCCATGGAACCGATGAACTGCACGGTGCACATCACGCGGGCCGGCTGCGACATCTGGGTCGGCACGCAGGTGCCGGGCCTCACGCAGGCTGCCGTCATGAAGGTGACGGGCCTGAAGCGGGAGCTGGTCCGCATTCACAACCACCTGCTGGGCGGCGGCTTCGGCCGGCGGCTCGAATTCGACGGCACCGTGCGCGCGGTGCAGATTGCGCAGCAAGTCGAAGGGCCCGTTCAGGTGCTGTGGACGCGCGAGGAAGACATTCAGCACGACATGTACCGCCCGTACTACTACGACCGCCTGAGCGCGGGCGTGGATGCGACCGGCAAGGCACTTGCCTGGACGCACCGCATCGCCGGCTCATCCATCGTGGCGCGCTACTCCCCGGCGTGGATCAAGAACGGCGTCGATCCGGATGCGGTCGATGGATCGGCGAACCAGCCCTACGGATTCAGCGACATCCATGTCGACTGGGTGGCACTGGAGCCGCCCGGTGTTCCGACCGCGTTCTGGCGCGGCGTGGGCGTGACGCGGGGAACCTTCGCGGTCGAGAGCTTCGTGGACGAGCTGGCGGCCAATGCAAAGCAGGACCCGCTCGCCTACCGCGTGGCCCTGCTCGACAAGAACCCACGTGCCAGGGCCGTTCTGCAGCTTGCCGCACAACAGGCCGGCTGGGGCAAGCCGCTGCCGGCGGGCCAGGCCCTCGGCATTGCGCTTTGCACGGGCTTCGGCAGCTACATCGCGCAGGTCGTGCAGGTGAGCACCGACAAGGACGGCACGGTGCAGCCGCTGCACGCATGGTGCGTGGTCGACTGCGGCGTCGTGGTCAACCCCGACACGGTGCGCGCACAGATGGAAAGCGGCATTGTGTTCGGCCTGTCGGCGGCGCTGTACGGCGAGATCACCATCAAGAACGGCCGCGTGGAACAGACCAACTTCGGCGACTACCGTGTGCTGCGCATCAACGAGATACCGCAGATCGACGTACACATCGTCAAGAGCCTCGAAGCGCCCGGCGGCATTGGCGAGCCCGGCACCTCGTGCGTGATGCCGGCACTGACCAACGCCATCTTCGCCGCCAGCGGCAAGCGCATCCGCAAGCTTCCGGTTGCAGAGCAGCTGCGCACGGCGTAGCAAGGTCGCGGCGCGCACGTCCCGCCGCGGCTCATTGATTACACCGGGTATCTGCTGTTGTTCTCGCCCCGGTTATTTAAACCTCCGGAAAGGCCGCATCTGCCAATCAGCAGCGGCTGCTGAAGCCCTTCTTCGAATCCGCTGCTTCCCATCGACTCTCTCTTCAAGGAAAACATCATGAGCATCGACTCCAAGGTTGTGGTGATCACAGGCGCATCGCAAGGCATCGGCGAAGCGCTGGTCAAGGCCTATCGCAAGGCGGGCTTTCGCGTTGTCGCCAACTCGCGTTCCATCGGCGCCAGCACCGATCCGGACATCCTGAACATTGCGGGCGACATCGCCGACCCCGCCACGGCCGACAAGATCGTCAGCGAGGGCCTGAAGCGCTTCGGCCGCATCGACACGCTGGTGAACAATGCCGGCATCTTCTCGGCCAAGCCCTTTACCGAGTTCACCCTGGCCGACTGGAGCAACAATCTATCGACCAACCTGAGCGGCTTCTTCCACGTGACCCAGCGCGCGGTCAAGCAGATGGAGTCACAGGGGTCGGGCCATATCGTCCAGATCACCACCAGCCTGGTGGACCAGCCCATCAACGGCGTGCCTTCGGTGCTCGCATCCATTACCAAGGGCGGGCTGAACGCCGCCACCAAGTCGCTTGCCATCGAGTACGCCGCGCGCGGCATTCGCGTCAACGCAGTGGCCCCGGGCATCGTCAAGACGCCCATGAACCCGCCGGAGATGCATGCCGCGCTGGACAAGCTGCACCCGGTCGGCCGCATGGGCGAGATCAGTGACGTCGTCGGCGCGGTGCTGTTCCTGGAAAACGCACCCTTCGTGACCGGCGAGATCCTGCATGTGGACGGCGGCCAGTCCGCCGGCCACTGGTAAACGCAGGCGCTACTTCGGCGATTGCCCGAGCTTGCCGGTGTACTCCGGCAGGCGTCTCTCGACGTCGGGGTTGGTCTGCAGGCCCAGCTCCATCAACTCCGACAGCCGCTTCTGCGCCGCGGGGCGCTTCACCGAACCCAGAAAGGCCTCCCACTCGGCGCCGATCTGGTCATTGGGGGTAGGCTGTTGAGGTTGACCAGGCCCTTGATGTCGGCAATCGTCTGCTTGTCGAAACCGGAGATGCGGCGCGCCATTGCATCGACGAAGGCGTCCAGCTCGGCGTCGGGCAGCGCACGGTTCACGTAGCCGTAGCGCTCTGCAAGCTCACCGCCAATGTCGCTGCCGGTCAACAGCACCTCCAGCGCGCGGCCGCGCCCCATCAGCCGTGGCAGGCGCGCCATGGGTCCGCCACCGGGAACAAAGCCGGCGCCAATCTCGAACTGCGACAGCATTGCCTTCTCTCGGCTGGCGAACCGCATGTCGCTGGCCAGGGCCAACTCGCTGCCGACACCGCTCGCGCGCCCGCGGATCAACGCAATGGAAACCACCGGCGCCTTGCTGATCCGCACCAGCATGTCCGGCAACTGCGGCAGGCCGGTCGGCCCCGGCGGCAAGCTGGTCGTGTCGGTGAGCGGCGGCACAAAGTCGTAGTGCGTCAGGAAGAAATTGGGCACGTCGCTGTCGAACACCACAACCTTCACCTGCGGGTCGGCCTCGATTGCGGTGACGGCCTTGTTCAGCTGAGGGGTCGTGTTCGGCCCGTAGATGTTGAACGGCGGGTTGTGAAAAGTCACTCGCCAGTATTCGGGTGTGACGCGGGTGATGCGGACCTGGTCGTTGGCATTGGTGGCCGAACGCGGCTTGGCGGCCTGCGAAGCCTTCGAGGTGCTCTGCGAATACGCAGGCGCCGTGAATGCAATGCCGGCGGCAATGAGCGCCGCGGCGAGTAGGTGCAACTTCATGGTGGTGAATCTCCAAGGCAATGGTGAGGATGTGCGGGGTGCACTTCGTGAGCCGAGCTGCCGTCTGGCCGGCGCATCGTTTCCCGACCAGAAAGAATAGGAAGTCCCCGGGCACTCGGCATCTCGCTGAATCCATACCGGCGCTCTTGGAGAAAGTCGTACGCGAACGTACGGCTTCAGCCGGAGCAAGCACCCCTTGCAAGAGCGCTTTCATTGCGGCATCAGACGGGGAATCTCATCGCTGTTCCGCCGATCGGCCGTGCGGTACCGCCGACACACTGTGCCGGTCGCCACAACACAGAGTCAGCCTATGACCATCACGAACAAACTAACCAATCCCCTGGCATGCATGCTGGACAACGCGTTCACCAAATTCGACGCGAACAAGGACGGCAAGCTCAACGCCGAGGAGTACCGGTCTTTCTACGAAATCCTCAAGCCCGGCATTGCGCTGGACGAGAACGACAAGCTGTCCATCAGCGAGCAGGAGTATCGAGGCCGCATGGACGGCAATTCAGACGGCGGCGTGAGCCGCACGGAGGTGCAAGGCACGGGCGTTCTGATGCCTGCTGAACTCACCGGCGAGTCGCTGGAGTCGATGCTCCAGTTTCTGCTTACCCAGACGAGCGCCAGCGCGCTGGCCGCTGCCAACATGCTGGCCAAGGATGAAGCTGAGGCCGAGCCCGAAGCTGCGGCGCAAGACAAGATACAGCCGGCGACCTGAAGCTTCCGGGCCGGGAGGCAACACCATCGTCCAATCGACAGGACCATGGCTGTGCGATGAGATGCGCGCTCACGCATCGCACCTCTGACCACAAGGAGCTTCCCATGTCCATTCCATTCAACCTGCCTCGCCGATCGTTCCTCGAAACCGCGGCCGTCGGTGTCGCAGTCTCCCCTTTCCTCACCGGCCTCCCTGCCATGGCGCAGTCTGCCGGTGCGCCTGCCCTCCCCGGGCCGCGAGCGCGCGGCGCACGTCGCCACAGAAGCGCCTCGAACCGCTCAGGCGCATCGACGCCGGCGTGCTGAGCGTGGCGTATTTCGAAGCAGGCCCCGCCAGCGGCGACCCCGTGATCCTGCTGCATGGCTGGCCCTACGACATTCACACCTACGTCGACGTGGCTCCGATGCTGGCCGCGAGCGGCTACCGTGTGATCGTTCCGTATCTTCGCGGCTATGGCGCGACCCGCTTCCTTTCGGCCGATGCGGTGCGCAACGGGCAGCAGGCGGCCATTGCCGTCGACATGATCGCGCTGATGGACGCGCTGAAGATCGAGCGGGCAACTGTGGCGGGGTGCGACTGGGGTGCGCGCACCGCCTGCATCATGGCCGCGCTGTGGCCGGCGCGCGTGAACGCGCTGGTGTCGGTCAGCGGCTACCTCATCGGCAGCCAGGAGGCCGGCAAGATGCCGCTGCCGCCGCAGGCCGAGCTGCAATGGTGGTACCAGTACTACTTCGCCACCGAACGCGGCCGCGCGGGTTACGACCAGAACCGGAACGAATTTGCCAAACTGATCTGGCAGCTTGCCTCGCCTAAGTGGGATTTCGACGCCGCCACTTTCGAGCGCAGCGCCCAGGCCTTCGACAACCCGGACCACGTGAGCATCGTGGTGCACAACTACCGCTGGCGGCTCGGGCTTGCGGAAGGTGAATCGAAGTATTCGGATCTGGAAGCACGCCTGGCAAAAGCCCCCGTCATCGGCGTGCCGACCATCACGCTCGAAGGCGACGCGAACGGCGCACCCCACCCCGAACCTGCCGCCTACGCAAAAAAATTCGCGGGTCCTTACGCGCATCGGCTTGTCAAAGGCGGCATCGGGCACAACTTGCCCCAGGAAGCGCCCGAGGCTTTTGGGGCTGCCGTGGTCGATGCGGTGCGCCTATGAGCTCGCCTGCAGACACCGCATCGCGGCAGGCACACGCCCCAGGCCCCGTGGGAACCAGGCGCATCGTTACCGGGCTTTCACCGACGGGAAGAGCCGTCGTCGTCTCGGATGGCTTCTCGCCATGGAGCGAAGAAGCGCTGCACGTACCGGGCTTGCGCACCGAGCTACTCTGGCAGACGGCGAATCCGCCATGTCTGCCACCGGCGGTTGACGGCGACCCGGTGAACGGCGCAACCACATTGCTGCCGAAGCCTGGCCGAACGAGCATCCAGGTTGTCACCTTTCCGCCCGATGCCTCGCTCGAGGCGGCGGGGGACGGAGGCCGAGCTCGGGTCCGATCTGGCGAAGGTATTTCCTGGGCTGGCCGAGCTCTTCGAGCGTGAGAACCCCGGCATGCACGTCACGGACACCGTCGACTATTGCGTGCTGCTCGAAGGGGAGCTTCTGATGGAACTCGACGACGGAGTGAGCACAGTGGTTCGCCAACACGACGTCGTGGTCCAGAACGGAACGCGGCATGGCTGGCGCAACCGCAGCAGCCAACCCGCAACCATGCTCTTCGTGATGTTCGGGGCGGCCCGCTAGCTGCTCGCGCAGCCGACAAGGCACAGGCACAACCCCGTCGGAGAACGCAGTGAATCCAAGCCACCAGCCCGGGCAAGACGCCTTCAGATCGGTGTTGCCGGAAGAAATCGATTGGAGGCCGTTTGCGGCGTTTCCGCCATCGGTCCGCCTCGCCGTCGTCGTTGGTGAGCCGGCCAGACCGGGTCCGTATCTCATCAGGGTAAAGGTACCCTCGGGCGTCAGGCTCATGCCGCACTCGCACCCTGAAGACAGGCTCTACACCGTCATCTCCGGTGTCTTCTACATCGGCCTCGGAGAACGCTTCGATGCCGAGAAGCTGATGGCCTATCCGCCCGGCGCCGTGGTCGTTCTGCCCGGCAACACACCGCACTTTCATTGGGCGAAGTCTGGGGAGTACGTCACCCAGGTCACTGCCATGGGCCCCTTGGGCCTGCTCTACCTGGATGCGCACGACGATCCGCGCGAAACCGGCACGTAGCCGGCTCGGTTCATGCCGGCAGCGGCGTGCCGGCCTGCTCCCGCACCACGTACTCGGCAAACCACGTCGGCCAATCTTCGTCTTGCGGGTTCAGCCGCTTGCCCGATTCGGCGTGCGCAGCCCGGGCGCGGCGCAACGCACCGGCGAGCTCGATCGACGAACTGAAGGTCGTGTCGCCCTCGTTGCCATGACCGGGCAGGCGCGTGGTGACCTCCTGCAGCAGCCACCCGTTGCCGTCCGGATCGGCGAAGGACGCAAACGAGCCGTAGGAGCGACGCTCCGGCGCCGGACCGTCGACACGCCCTTTCGTACCGGCATGGTGGAAGACGCCGCCCGCATCGTGGAACAACGCACTCACCACGGCGCCGCGCGCAAGCAGTTCGGCGCGCGCCGTCTCGATGTCCGATACGACCAGGTAGAGGCTCTGGGCCGCGCCCGGTTCGGCCGTCGTGATTCCCTGGCCGAAGATGATCGAGGCCGGCGACCCCGGCGGAGTGAACTGGATGACGCGGAAGTCTTCGCCCCGGACAAAGTCCATGTCGAGCTTCCATCCGAGACCTGCGTAGAAATTCTTCGCGCGATCGACGTCCGAAACCGGAAGCACGATGAACTCGAACTTCATGTCCACCGTACGCGCTTGCGGGTGGGGCTGCGATTGCGCGGCGACTGCTTCGCCGTGTGCCTGGGTATCGCTCATGTCGGGCTCCTGTGGGGTTGTGGAGAACGCATCAAACCAAGTGCATGAGGCGGCGTCGATTGCACATAGGTATCGCCGGGCACATCGGGCCGCCGCGTGCAGCGAGGTCGCCGACACCATCGTCCAATCGACCGGGTGTGCATGGTCTGGTGTGATGTCGATCCACGCACGCGGCCGGCGCTTTGCGCCAGATTTCCACTCACCGGAGAATTCGATGAACCACAGCCCAACTCGTCAATTGAACGTCCTGGTCAGGCACCCCGATCCCATCGTTCGCGCCGGCCTGATCGCGGCACTGCACCAGCATGCGGGCCCGGGCATTTCAGTGCACGACGTCGATGGCCAGTCGCCGATCGGGCCGCCGATCGACGTGGTGATTGCGGACTACGACAATGCCATTCATCTTGCCGACCCGGACTCGCGCAAGGCGGACCGCCGGCTTGCCGGCGCACGCATCCTGGCACTGACCGCCAATGACCGCGAGGGCGATATCCGGCGCGCCATTCAGGCGGGGGTGCACGGCTACCTGCTGCTCGGCGGCACGCTGGACGAACTGATCGAAGGCATCAGGAAAGTGGGCAGCGGCGCAAGGTGCCTGTGCCCGATCGTGGCCGAGCGCATTGCCGAGAGCCTGGCCGGCGAAACGCTTACGCTGCGCGAGAACGAGGTGCTGCGGCTGGTCGCGGCCGGCCAACCGAACAAGGCGATTGCCAGGCAGCTTGCCATCGAACTGGGAACAGTGAAGTCGCACGTGCGCGCAATCATGACCAAGCTCGGGGCGATTTCCCGCACGCAGGCGGCCAGCATTGCGGTGTCGCGCGGGCTGGTGGCAGAAGCCCGGCCGGTTCAGCCGGTCTTCATGCCGCAGCGGCTGCACGCCGCCCAGGCGAGCGCGCAGTTTGCCTGAGCGCCGCGCACCTTGCTGCGCCGGCTACGTTGCGCCGGCGCGCACCGGAAGCTTCCAGTCGGGTCTCACGAAGTGGCAGGTGTACCCATTGGGAATGCGCTCCAGGTAGTCCTGGTGCTCCGGCTCCGCTTCCCAGAAAGGCCCCGCCGCCGCAACCTCGGTAACCACCTTGCCGGGCCAGATGCCCGATGCATTCACATCGGCAATCGTGTCTTCGGCGATGCGCTTTTGCTCTTCGCTGGTGAAGAAAATGGCCGACCGGTAGCTGAGGCCCATGTCGTTGCCCTGGCGGTTGAGCGTGGTCGGGTCGTGAATCTGGAAGAAGAACTCGAGCAGCTTGCGATAGCTGATCTTCTCTGGATCGAAAACGATCTCGATGGCCTCCGCATGCGTGCCGTGGTTGCGGTAGGTGGCATTGGGAACGTCGCCGCCCGTGTAGCCCACGCGCGTTGAAACAACGCCTTCGTATCGGCGAATCAGGTCTTGCATGCCCCAGAAGCAGCCACCTGCGAGGATTGCGCGTTCGTTGTTCACTTGATGTCCTCCACCTGGTTCAGGTAGTCGCCATAGCCCTCTGCGGCCATGTCGTCGCGATGAATGAAGCGCAGCGATGCCGAGTTGATGCAATAGCGCAGCCCGCCGCGGTCCCTGGGGCCGTCCGGAAAAACATGGCCCAGGTGGCTGTCGCCGTGCGCCGAGCGAACCTCGATGCGCACCATTCCGTGCGTGGTGTCGCGCAGCTCGTTGATGTGCGCGGGCTCGATGGGCTTTGTGAAGCTGGGCCATCCGCAGCCGGAGTCGTACTTGTCGGACGATGCGAACAGGGGTTCGCCCGAAACGATGTCGACGTAGATTCCGGGCTCCTTGTTCTCCAGGTACTCGCCGGTTCCGGGTCGTTCGGTTGCACTTTGCTGCGTCACGCGGAATTGTTCCGGTGACAGCGCGGCGACGGCTTCAGGCGTCTTGCGGTAGTCGGGCATTCGGGTTCTCCAATGAAGGCCACCAAAGGTGGGCGGGAGTCAATGATCTTGGGATCTTCGCGCGAATGACAAGCCCTGCAAGCCCGTGTGTCCTTCGGCGGAGCCGGTCATGTGACTTCTTTGGGATTCGCGGCGCCGCTGCCAAAAATAGACTGGTCTTCGGTGCCCGCTCCCGGCGCCGCGCACAGCTTCATTCCCAAACTCATTGAGGTATATCGCATGAGCAAGATTCTGATGGTCCTTACTTCGCACAACACGCTCGGCAACACCGGCCGTCCGACCGGCTTCTGGCTCGAGGAATTCACTGCGCCCTACTACGTGTTTCTGGACGCGGGCGAGCAGATTACCGTGGCCTCGCCGAAAGGCGGGCAACCGCCCATCGATCCCAAGAGCGACGAACCCGGCAACCAAACCGACTCAATGACGCGCTTCAAGGGCGACAAGGCCGCGCAGGCCGTGCTGGCCAGCACTGTCAAGCTTTCGGACATGAAGGCGTCCGACTTCGACACCGTCTTCTACTCGGGCGGCCACGGCCCGATGTGGGACTTGGCCGAAGACCCGGTTTCGATTGCGCTGATCGAATCGTTCTACAACGCCGGCAAGCCGGTTGCCGCGGTGTGCCATGCGCCGGGCGTGCTGCGCCACGTGAAATACCAGGGCCAGCCGCTGGTCAAGGGCAAGCGGGTGACCGGCTTCACCAACACCGAGGAAGAGGAAGTGCAGCTGACCAAGGTGGTGCCGTTCCTCGTCGAGGACGAACTCAAGCGGCTCGGCGGCCGCTACGAGAAGCTGGGCAACTGGGCGCCCTTTGCCATTACCGATGGCCTGCTGGTCACCGGCCAGAACCCCGCTTCGTCGACCACTGCTGCGCAGGCGCTGCGCAAGCTGCTGGCGTAAGCCAAGGGCCGCCGGGCAATCTGGTTTTCCAGAGCACCGGCGGTTGCGCGTCTTTCTTCAATCCCGCCGGAGCTTTGCCGCCAGCTCCCCCAGGCTCTCGCCAAGCACGCGGTTGAAGGCCGGGAAAGGACGAATGACATCGGCGAGCACGTCCAGCGGAATGCCCTGCTTGATGGCCAGCACAAGCTCTCCCAGCCCTTCGCCGGCGCGCGGGCTGACCCATGTCGCGCCGATCAGCACTCCCCGCGCGCGATCGCCGACCAGCTTCAGCGCGCCCCCATGAAAGTCGTGGATGTAGCCTCGTGCGGTCTCGGCCGGGTCGGCCCGGGCCACGATCACGTCGATTCCCTGGGCACGCGCCGCGGCCTCTGAAAGCCCGACCGAAGCCACCTCCGGATCGGTGAAGGTCACGCGCGGAACGGCCGTGTGATCCGCCCGCGCATCGATGCCCCGCAGCCGGCGCGCCACGATCTGGCCGTGGTAGTAGGCCAGGTGGGTGAAGCCGCCCAGCCCCGTCACGTCGCCGGCGCCGTAGACGCCGGGCTGCGCCTCGAGCGTGGCCGGGTGCACCTTCAACCAGCCCCGCTGCGTTTGCGCGAGCCCTGCCCCGCGCCAGCCTGAGGTGTTGGGCCGGCGGCCCGCGGCCACCAGCAGCCGGTCGGCGCAGACCAGGGTTCCCGACTTCAGGTGCACGACCACGGCCGAGTCCGGCGGCGAAGGTTGCCCAGGCAACCCGTGCGCCCTGCGCTCGACGGCGACACAGGGGTCGCCGACCATCAGCCGGATGCCGTCCGCCTCCAGGTGCCGCCTGAGCGCCTGCCCGGCCTCCGGCTCTTCAGCGCCGAGAAACCGGGGGCCGCCTCGATCAGCGTCACGCTGCAGCCAAGCCGGGCATAGGCCTGCCCCAGCTCGATGCCAATGGGGCCCGCACCGAGCACGACCATCGAAGCCGGAAGGTCGGTAAGGATTGCCGCCTGCCTGCTGGTCCAATACTCGACCGTATCCAGCCCGGGAATGAGCGGCACCGCCGCGGTACTGCCATTGGCGATGACCACCGCGCGGCGCGCAACCAATTGCTCGTCTCCGATGCTCACGGTTCGCGGGTCCGCGAGGCGGCCCTCTCCGCGGATCAGCGTGGCGCCGGTGGCCTCGAGCGCGGCAGCGGGCCGGCTGTCGTCGAGGTTGCGCGCCATCCAGAGCACGCGATCGCGAATCTTGGGCACGTCCGTAAGCCAATCGACGCGGGACGCCGCAAGACGGCGCGCGCGGTCGGCCTCGCTCAAGGTTTCTCCCGAGCGCAGGAGCGTCTTGGAAGGCACGCATCCCCAGTAAGGGCACTCGCCGCCGACCAGCTCGCGCTCGACCACCGCGAGCGTCAGGCCGCTGCCTTGAAGGCCTGCGGCAATCGCCTCGCCGGCAACACCGCCACCGAGACACACAACGTCGAACTCCTGAGCCATTCTCGATACCTCCATCGGCCGCCCGCGGGCGGTGCCTGTGATTCCGCTCCGGCTCACAGTGAGCGGAGTGCGTTCGCGCACTGCGAAGCGTGTCGATGCCATGCGCCAGGCCATCACATCAGAAGGGCCGCATCGGGTCGATTGAACGATGGTGTCGCCCTGTCACACGCGCGGCGCCAATACCATCGTCTAATGGCGACGGACACCTCGCCGTGGTGTGATTCCCGCCCGCTGCGTTCACAAATCGCTGCGAACCGCCACGGGCTTGCCGGAAGTTGGAGAATCCCTCCCGGCTGCCCGCGCATGCGCGTGGAACACACGGGCGACGGAGGAAAGATGACATCCTTGAGTGTTTCGATGAATCAGAAGGCATTGCCAGTAGCGCCGAGGCCGGCACCCGTCGTCTTTGTCGTCGACGACGACATCTCGGTGCGCGAATCGCTCGAGGCATTGATCCGCTTCGCCGGATGGCAGACCATCACCTTCGAGAGCGCGCATCAGTTTCTCGCGCACCCGCGCGAGGCGGCTCCAAGTTGCCTGGTGCTGGACGTGAGCCTTCCGGACCTGAACGGCCTCGACCTGCAAAAGCGCATGGCCCTGGAGCATGCCCAACTGCCGATCATCTTCATTACCGGCTACGGCGACGTGCCGATGACCGTGCAAGCCATGAAGGCCGGTGCCGTGGAGTTCCTGACCAAGCCGTTGAGCGATGAAGCGCTGCTCGGCGCCATCCGGAGCGCGCTCGAACGCAGCGAAGCGGCGCTCGACCAGGAAGCCAAGCTGAGCGAGCTGCGCAGCCGGTACGTCTCGCTCAGCCGCCGCGAGATGGAGGTCATGACGCTGGTCGTGAGCGGCTTGCTCAACAAGCAGGTGGGCGACGAACTGGGCATCAGCGAGATCACGGTCAAGGCGCATCGGGGCAGTGTCATGCGCAAGATGGGAGCCGAATCGCTGCCGGACCTCGTGCACATGGCCGCCAGGCTCGGGGTTGCACCACCGCGCGATGGCAGCCCGTCGCGCCGCGGCCGGCATCGAACGGGCGTGCCGCTGGCTTGAAGCGGTGCTCCCTGCCCGCTAAAGCGCGGAGATGGCCGCAACAATCTGCTCGGTTGTCACGATGGCACTTGCGTAGTTGGGCATGTTGACCTCCAGCGCGGCGTGCATCTGCTCTTCCGTGTAGCTGGCGGTTGCGTCCCTCACAACCGTCACCTCGTAACCGATTTCTGCCGCATAGCGCACCGTGGCCTCCACGCAGGTGTGTGCAACCATGCCGACGACGATGAGCTGGTGAATGCCGTGCTTGTTCAGCTGCAGTTCCAGGTCGGTATTGGCAAAGCCGCTCGAGCACCAATGCTCCTGGGCGACGATCTCCCCTGGCAGCGGCGTGAATTCCTTGCGGATCTCGCCGCCCCAGGTTCCGAACTCGAAGCTTCTGCGCCGCCATGCCGCACGCTGGATGGGCGCGATGTATTTCCAGGTTTCGAAGTCGCCCGGCCGATACCGGTGGTGCATTGCATAGAAGACCTTGAGCCCAGACTTCCGTGCTGCTTCGAGCACCTGCAGCATATTGGGAATGCAACGGTTTGCCTCGGCAACGCCCTTCACGCGGTCCCATATCTTCCCGCCCTCGGAGATGAAGTCGTTGTACGGGTCGATCAGCAGAAGGCCGGTCAGCGCCTTGTCATAAGTAATGGTGTCCATGGTCTTGCGCGCTCGCTCAGGTGGCCATGCGGCTCAGGGCGTGGCGCTCGATGCTCTTGGCAAAGCAAGGCGTCTCCTGCCGGTTGTGGGCTTCCGAGATGGGCCGGCGGTTGGCTTGGAACACGTCGCGCGGAATGCCCTGCTGCGCAATCATCTCCAGCAGCTCGGGCGTGAACGAACTGTGGACCGTGTTCGTGAACTCGCAGCTGTGGGCGTCGATCTTCTTGACGCTCAGGTCCCAGATCACGCCGACCTTGGTCCGGCCCGTGGGCGAAAAGATGTCCGACTTGGACACGAGCCGCAGGTGGTCGGGCTTGCCGATCTCTTCGACGTAGTGCTGCACCATCACGCTGCCGCCCAGTATTTCGACGTTGATCGACATGCGGCGCCCGTCGGGCGTCGTGGTGGTGCCGCAGGCGTTGTGTGCCGGCGAGGCCTGCTGGTATTCGAACTCGGGCAGCGTGAAGCACCAGTCGGTGATATCCACCTTCTCGATCGGCGCATTGATGATGGCCGAGAAGCTCGACTTGACCAGGGTGTTGTCGTCCATGTAACTACTCCTTCAGGGTTGATTCGCCTCGCGGACAGTGCGAGGCGATTCATCGAAGCGTAGGCAGCCGCAGCGTGCGCGGCATCACGCTGCCGCCGTACCCGCGGCTCGGTCCGAAGACCGATGTCCGCCGCAAGTGCTCCGCCATCGGACCTATGCACCCATCGGGCGAAAGCAAGTTGGCGTGAAACCCGCGCTTGTCAAAACTTGGCTCTCGTCAAGGAGAACCAAGACATGGAACAAGCAACCGCCGCTTTGCCGGCCAGCCGCGATGCCTATGAAGAAATATTCGCGTTGGTCGACACCTACTTTCACAGCATCTACACGGGTGATGCCGCCGCACTTCGATCGACTTTCCACCTGGGCTGCCGGCTCTTCGCGAACGTTTCGACAACGCCGTACGAGAAGTCGGTCGACGAATACGTGGAGGGCGTCGCCAACCGCAAGTCGCCCCGTGAGCTGGGCGAGCCATTCCGGATGCAGGTGCTCGGGGCCGAGATGCTCGCGAGCATGGCATTGGTAAGAACGCACCAGCAGATGCTCGGCTTCAACTACTACGACTACCTGTCGCTCCTGCATCGCGACGGGCGCTGGCAGATCGTCAGCAAGACCTTCGTTCATCTCGAACCCTCGCGGCCTCCGGAGCCTTCGGGCCGTTGACCGCAACCACGCAACCCACCAAGGAACCCTCATGTCCAATCAAAGCATCGTCATCGTCTACTTCAGCGGCTTCGGCCATACGCAGCGGATTGCGGAAACCGTGGCTTCCGCCTCAGGCGCACAACTGCTGCGAGTCGACGAGGCCGGCAACCTCCCGACTGGCGGCTGGGAGCAGCTTGCCGCGGCCGACGCCATCGTCTTCGGCACGCCGACCTACATCGGCAGCGTGAGCTGGCAGTTCAAGAAGTTCATCGACGAGTCGTCGAAGGTCTGGGGCGCCATGGGCTGGAAGGACAAGCTCGCCGCCGCCTTCACCAACTCCGCTGGCATGAACGGAGACAAGGCTTCGACGCTGTACGCACTGTTCACCATGGCGCAGCAGCACGGCATGGTGTGGGTCGGCATGGGCATGCTGCCGAGCACCACCAAGGCCGCGAAGCGGGACGACATCAACTATGTCGCGTCCTTCATGGGCCTTGCGACCACCACGCCGTCGGATGCATCCGTTGACGAAATGGTGCCTGGCGACCTGGAAACCGCGCGCCGATTCGGCCAGCGCGTGGCCGCAACGCTGGCGCGGCTGCGTCCGGCGGCGAATGTCGACTGATGCGGCAGAACGAGCCAACCAGGAGCCCATCATGCGCGACTACGAAATACGTTCTTCGAGCAACCTTCCCTCTCCCTACACGATGCGGCTATCGCCTGCGCGAACCAGCGCGCCCGCGCTGCTGCATGGCGTCGAGGTCTTGCAGTACCGGCAAATGGAGCGCGCCTTTCATGCGAGCGGTGGCATCGTGAGTTCCGACGAGGTCGTCAGCCTGCTCCTGCAGCACACGGAACAACCGATCTCGCAACTGGCGCACTGGATCGTCGACCACGACGTGCTGAGCTTTCCATGGCAAGGGCATACGGTGCTGCCGCTGTTCCAGTTCGACCTGCGAACCATGAAGCTCCGCCCGCCGGTGAATGCCGTGGTTCACGAGCTGGTTCCCACGCTGAGCGACTGGGAGGCCTGCCTCTGGTTCGCCACGCCGAATGCGTGGCTCGCCGATGCCACGCCGTTGGACGTTGTGGCGCGCGATGCGCCTGCGGTGCTCGACGCTGCGCGGGGCGAGCGCTACCTGGTGCGCAGCTGACCTTGCGCATTCCTGCTGCCGGCGGACTCATACCAAGGTGTCTGCGACACCTTCGTCCAATAGGTCTCGCAGTGGTTTTCTGATTTCATGACCTCACGCGCCATACGGCGCGCACCCGAGTTCCCTCTTCGTTCATGCACGCATTTGCGTGCGTGGTCTTTTTGAACCCAAGGAGTTTGAAATGCGATTGATCCTTTCGACATTTGCCCTTGCCGCCGCGCAAGTCCTGGTTTCCACTGCCTACGCCCAGGCCTCTTCCGACAGCTCGGCCATCCGTGCCGAACGCAAGGCGGAAGGCGTGGACGCCTCGCATCACTTCATGCCCGGCGAAGGAGATCCGAAGCCCGATCCGCGGGCCAAGGTCACCAGGGCTGAGCGCGCCGCGGCTCGCCAGGCGCGCAAACCCGCTGGCGTGGAAGCCGCGCACACCTTCATGCCGGGCGAGGGAGACCCTCGGCCCGAGCCCAGCGCCAAGCTCTCGCGCGCCGAGCGGTCGGCCGGCCGCAAGGCAAGCCGTGCAGAGATTGCGCGCGAGAACAAGAGCGGCGAGCTCCCGTCGTTCAACGACAACTACGGCGGCAAGTAGGCTGCTGCTTCACCCTGCTGCCACGGCCTTCTTCAGGGCCTGCAGCAAGGCAGTGTCGTCGAACGGCTTGTCCAGGCATTCGACCGCACCTTCCTCGAGCAGGCCCTGCCGGAGCGCACCATTCCCGCGGGCGGTAATGAAGATGACCGGGATGTTGCATCCGCGCACTTTCAGTTCGCGGTAGAGCTCCACGCCGGACATGCCGGGCATGGTGATGTCCAGGATCAGGCAGCTCGTTCTGGCGATGGCATCCGACCCGAGGAACGCCTCTGCGGAGGTGAAAGCACGGGCGACAAAGCCGAAAGCTTCCAGGAGCGGCGGCAACGATTCGCGTACCGACTCGTCGTCGTCGACTACCGAGACCACCAGTTGAGCAGACATTTGGGCGTCCTCGCGGCTTCCATTGATTTTGCGCAGGTGGCGAATCATCCACGTGCGTTGTCTTGGAGCCAAAGACACGTACGCCGCTTCCTCCCTGCCCGTCGTCACCTACAGGATGCTCGGTTCACCGAACGCCGTAAACGATACTTTGGTGTCGGATCGGCCATCGCTGTCGGGCTCCGGCAACAGCCGCCGGCGAATGGCCAAGGAGGCACGCAACGGCGCGCGCTGTACGTCTAGCCGCGCAACGGCCGGAATCCGGCGCGCAGTTCCGCCGAGAAGGCCGCCGGCTGTTCCCACGCGGCGAAGTGGCCGCCCTTCTCCAGCCTGTTGTAGTGAATGAGCTTCGGATAGGCGCGTTGCGCCCAGCTGCGAGGGGCGGTGTAGATCTCGTCGGGAAATGCGCTCACCGCGGTAGGCAAGGCCACGCCTTTGGGCGCGAAGAAAGGGAGCTTGCTCTCCCAATACAGACGTGCCGAGGAAACGGCGGTGTTCGTCAGCCAGTAGAGAGTGACGTTGTCCAGGATGTCGTCCCGCGTAAGGCCTTCAGATTGGCCCGCAAAGACACGCGCGATGAGCGCGTAGCTGCGCGCATCGTGGTCCAGCATCCAGGCGGCAAGGCCAATCGGCGAATCCTCGATGCCGTAGAGCGTCTGGGGGCGACTCCCCATCTCCTGGGCATAGGCCAGGCCGTGCTTGTAGAAAGTGTCGAGCTGGTCGTATGCATACTTTTCGTCGGCGGAAAGGCCGGATGGCGGCGGGCCGCCGGCCGCGAGCGCCTTTGCAATGTCGTCGGGAATGGTTGCCGGCATGTTGGTGTGAATGCCAACGAGGCCTGCAGGCGCCAGCAAGGCCATCTGCTCCGTGACAGCGTTGCCCCAGTCGCCCCCTTGTGCCACATAGCGTGAATAGCCGAGGCGCTGCATGAGCACGATCCATGCGCGCGCAATTCGAACAGGGTCCCAGCCCGTCGTGGTCGGCTTTCCCGAGAATCCGTGTCCCGGCAACGAGGGAATCACCACGTCGAACGCGTCCGCCGCCGTTCCGCCATGCGCCGTCGGGTTGGTCAACGGGTCGATGATCTTCATCTGCTCGATGATCGAGCCGGGCCATCCGTGGGTGATGACTACGGGCAAGGCATTCTGGTGGGTCGAACGCACATGGATGAAATGGATGTCCACGCCGTCGATCTCGGTCATGAACTGGGGCCAGGCATTCAACCTGGATTCGCATTTGCGCCAGTCGTACTTCGTTTCCCAATAGCGCGCGAGTTCGCGCATCGTCGCAAGCTGAACACCCTGCGACGCGTCATTTACCGTTTCGCGCGATGGCCATTTCGTCGCCTTGATGCGCCTGCGCAAGTCTGTGAGGTCACCGCGCGGAAAGATCGCGCGGAATGGCCGGATTGCATCTTTGTGATGCGCCGGCCTCTTGCCGCCCGCCGGGCCGTGAGGATCTGAGCTCACGGTCTGGGCGCGTGCAGATGAGGCGAGCGCGAGGGGACCGGCTGAAAGCGTAACGGTCGAGCCGGCAACGAAGTCGCGCCGGGTGATGGATGCTGGTGATGTCATGGTGAATCCTTCTCTGAGAAAAGGAAATCACACCAGACATTGTTTTGCCGATCCATTGGACGAAGGTGTCGCAAATCTTTCACGGTATTCGAGGTTTGTTAAGTGCAGGTCTAAGGGAAGCGATGTGACCGAATAAGTTGAGGCAACAGCCTCAATGCGCGTGGGCCTGGGGCGCCGCGGCCGGCCGATCTGGAACGGTCACCGAAACGGTCTCGCTGGTCAGGATCTTGTGGGTCGGGTCAGCGACCTCGATCAGCATCTTGTGCACGCCGGGTGTAAGCCCGACGACGATGATCGGGTCCGCACTGGTGTGCGCCCAAGTGCCCGGCCGGTCGTCGACCGTCACGTGAAGGTGGCCGACGCGCGGCGACACGCTGCGCGCGCCCTCGCCGAAAACCGGGACGACGCGCACATTCTCGGTTCGGTACTGGATGATCACGACCCCCGCGCCAGTGCTTCGGACAACGGCGGATACACGACCAGCTTTCCTTGCGACTCCGACGCGATAGGAAGGATCGGCGTGGGGCGTCCGACGTCCGTCGCGGTCTCACCCCCGCATGGACGGAAGTCAGGGTGAGCGCGGCAAGCGCTGCGGCGACGACGAGGGGCAGTTTCATGAAGGTCTCCAACGAATTCGATGGGAATTTCTGTGGCGGCGAACGTGCAGCCTGGCGTCGGCGCATCAGTAGTTGGGTGCGCAGGCGGTCCAGGTCGCGTTCGCTCACCTGGCCGGTACAAAACCGGGCTTGCCCTTTTCAACGAAGTAGGTGGCGAGTTCGGACGCTTTGCCGTTGCCGACGTTCTTTGCCGAGTGAACCGCACCGTCCGGAATGAACAAGGCGTCGCCCTTCTTGAGGGTCACTGGAGACTTGCCGTCGATCTGGTATTCGATCGTGCCTTCGAGGACATAGGCGACTTCCACGCCCGGATGCGAGTGCCTGGGCGCCAGCACGCCCGGCGCGAAGTCGACGCGTGCCTGCACGACCTCGCGTCCTGCGATGCCCAGATCGTGCTGCAGGACGTCGGTGCGCCCCAGTCCGGAGGGCTGGGCATGCGCCAGCGGCCACATGCCGCCAAAAGTGGCGATCAGCAACGCTGCCGCCATGAGTCGAGTCGTTTTCATTGGATGCTCCGTCGTTCTTCAATATCTGGGAAAACGCACTTCATCAGATGCCGCTGCGCACCGTGATGCGAGCAAAGCCCGTGGCGGACCGGGACGGGACACTGGCGGAGGCGCCATCGCCATACAGATTGCCGGCGCGCGCGGTAGCGATGGCCTCGGCGCGAATCGGCGCGCGATTGGCCAGGCTTGCGGTTGCAACCGGCACCCCGGCCGAAGCGCCTTCGGCATATGGGTCGGCGTTGCGCGCCGCCTCCGCGGCCTGCACGCGCACGTCGGCGCGGCTCACCGTGGAACTGAACTGCAGCACGCCTTGATACTCCTCGGCACTGGCGCCTGAGGCGGCAAACGAGACGAGCGACGTGGCGGCGATGGCAGTCAGAAGCTTTCGGGTGTTCATTGTGGTTTCCTTCAACAACGGATCGAGCGGTACATCGACTGAACCGGTCTCACCCGGGTCTTATGCGATGAGTGGATTGGATCGGCCGCTTGTATCTCCGATGTGTCATGGGCCCGGCGTTTTGGACGCTCATGTATTCGGATCGACATCCGACACATTGGCATACAGAAATCGTGAGTTCGACTTGTCTAGCACTGCAGGCCAGCCACGCAAGACGGAGCGATCCGCCTGAGCGACGTCACCTACTGCATCGAGATCGTCATCGATGGCGTCGGCTGCGCTTATCGGAGCGCCGTAGATTGGCCGGAGCGGGCCACAGGTTCCAGTCGACGGACGATGAGTCGTGATCGTTCAACCGTTGCGTGTTCTGCCAGCCGATTGCAATGCGAGACAGGAGGGATGCGGTTTCGCGGTATTCGGCGAGGCCCGACAAGCGGAGCGATTTCGTGGGCAGGCGATATTCCGGCCGCAGTCCCATTCGCCGTTGATTCGGCGAACCCCAGCTGCGCATTGCAAGGGAAACGGGGGCAGCCCTTCTTGAAATCATCGGGTATGAAAGGTGACAGTGGTCGGCATCGAGGCGTTTCCCTGAGCGTCCTTCTTCTCCTCAGCCTCTACCAGCGCCGAACCACTGTCGAGAGGCAGTGTGCCCAGCTCACGTGAAGTCAGAGTGAACTCTGTGCAGGAGTTCTGTGAAACGATACTCCCCGTCTTGTTTCATGCAACCGATGCGCAATCCAGCCAGTTGGTTCTGTCAAGTCCACCATGAGGTGAGGCACCTCGCCTTGCTCTTCCGCTAGCTGACTTCGTCAGCACTAATGAAACGTGCGCCATGGCACATGGCCGACGAAAACGGCCTTCCAAGAACGGCCGGTTCCGGGCGCTGCTAACTTCGGCTTCCGGCCCAAAGCTCCGAGGCTGCGACCGGTTACAGTCGGCCAGAAGCGGACCTTCCAGTGAACCTCCTAATGACCGTTGAAAACACCTCGATTGTTGACGCCGTGGGCACCGACAAGGAGACCGGGGAATACCGGTCAGTCGCACCGGTCGCTGAAGCGCGTGCGCACTGACCTCTGTTCCGGCAACAATGCCAAGAGCAGTCGTTATCGACCGCCATCAAAAAAGTGGCGCGTCGAGCCATCTTTCCTCCCATGAACCGGAGCAAATTCACGTGACCACAATTGCCGAGAAGACAGGATTCGTCACCCTCATCAACGTCTTCACGGTCGAGCCTGCGAATCAATCGGAGCTCCTCACGCTACTAGCACGCGCCACGGACACGTCCGTCCGCAACGTGCCGGGCTTCGTCTCCGCAGCTCTTCATCGCAGTGTCGACGGTACAAAAGTCACGATGTACGCGCAGTGGGAAAGCGCCGAGCACTACCAAGCGATGCGCTCAAACCCGGTGGCGTCACCATTCCTTGACCAGGCACTCGCCATAGCGAAGTTCGACCCCGGTATGTACGAGGTGGTCAAGGTCTTCTCTGCTCCACCCCAAAGCTAGCGGGCGTTGATACCGCCGCGATACTGTGGAAAGTCGCTTATCAGCTGTGCAGGTTTTGGCTGCAGTCGGCCATGAGCGTTCCTTCGAATGTGAGAGCAGAATTCATTCACTGGCGGGGATGCTCCCGACCACAAACGCGCGCTCACCATACGATTCCTGCCGTGCGCTCGGCGAGTCTGCGCTGCGTCCGCTTGAGTCGATCTACGGAGCGAATCCGCCGAACCGCCAAAAAGCTCGCAATATCAAGTTCTCGACGAACCACCATTGCCCGATCAGAAGGCCAATAGTCACGCCCGCTACAGCACTCCATGTTCGGCCGGTCCTTTTAAGAACCATGACGGCAAAAAAGCAACTCAAGATTCCAAGTAGCGACAGGAAAAGATAGTACCTTTCCGCTGCCCAGAACGTCTTGTACGCCAAAAATGTCAGCAGCGAAGCGCAGACAAAGGGCCCCCACAGCCTGAGACTTTTCATTGCCTGAAGCTGCCTATTGCGGAGTCTCTATATGCACGACTGTCCGCTTCAGTACCGGGCCTTGGAGGCTGCGGCCAGTCCCTCGGGTTGTCCGGTAAGCGCTGTAGTTCATCCACCATTGTCCTGTCGCAGCCCGCTCGGCAGGCCCTGTTCGAACCACATGACACATAGCACATGTCGTGTCGTTGATAGCATGCGTCTCCGCTGTCCGTGGGTGGCGCGTTGCCAACAGGGTTGCCGCCGCATGAGTACTGCCCGCCGCTCCAACATTTTCCACCCCAGTTTCCATTGGAAGGCCCATTCAAAAGGCTTCTGCCGCCCGACATGTTCAGGTAGCTGGTGCTGTCCAGCCCAAGCGGATCGGCAAAGCTTAGCGGATTCGCATCCACATACCCAAACCGATTCCACCCGCCATCCAGTCCGATTGGGTCCGGCTGGCTGTACCGCCCCGTCTTCGCGTCATAGCTCCGGTAGTAGTTGTAGAACAAGCCACTCTCGTCATCCGCATACTGCCCCGGATACCGCAGCTTGAACTTGACCTCCGAGATGTTCGTGGTGCCCGGATTCGGCGTCGTTTCGAGGTTCGCGAACCTGTTCTTCGCGATCGTCGGCCTGTCCTCCCCGAACGCGCTGTAGCTCCACTGCCAGACCGCCTGGCCATCGGCATTGCTGAGCTTCCTCGGCGTATTCAGGTGATCGCTGTGCACCGCATAGGTGGCACCGTCGATCACCGCCGCAACCGGCACCGGCCCGTTCGCCGTCGGCAGATAGATGTACTGCGCCTGCCCGGCGCTGTTCGCGCC
The DNA here is from genome assembly GCF_023195515.1 of Variovorax sp. S12S4. Lineage (NCBI taxonomy): Bacteria > Pseudomonadati > Pseudomonadota > Betaproteobacteria > Burkholderiales > Comamonadaceae > Variovorax > Variovorax sp. S12S4. The sequence continues at coordinate 4,816,040 of NZ_JALPKR020000002.1, forward strand.
GCCGCTGCCCACTTCCGCGATCAGCGTGCCGTTCTCGTCGTAGACATAGGCATACCCCAAGTGCTCCGCCTCGACCGTGGCCGGGCTCCACAGCTTCGTGAAGAACGCCACCAGGCTGCTCCAGAAGCCGGGATCGTTCTCGTCCCCCTGGCTCGGCGGGTACAGCGGCTCGGTCTTGAACACCCGCTGGCCCAGCGCGTTGTGCGCGTAGCGCGTGGTCGGGCTCACGTCGGTGGCGCCGGTGGTGGCCGTGGCCAGGCGGCCTTCGGCGTCGTAGCCGTAACTCCTGAGGCCATCGCTCAAAAGATCGCCGTTGGCGTTGTAGCCATAGGCCACGCTGGTGCCGCTGCTGCCGTTGATCGTCTGGCTGAAGCCCGCCAGGCGGTTGGCACCGGGCAGCAAGGTGTAGCTGCGATTGGTGGTCTGTCCCGCCAGAAGGCGGGTACTGGCGGTGCGGTTGCCATTGGCGTCGTAGCCGAAGCTGGCACTGTCGGCCGTGGTCGCGAAACTGGTGATGCGGCCGGTGGCGCTGTAGCCGATGCTCCAGGTGATGTCGGCCGCGGCGATGGTGCTCTGGCTCGGATCGCTGTCGGCCGGGCCAAACAGGTTCTGCGTGAGGCTGCCGATGCGCCCTGCCCCATCGTAGGTGTAGCTGCTGAACTCGGTCTGGGTCAGCCGCGCGGCGCTGTCGTAGCTGCGGCTGGCGGCGAGCTTCGGTGTGGTGCTGGTGAAGGCCCAGTTCCAACCGGTGGGCTGGCCCAAGGCGTTCCAGGTGACGGCAGCCAGGAGCGGCGCGCCATTCCAGTCGAGTTGCACAAGGCGGCCGGTCGTGTCGTAGACATGGTTCAGCACGCCGGTCAACGGGTAGGTGATGCTCGCGAGCTGGCCGGTGGCGCTGTTGTAGCTGTAGGCGACCTGCTGCACGCTGGCGTTGGCCAAGGTCTGCTTCTTGAGCGTGACGCGGCCATGGATGTCGCGCGTGTACTCGGTGGTGCCGCTGCGATCGAGGATCTCCGACAGGTAGCCCTTGCTGTTGGCGCTCAGGTCGTAGCGCAGCGTGGTGGTCTTGCCATCGGCGAACACGAGGCCAGTGGGCCGACCCAGGGCGTCCCGGGTCACGGTGGTGGCTTGGCCCAGTGCATCCGTGATCTGGCTGGGCAGGCCGAGGCTGTCGTACTGCGTGCCGCGCGGGCCGATGTCGGCGCTGGACTCGGCCGTGGCGTTGCCCAGCGCGTCGCGGTTGTAGCTGGTGGCCACGGCGTTGAAGTCGCTGGCCTGGGTCACGGCATCCAGCGCGTTGTAGCCAAGGCTGGTGCTGGCGTTCGCCGCATCGGTGATGGTCTTGACCCGCCGCAGCGCATCCAGACCCCAGCTGGTGCTCTGGTTCAGTCCATTGGTCTGCGCGATGCGGTCGCCGTTGGCGTCGTAGCTGAAGCTCTCGGTCTGGCTGCCACCCTCGACCTGGGTCGCAACGCGGTTCAGCTTGTTGATCGTGCGCGCCGTCGTCCACGCGATCGAGCCCGCGCTGTTGAGGATCTGCTCTGTCAGCCGGTTGCCGGCCGGGTCCAGCGTGTAGGAGCCGCTCTCGCCGCGGTTGTTGCTCCAGCCCGTCAGGCGTTGCGCGGCGTCGTAGGTGTAGGTGGTGACCAGCCCAGTCGGCAGCGAGGTGGTCGCAATCGTGCCGGTGGTGTTGTAGGTGAAGGCCGTCGTCTGGCCAGGGCCGGTTCCCACCGTGCGCGAGAGCAGGCGATCGCGCGCATCCCAGGTGAACGTGGTGACCAGCCCGTTCGGGTCGGTCTGGCTCGTGAGGCGGTTGGCGGTGTCGTAGGTGTACGCGGTGACATGGCCCAGCGCATTGGTCGCGCTCTGCACATTGCCGCGGGTGTCGTACGCATAGGTGGTCACGGCGCCGTTCGGCTCGGTTTGCGTGTGAACCAGGCCTTCGGGGGTGTAGGTCCGCTGGCTCGTGCGCGCCGTGCCGGAGGTGCCACCGGTGTCGGCGACGGTCTCCGTGAGCAGCCGGCCGTTGGTGTCGTAGGTATAGGCCGTGTCCCGGCCTGCCTGGGCGACCAGCGTGGGCACGGGCAGCGTGGCGTCCCAGGTCGTGGCGATCGCTCTTTGCTCGGGCGTGCCGAGCGCTTCCGTGCGCGAGGCCTCCAGGCCTCGGGTGTTGTAGGTGAAGCTGGTGACGCTGCCGGTGGCGCTGGTCTGGCTGGCCAGCAGGCCTCGGGTGTCGTAGGTGAACGAGGAGTTGCTCGCTGGGCATCCCGGCGCCGGTTCGCCCTGGATCTGCGAGATGCGCTTGACGCCGTTGACGATGACGTAGTGGTAGGTCGTGGCCCGGCCCACAGGGTCAGTGACGGTGGTGGTGCCGTTGGCGTTGTAGGCGACCTGCGTGAGGCCGGCATTGCCGGCATGCGTGGTGCTCGTGGCGCGGCCCAGGGTGTCGTAGGTGTAGGTGGCGAAGCGCACGCCCAACTCGTCGGTCACGCCCGTGAGAAAGCGCGTGTGGGTCGGGTTCTCGTAGTGGTAGGTGCGGGTCGTCACGTCCGCGCCGGCGGTCTTGACGGCGGACACGAGCCGGTTGGCCGTGTCGTAGTTGTACGCGACGCTGAAGTTGGGCGTGGTCAGCGTGCGCGGCTGGAAATGGGCATCCTCGGTGTAGCTCAGGCTGTTGCCGAAGCCGTCCGCCACGGTCACGGCGCCATTGGTGCCATAGGTCAGGATGTGCTGCCAACCGTAGGGATGGGCCTGCTTGGTCAGGCGCCCCGCGGCATTGAACTCGTACTGGATGTTGTCCTGGTCGACATAGCGCCAGCCGGTGCCGACCTGCGAGAGCGTGCCGAGTTCGTCCGCATCGGGGGTGATGGTCGAGCCGCTGCGCGCAAAGGGCGACTCGCGGCCGTTGGCGTGCAGGAGCACGACTTCGGTTGCGCTGATCCGCAGCCGCGTGGCGTAGGTGTACCGCCAGTAGCCATCGGCGCTGTTGAAGATGCGGGCGAACCTGAGCGGGAAGTGCGCTGAGGCGCTGCGGAAGTCTTCCTCTTCCTGCACCTTGTTGCCCATCGCGAAGTTGATGGGGTTGCCGGTGCACGACTGCGGTCCGTTGCGTTCGGTGCCGTCGCCCTTGTTCTTGCGCGGCGCCAGATCGGTGGTGTCGTAGTACACCGTCATGTAGTCCGATGCACCGCACCCGCCGACGCTGCCGGACACCGCGAGGTAGTTGGGGCCCTCGCGCAGCGTTACCGGGACGCCGCGGCCTTCGAGGAACGAGACGACGGCTGTGAAGGAGCCCGAGTAGCTGAAGAACGGGGAACCATTGAGCGTCGCGGTCACGGTGCCGGCGTCGCCCGTGGTCGCGTCCCCTCCTCCCGTGCCGTACACCGTGATGTTGGGTGACGTGACCTTCGCGCCCTTGCTGGGCGAAGTGAAGCTCAGGGAGCAGCCGGCGTGAGCCCAGCCAGAGGCGCCCAGCAGCGCGACGGCCGTGGCGGTGGACAACGCCAACCGTTGGATTCGGGTACGCAGGCGGCTGCCGTGCACGGCATCCATGTCGTTACGCATACGGACTCCCTCGTTAATTCGTTTGAATTAATTGCATTGCCGAGAATGGCAATTGCTGGAAGCGAGCGTAACGACATGTCTTCACATGTAATTGAATGTCCCTTTGTGGACCCCTAGATTACTGAGCAAAAGAATTAATTCGCCGTGAATGTCATAGAACTTAGGTGGTCGATTGGAAAGAAATCGTTCCGGCTCGAAGCCTCGTGGGCGGACCGGAATGGCATGCGGGGGACGGCGAACGGTGCTTACTGCAGGTAGTGCGCCCCACACTGCCCGAATGCTAATAGTTGGTCGACGCTAGTACGTTCGCGACCTTGGCGAGCGCTCACGGTGAAGTGAACTCCGCAACAGTCAGGCGTCAGGTCCTTATCGCCGTGTTCAGCTGAATTGCGGATTCCTGCCAACGCAGGCCCCGTGCTGGGAGTGCAATGCCGTGCCAATCGCACCTGATTTCGAACTCCCATGGCGCCGGCACTTTGGGCGTGGCCTGCAGAGATGCCAGGGTGGGTAATAGACGGTTCGGACCGGAATGAACAGGGTGGGTGGGTAAAAGACGGCGTCCGTCGACCTGAAAAGACCCACGCGTTAACTCAGGAAGGGGTTAAGGGACTGAAAAGACGTCAATTCGGCCCTCCCCTGCCAGTCCAACCCGTCTATTACCCACCCTTGGCCGGCTCTCACGAGAAAAGGATGGTCAGATTCCGTCGAATACCCACCGCTGTCTTGAACGTGCCTGACTCGGTACCACCATTTCCGTCGATTACCCACCCAACAGCTGCTCCTAATCTTCCGGCATGGGCATGGCGATCCGCGGTTTCAACTGCACTAGAGATCTTCCGTCTGATCTGCGCAAGGCTGCTGCTGATCCGTCAGGACGGCCCTGCCCGGCGAGCTTCTTGTTTTCTCTCGCGGTCACCTGCGAGGTATAGACCGCACTGCGAATTGTCTGATAAAGATGTCGATGAATGCGGCGGTCATCGCCTCCCGCACCTGATCAAGCCCTTCGATCCGATGGAGCTTTTGGACGTTCTCGAACGACGAGCGGCGATCGCCGCGGCCGTCGCCCCTGACGTCTCACCACCATGCTGCAGCCGCCCCCGCGAGGACGTCAAGGAACGGTGTGACCTCGAGCTACATGGATGATTGACTTATGTGTTCCGTTGTCCAACACCCGTCCGCGTAGCAGATCTCAAGCCGTTCGACATTGAGGATCGGGTACTTGGCGTTGAACGGCCAGAAGTGGGCCATTCGCTGCCTAGAGCTCCATCCCGGGTGCAACAACGAAACGCGGACAGCCTGCATGAACTGACCGTGGCTGAAGGCATAGACAAGCGACTGCGGTGGGAGCTTCTGCAGCCACCCCAAGGTGGACTCGACGCGGCCAAGCAACGTGTCGAAACTTTCTGCGGTTGGACCGTCACGGTACGCCGGATCAGCCGTCTGCCAGTAAGCCTCGATGTGCGGTAGCCGCTCCGCGCGCGAGGTGCCGTTCCAGCGGCTCGGCTCCAGGTAAGTGAACTCCTCCATGGGAAGGATCTCGACAGGCACCTGCGGGAAGCGGTCGATGGTGGGCTGCGCCGTCAAGCGCGTGCGCAAGTACGGAGACAATGCGATCAACGTAGGAGTTTGCGCCCAAGCGGTGGCCATCCGTGCGGCCTGGTCATGGCCCGTCGGGGTCAATTCGAGTTTAGAAAGGTCGAAACTCGGCTGGCCGGCATTGCCGGTACTTTCGCCATGACGGATGAAGATCACTTGCATGCGCCATTGTCTCTTGGCATGGCGCTGCGCACGGCGCAGACCCCGTGCGCGCAGCGATCCGGTCAATTCAAAGACATGCGTCCGACGCATTCGCGCGCGAAGACGAACGGCAGTGTTCCAGTCCAAACTACACCCGAGTGATCGTGATGGATGCATACGCATGTAGTGGCGCACGGACTCAGGTCCCGAGGCCTGTGCCATCACAAGGGGGTGCATTCCCTTGTCCCGTGCCAAACGCTGGAGAGCCGCTCCGCGGGCGAACCGAAGTCAGCCCCTGAGCAAAAAGCGACCTGAAGCGCCAGATGATGCTTAGCGCGCAGCGGTGCCGATCTTGTTGCGCCCGTCAGGCATGCCGGTGGACTCGAGGGGTTCTGCCTCCAGTCTTTGGGCTTGCCTGAGCGCCAGCGTTCGGTTCGAAAATATCGACTGCAGCGTGGCCGGCTCGAACCGGGTTCGCGTCAGCCGGCTGACGAGTTCTGAATTCACTTCCACCCGGAAGTCGAAAAAGTACCCGAGCAGCACTTCGACGGGGATCGACGCCTCCCCTGCCTCACCCTTGCCGTCCAGAATCCTGTAGATCAGCGCGAGCGGTGCGGCGGCACTGATGGCCGCAACCGAGGGGGCGTCCGTGTCAACCGAATCGGCCAGCTCGAGATCCCGGGCGATCAGCCTGAGCCAGCGGTCCGGCAAGTTCGCGGGAAGTGCAGCCTCGGGCGGTTGGCTGAGGATTTCTTGCTCGAGAAGGCCAAGATCCGTCATCGGAAGCGGCGTATCGTTCATTCCTATGCCCCCAGGTCTATGCGGTGAACAGAGGCGGTCGCTTGGCCCGTTGAAAAATGATGGGCTTCCAAGCAGACTGACGGCATATATGCTGTGGTCAAAAAGATAGCATATTCGGCACCCTCACCGGGTGTCTTCGCTCCCCAAGAAAAAGCTTGCCCCGGCGCCGCGCTCAACCTCGTTCGAGCCGGCGGTGGCCACTGCTTTCGGGGACGTGATCCGGGCTGAGCGCCTCAGGCAGGGAATTGCGCAGGACCAGTTCGCCGTCCTGGCCAACGTCGATCGGTCCTATTACGGCAAGCTCGAGCGCGGCGAACGACAGCCTTCCCTCGGCTTGATCCTACGGGTCGCGAAAGGCTTCGGCGTGCCGGCCAGCGATCTTGTCTTGCGCGTGGAAAAGTCGATCACCCGGGAATAACCACGGCTGGCGTCTCGGTGGCGACCAAGCGGCACGTGCTCGCCGGTCATTCGGAATCTGCCCCCTGCAGCACCGCGCGCAGGAAGGCGAAATGACCGCGGTGCAGCGGTCTGGATTTCATTTCCTGAGGCTGCTCACCGGGCACCTCGCATTCCTGTCACCTCTTACCCCGCAAGGGACCGCCCTCTTCTTTCCACCGTGCCAGCGCCATGCGCAGACCATGGATCGCGCCGGCGGACGAGTTAGCAATGGCTGCCACGGGATGCGACAGGCTTTGCGCGGCGAACCGCTCACCGTCGGCGTGCGGCAACCGCGCAATCATGAAGAAGCAACGCGTCTCGCCGAGGAGATGCCGCTTCCGTGCATCGGCTGTCCCGGTGATATCGAGCCTTGGCCCGTCAGTCCAGGTTGTCGCTTCGTGGTCGTACCAGGCGCAATCCGGCGCGCACTGCGACGCGAGATGAGCGCGCCGCTCGCCGGCCTGTTCCTGCGCCCGCCGCACCCTCGCCGCCTTGTCTGTGCTTGCGCGCGCACTCCAGCAGGGCATCTGCGGAGCATCCATGCACAGCGCCAACTTTCCGGCGCGGTTGCTTGCGGCACTCCAGGCCGGGACCACACGTTCGCCGACCACGCCGTGCCCCCAGATCAGCCCGCCCTGCGCCACCGCCGCCGCTGCGGCTTTGCGCGCAGCAGCCCAGAGCATCAGCAAGCTGCCGGCAGTCGTCCATTGCAGAAGCCATCGCCGCCCGGTTCTCCCGAACACCAGATGCAACGGATGCGAGGACCTGTCGGGCGCAAAGCCAGCGAAAGGGTCTCCATTCCATGAAGGGGGCATCTCGTACGACCGGCGCCGGAACCAGTCGCGCAGGCCCACGCTCAAGACGCACGACTGCCACCACAGCAGCAAGCACCACGCATCTTGCGATGCCGGAACCGTCCGCAGATGACGAAGGATCCAGGCTTCGTCCGAGGACCGGGCGAATGCGTCGGCCCATCGCCGTGCCTGTCTGTGTAGCACACGCCGCAGCAGATAACGCTTGATCGCCTTGAAGATCGCACAGGCAGCTTCGAAATCCGGAGTTTCCGGAATGTCATGCCGCACGCGCACCGCTTCTCCGCCGAACCCATGCGACGAACACGCCCAACCTTCGCTGCAAAGCTCGGGAACACCCGCGCTGTTCCAGCGAGCTGGGGGGTGGGTACCGCAAGCACCTGGGCCCAATGCCGGGCGTGGGCCATGTAGCGCTCAATGCCAGGGTAGATCGACCAAGGCTCGCGCAGATCGAAACAAAACCGGCTGCCCGCACCCAGCAGCCAATCCGCGAGTTCCCCCAGCACGGCGTCGCGGGCCGGATTGGGCTTTGGCGCCCTTGCGGCCGCGGCTTCGAGGAACACGCGGCCGCATCGGCAGCAACCTGGCGACCGGAACGGACTGCCGAGCTTTCCGTGGGGAATGGTCAGCCCGCAGCGACACCGATATTCCAAGGGCAGGTTGTGCACGGGGCATTGCTGAAGGCCGCACAGCGAGAACAGTACGCTGTGGAACCCTTCGGCCAGGCACGCCGGACACCAGACCACGAACCGGCCGAACAGTGGCCAGAGGCTTTCCGGGTAGTGCCCCACCTGTGACCCCTGCAAGGATCCGGCATCTTCGCCGGTTACGCGGCAGAACCGCGACAGCCGCAGCGATCGCTCCGGGCGCACCGAACAGTCCAGGGACATCGCCATGCCGCTGGCATCGTTGCGAATGAAATCAGCCTCGAACGACTGTGGACTTGGCTGGTTCAGAACCATGAATCGTTGGATGACGATCCACGTCGAGGTGTACGGCGCGATGCTGCCGCGCGTCCAGGCCACGCGCCGAAACCGCCGGTCACGACTGAGCCGGCGTTCGCCGGCGACGGGGCCGAAGGCCCCCGTTGTTGCCATCGTGGTCATGGACTACGCAACCTTGCGGCGCCGGGGGAGCTCCGCCGAAATCAGGCGCATGTGATCGGTGAACGCGTTTTCCACGAACGCTTCCAGCCAGGCCTCCTCACCTGTCACGTCTTCCCAGTCTTCACCGTGAGCCAGGTTGAGCAGGATCATCTCCACCGACAGCGCCAGATGCTGCATGGGGAAGTTGGGTTCGCCGCCATAGTCCCGCGGCAGCAGCGCGTTCATCACGCGCCAGACGGTGGGGGCGCAGTGGGCCAGACGTTCGCCGCGCGCATACGCCTCGGGCGCGAAGTGCGCCAGATAGGACACCCCCGAGCGCTTGGGCCATTCGCTCGCGAAGTCGTAGCCCTCCAGAACGAACTTGATTTCCTCTTCGCAGGTCAGGCCCGAAAACGGCGCATGAGCAACCATGAACCGGGCGGCGACGTGCGCGTGATCGGAGTGGGACATCAGCTCGTAGTGGTAGCCCATCTGATGCGACGAGACCGTATACACGCTGAGACGATGTTGCTGATCATCCAGCAGGTTCTGCAGCCCGAGAATCCAGTTCCACTCCTCGAGCGTCATCGATTGCGCCTCATCGATCAGGAGCGCCACGAAATTGCTGCCGCAGGCCTTCGCGGTCGACATGAGGTGCTCCGCAAACATGGTATGGCGCTTCGCACAGGTATGCCGGTCGTTCGCGTACCGGTGGCCGGTCGCCACCAACAAGGCTTTCCAGAACTCGGTCGGGCTTTTCTGGATTCCCGGAACGCGGGACCACATGTGCAGGGGGATGGCTCTGCCGAATCGCTGCTGCAGAAGATCAAGCAGATGCCAGCGCATGCCCTTGCTTTTGCCGAAGCGGGACGGTCCGTAGATGCTGCCGCCCGTCTTTTTGCGGGCGATCCAGTCGCCCAGCGTGCGGGCCATGCCCTCGATCGGGGGTGTGGACGGCATACTGCTGCTGCAGGATCGGATGGTTGCTGTCGACATGCCGGGGCAACGGGCTGTCGAGGTGTTTGTCAAGCAGACCGGACATGGCGCGCCTACTTGCTTGCGGCCATGCGGTGCATGGGCAGGCTCTTTGGCGCGGGGGCCGGGTTGCAAGGGGGCGCTGGCGACGCCCTGCAGCTGGTGCAGGCGGTGGAACGCCCGGTCCCCCGTCGTTTGCTTCCGCGCGAGACTCGCGCTCTTCGTCCAAGCGGTCCCGGGCCAGTGCCGTGTGGATCAAAGGGTTGGCATCTTCACCGCGACGCGCCAGCGCGGTCTTGATCCGACGCATGGCCAGGTAGGCCGGATGAGGCGGCAACTTGCGCCCAGGTGCGGATTCTGCGAAGTTGATGAACGCCGAGATAGGATCCTCGCCGGCCGCGACGCGGAACCTGTGGTCGTGGATCAAAGCTTGCACGGCTTTGCGGATCGCGAGCGAATGCGGCAGGCCGTTCCAAGGTGCTGCCGCGCGCAGCAGACCCAGCGAATGCCCACTGGCCGTTGCTGCCTTGACAAACCGTGCGTCATCCTCCAGATGGTTCGTCACGGCGATCTTCGTGCCCACGAGGTCGTGGCGTCCGATCAGGATTTCGCCGCTATAGCTCGCGCCAAAAAAGTTGACGAAGGGCCGGCGCCCTTCGCGGTGGCCGCCTTTGACCACGCACAGCTTGGTCACGCTCAACAGGCCGCTCACCAGATGCGGGTCCGCGCGGCGGATCGGTGGTGCCTCGTCGCGGGTCGTCGCAAAATCCAGCGCCTGCAGCGGCGAGCGGTAACCCAGCCCGGCGTGCGCCGTCGCGTTGTAGTTCGCGATCAGCACATCCAGCAGGTCCTCCAGGTACTCGAGCTGGAACTCGCTGGCGATCGCGACCTGCGCAGGATCGCGTCCCTTCTTGTCGGACGGCTTGCTTCCGGTCGAATTCGTCATGCGATTGAGCGATCGCACACCCAAGGTACGGAAGAAGCTTTCGATGAAGGGCCTGTCATCCTTCAGCCGCCGTGATGCAAAGCCGCGCGAAGGATCCACCAGCGTCGAGCCCACGACATTGCGCAGCGCGTCCGTGACTGTTTTGCACGTCTCCGCCAGCGCCCCGTCCACGCTCATCTCGTCCCAGCAAAGGCCCATGTAGCGCTCGTCATGCCCCGAAGGCAGCGCTGCGTCGTCTGCATAGCGGACGTTGCCCATCGACAGTTCCCTGGATTCCCAGAAGGTCAAGGCGGACTTGATCGCGCGGAGCACGTCTTGTTTGTCGACTTCCGGGTTCATGCTCAGGTAGTAGCCGAGCACTGCGCGGCTGTAGATCTCGACGATGACGATCACCCAGAGGCGCCGAACGATCTTCGGGGTATGGCCGCCCAGCGGATGCGGAACCAGGATGCAGAAAATTCCATTCAGCTTGTGAGCGTCCATCTCGACGCGCTGATACGGCCGGAACTTCGGCCGATCCACGCCGTCGCCCGCCTTGAGTTTGTCGGCCAGGGATTTGCCGCCGATCAGGTGCGCGGCTTTCGCGGGATTAGCCCGCATCAACTGCTCCAGATACCGCGCCACCGCCGAGTAGCCCATGGACCGCGTCGAAAACGGCCACTCGTTGCGAACCTCATACCCGAGTTTGCGCAATTCAGCCAGAAACCATTGCCAGATTACGTTGAGGGGTTTGTTGATTTGCTTGAGCTTGCCGGGCGATGCGGGCTGAAAAATATATTTGCGGAACCGCCGCTCGAAATCCGGCTCGCGAAGCAACAAGGATTGCAGGCTTCCGGCGCAACCCCGGCCAAATGGGTCCGGCTGGACTTTCTTCTTGCGCACATAGGGTTCGATCCGGTAGTACCGGACCAACGCTCTCCAGCCGTAAATCCTCCCGTCCGAGTGGATTTTCATGCACCGACGAATCAGCCGTTCGATCCAACGAACGCCGACGCCGGACGCGGCCCTGATTGCTTCGTGGTCGGCCCCTTCGATATAGAGGCGAATGCCGTTTTTCCGGCTCAGGTAGGTATCGAGCTTTTTCTGACTGAGCCCGCTCACTTCCAGATCTGGCCAATGGGCGAGATTGAAGTCATGCTGGTCCGTGATCCCGACCAAGTGGCGTCCGGTATGAAATGGGACAGCCTCCGGCCCCCCCACTCCTGCGCCTGCAGGAACCAAACAGGCCTTCGCACTGAGCGGGGGCCGATGCAGCTCCGCGCCGGGAGGGGAATGACCCATGACGCCCGAGGCGTCGAACAGGGTTTGAACATTACTGAACTGATGCAGAGAGCTTGCAGGTGACATGGTGTGTGCCGGCCACTCAAGAATTGCAAAAACTCCGGAAAAGCATCTCCCCCGCCCTTGACGACACGCTTTTTGAGGCGTATTGTTCAAAGCAACACTTGTCGAAGTGGATTGCCAACCGGATGCTCCCGCGCTGCGCTAACAGCGCGGGGGTTTCTTTGCGATTTACATGATCGAGCCTGGACCGTTGTTGAAGATTCGGTCATTCAAGCTCAAAAACTCCCTCATTGCAACTGTCCGCGCGATTTGCGCGCGGACAACGCACGCGTGACAACCGGAGAGAATCCGGCGCACCCCTCAATTGAGTTGTCGAATAGGTTTAATTCGGAGTTGCCGTATAAATTGATATAGCGACTGTCAATTAGGTTTTGTCGAATGGCGACAAACCGCGTGAGCAAACGCTGTTTGAACAAGCAATTCGCTTGTTTGATCAGCGCATTCGGGAATGTTGGTCTGGCGAGGAAACAGCCCGCTTGCCGGGCTGTCGGCGGCTCACTGGCCGCCGGACTTCTCGCGCCGCCGCAGCGAGCTCTTGTCTTTTCAGCCAGCGAGCCTGCCACGCAGAGCGGCGCAGACTGAGATGGTCAGCGACGACTCACGACCAAACCGTAAATGACCAGGACCACGATCGCTCCGAGAACGGAGGCAATGAACCCAGCGCCTGCCCCTGCGGTGTACCACCCCATCGCTTGCCCGAGATATGTGGCAAGCAGAGAGCCGACGATGCCCAGCACGGCGGTCAGGATGAAACCCATGGCCTGCTTGCCTGGCAACAATGCACGAGCGACCAGTCCGGCGATGAAGCCAATGAGGATGGTCCAGATGATTCCCATGTGATTCCTGCTGAAAGACTAGTGAATGTGAGGCGGCTCAGGCGACGGCCATTTCGCCCATCAGTTCTTCCTTGCGCGCCGTGAGAAGGTCGCGCATGCCAACCAGGTCCAGCTTGCGTGCGGCGCGAGCCTTCACAAAGATCTCGTTGCGTTCTTCCTTGACATGGTGATCAATGTACTCGCCGAGGACCGTGACCTTGGCGTCGAACATGTCGTCCACTTCCGCCGCCGCCTGGATTTGTGCGATCAGGTCCTTCGCACCGGCGTGTTCCACCTCGGCCTCATCGAGCAGGTCCGTGTCCTTGATGGCTTCGCGCAGCGCCGGATAGAAGATCTCTTCTTCGATCTGCGCATGAATCGTCAACTCCATGCAGATCTCGTTGGCAAGGTCGCGTTTCTTCTGCGCGGCGCTCGCGGCGCGCGACTTGGTCAAGGCTTCATAGTCCTTGAACATGGCTTTGACCTTGCGGTGATCCGCGTCGAGAAGGGTGCATGCATCTGCGGGGGCACGGGTCGTGGGCATCTTGGCTCCTGTGTGTGTGAGGGCCCGACGTTGCCTTGCACTGGTTCGCGAGCACGTAGGACGCGGCCACTGCGCGCAGAGAGACTTCGCTGCCAGAGCCGGACCGCGCGGCCGTCTGTTCCTTGCAGCACCGCTCTTCGTTATCCTTCGGGTCAAAGAAGGAGCACCCATGGATGAATGGCTCGCGGGCAAGTTCGGCTACGACGGCACGGCGATGCGCGAGCGAGGGCGCGAGCTTTGGTGGCTCGGATGGACAGCCGCGATCTTCGGCGTGATCCCGCTGATCGTCATCTGGAGCATGGTCCGGCTGCCACGGGAATCGATGCTGGCGGGGCTGACGTCGTCGATTCCGGGCTGGGCGCCTGCGGCCGCCATGGCGCTCCTGTACGTGGGCCTGATGCTGGCATGGGCCGGCTGGTACATCCGCCGTATCGGCAAGCGCATCCGAAACGGGAACTAGCCGCGCCGGGGTCGCTACGAGCCGCCCCCGCCGAGCCGGCCGCCCAAGTCCCGGGCGAAGGCCACATACCAATCGATGCATCCAGGTTCGGCCAGCACATCGCGGTTGATGACTTTTTCCGGTGCGTGGCCGAGGAGGAGTTTCTTGACGGCCAGCTCCAGCTTCCTGCCGATGATGGTCTTGGGCACCCCGGGAACCTGGAGGATTTCGTTGGGCACATGGCGGGCGCTTAAGGCCGTGCGCAACGCACGCCGGATCCGTTCCTCCAGCTCCGCGTCTAACGCGGTACCCGGCCGCAGCTGGACGAACAGCGCCATGTACGACGGCCAGGATGCCGCCGTGTCCGTGGACGATCGCCTTGGGCAGGCGCGTCGTGTCCAAGGAGTAGAGGATCCAGAGCGGGTTGTCGGCCGGTAGCGGCGCCGGCTGCGCTTGCGATGATGTCGAGAGCGCCTCTTCCCAGAGCACCGTCGTGCGCGCCGCCACCTGCGCGGGCATGCGCGCTGCGAATCGAGATGCGGAATCCAGACGATGCCGCTCACCGTCGGCAGCGCGCCGAGGATATCGTCGAGCGGCGCCCGGCGGTCGTATGGCTTGCCGCCGAACCGGTAGCCGTCGACGGCCACCAGAACCTTGGGCTCGATCTGCCGGAATCGGTCCTGGACACTGGCGAGCCCCATCTCCGGGGAGCACAGCGACCAGACCGCGCCGACGGATGTCCGCACTTGCGGGTCCAAGCCAGCGGTCTGACGACGCACCCTAATGTTCATCACTCAAGCGTCGCGTCAATGTCGTGGCAAAAACCGCCGACGTTTCCGCGGCGCCCCTGTGAACTCTCGGACCAGTTTTGAATACACAATCCAGGCGCCACCAGAACGAGAGCAGAGGGACAGGCGTCCACGCTTCGCATCAGCGTGTCAGCAACGACTCCTCTTGCAAACACCCCGCCACCTGTTGGATTTTTGAAGATGAATGAACTCGACCATTCCGCCGTCTTGACGTACTTCGCGTACGGCTCAAATATGTCCACGCACCGTCTGCAAGGCCGGGTGCCATCCGCACGTGCAATGGGTATAGCCCGTCTGGCGGGGCATCAACTTCGCTGGCACAAGATCAGCAAGAAGGACGGTTCTGGAAAGTGCGACGTCATCGTCAGCGATGCTTTTGATGCGTCGGTGTACGGGGTGCTGTATGAAATCAAAGCCCTCGAAAAGTCCGCGCTTGATCGTTTCGAAGGCCTGGGTTTCGGTTATCAAGAGAAGAGTGTGGAGGTGGACCTCCAAGGAAAGATAGTCCAGGCTTTAACGTACTTCGCGACCAACACGGATGCTTCTCTGGTGCCGTGGACTTGGTACAGAGCGCACGTTGTCGCTGGCGCGAGAGAGCACGGGCTGCCCACCGCGTACATTGAAGCGCTTGAAGCCGTTGCCGCTGAAATCGATCCAGATCACGAACGCCATCATCAGGAAACCGCCATCCACGACCGACGTAGGTAGGTGTGCCCCGTACGGACGGTGAATTCTGCAAGTTGCATCTTGGAAAGAGGTCATGCCAAAAGTCCGTCACGTCGAAATCAGTACTTTTCGACTCTGCAGGGAATCGGCTCGCACATAAGAACGCGTAGAACTACCGATCTATGACGGCCAAGCCCTCGAGCAGCGAGAGTTTGGATGCTGCCCGAGCGTAAGGCGGCTCAGGCGCCTACCCCCGCGTCACGCCTCAACAGGATCATCTGCCAACAGCGCGCCCTCTACGTTGGCAGGAGCGTTCGCAAACAAAGATTTGAAATCGCCCTCATCCAAAATTGGAGCTGATCTCAGCTGGTCTTTGGCGGCATCAGCCGAAACATCCAATTCCGAAAATCGCCCGTCCAACTTGCGAAGATGTGCGTAGCAGCCGATATCTACAACAAAACCCTGAAAAGTTCCGGCTTGCGATTTATGGGTAAGAGCAGACGCAGTGCTATGAATGATTCTGTAGTCGAGAAGTCGATATATCAGGTGTCGAAAATTATCGTTCTGTTGAAGCGACTTTTCAGAGACTAGAAACGCGTTGGTTCCCTTCGATAGGCAAAACTCTCTAATGACGTAGATGCCACGCATCAAAACGTCCTGCTCCCCGCCTTCCGAGTCTTGTTTGAGCTCTTCAATTCGTTTTTCAAAATTTGATTTACTCATTAGCCGAACATCGTCCTTGCCGATTTTATCGTTTCCTTCGGATTGGGTAGTGCTGAGAACCTCTAAAAACAGCGATAAAGTATCTCGCGGTACTCCGCCGCCCGCCATTACAAGTCGATCAAACCCAGCGCCTTTAAACAAAGACCCAATATCACCGGCGGAAATTCCAACTGCTTTTCCGAATTCGTTCAGAATTTTTCTATTTTGCTCTCTGGTCTTAGGAAAATCGGCAAATGTATAGTCAATATTAATCGGTTGATAATCGTGACGCTCCTGAGCCCCAATTGGCTGATTGTCCAAATCCATATACAACGACGATGCATGACGCAGGGTCGCGATTTTAAAATACAGAGGTAGATCCTTGCAGAGGCGATGTATATAGTCGATCACGAATGGTTGGTCGGACTTTTTTAAATGATAGAGGTCGTCGATTTGCAAAAATACAGCTGTGACGGTCGACGAACGTTCAAACACTTCGCGCACTTGCTCTTTGAGACGCGGCAGCCAAACGTCGAGTTCCTTAAGCTTCTCGCTACGTAGTGAGAAACTTCGCTCGGTTTGCTGTGTTTGCTGAACCGAATTGCTCCCGCTCAAGTTGAACTGAGCAAAGTCGAGCTTGCCTCCTACCCCGGCCTCTACCTTGTCTGTAATTCCGGTTGTACTGGTGGCCTTCAGAGTTTCGTCTTGAACATCTGCCTTCGAGCGGAGCGAAGCGAGTTCAGCTCGAATATTTTGCACGACAAGTTTTGATGCCTTGCTTCTCCCGAACCATCCATGCAAATGTTTTTCCAGCTCACGAAAGAGAGCGTCCAATATTTCAATAAGAACATTGGGAAAGGAATGTCTTTTGAAATCCTCGCAGTTAAGGTACACCGAGCGTGTCTTGGTTTTTGCCAGTTGTGTTGTCGAATGATGAAGTAGCAAGGTTTTCCCACATCCTCGTCTCGCGAAGATTGTGTGATTTTGTTTGGAGCACACGTCGCCCACAACATTTGCCGAGTCCATATACGGCACAGGCTCGCTTGTATCTCGCTGAATTCGCAGGCCTTCAGTGATTTTTCGGCGTAGTTGATTTAGCTTCTTATCGGACAGTGCCATGAGCGCCTCTGATATGTTCACCAAGAGGCGGCGAACGGTAGGGAAAGACAGATCGTTACATGGCCGCGGTGCCCTGTCCACCTGTATGTCTCACCTTAGCGTAGGTACGTTCCCGACAGCAGCCCAGCTCTACACAGCGGACCCCGGACTGCACCAGGACCAACGCCCAACATTTCGGCGATCTGTGGCACTGTGTAGAAACCCGACCCACACGAATGCGGGACGAGCGGCGCTGGAACAACGGCTGCGCCGCTCCAAAGTGCCGAGCGCCGCGTACCGAGTCGCGACATTGGACAGTTGGGCCATGCGGCTAGGTCAACGCTTTCCTATGCGAAGCGGTCTGTCGAATACCGTTCTGCGCGTCGAAAGGGGCGGCGATGACTACCGAAAGATCCGGGAGGCCACGGTCGGTCTTCTGAACGCGAAACATCCGGACATAGCATTGCGTGCAACTTACTCCCGCGTGTTGGTCGACGAATATCAAGACTGCGACATGCTCCGGCACGCTCTCGTCGTTTCCCTTTCCAATGTGCTGCCGGTGACTGTGCTGGGAGATCCTCTCCAAGCCATCTTTGACTTCAACGGCCCCACCGTCCGTTGGAAGTCCGATGTTCAAACCGCGTTTCCGCCTCTTGGCCGGCTGTCGAGACCGTGGCGATGGGAGAACGCATCCGCTCCCGAACTTGGACAGTGGTTGCTCAAGGTCCGTCGTGACCTGTTGGATGAAGAACCAATTGATCTTGCCGCGGCACCATCAGAGGTCGTATGGATCGAGCTCTCGGGCAACGAGGACGAAAATCACAGGCAGCGAATGAAGGCGGCTCAGTCCAAGTCTCCTGTACACGGCGGATCGGTCGCGGTCATTCTTGACAGTTCCAACAAGAGGGCCAGCTCGATGCGGCAAGTAGAACGCCAGGCGCGCTGATGGTAGAGGCTCTGGACGTCAAGGATTTCATCACCTTCGCACGGAACTTCGATCCGACCCATTCGAAGGCGCTCGAGACCTTGGTCGAGTTTGCTTCAGAGATGATGACGGGCCTATCAGCGTCGCAGCTGCTTAAACGAGTGGCATCCCATCAAAGCAAGCTTTCGCGCACCCCGGCCAGCGCCCTTGAGCATTCGGCCCTAGCGTTTTCCAACCAGCGAGACTTCGGCGCTGCAGCGCGCATGTTGAACGATTTTCGGAACGCATCGGAAGTGAGAAAGTTCCGGCCCGAGGTTTTTAAGCTGTGCGTCAATGCCCTAGAAGCTGCTCATCGGGGTGGAACATTCTTGGAAGCGGCCATCAAGGCACGTGAGCGGAATCGGCACATGCCGAGATCCGTTCCCCGTCGTGCCATCGGAAGCACACTTCTCCTGAAGGGACTGGAGACCGATGTCGCGCTGCTTTTAGATCCACACAAGCTGAACCGCCGCCATCTCTACGTTGCCTTGACGCGCGGCAGTAGGAAGCTGGTGATCTGCTCCCCCACAGCGCTCTTGACACCCGCGCCTGAAACGCCAAAGAGATAACTTGCAAGGCGTTTTTCGCAACACCAGAAAAAGCACCTGTGAGCATGTGACGAGGAGCCGGGCAACGCCAAACCCATCGCGGAAACAGCGGCGCAATGCAGCAGATTCATACACATGCGGCAAGAACACCAGACCCGGCGAAATGAAGAGCCTGACAGCTGCGTAGATCTCGCGAACACAATTTACGAAGTGAGATTTCGCGAACACTTTTCTGCGAACTGGTAGGCCAAAAGCGTGTTCTTTAAAAACCGAATCAACCGTTATAAATCAACGACTTGCCAATGATCGCTAACGAACACATTTCTGCAAATAGACGGAGCTGTCTATTCGTCGTGCGACTTCAGGTCCCTCCTCACTCAAGGTAGCGGCCGCAGTCAGCCGGAGACCCATAGGTATGCAACCAGCCCACAACATGCCATTTACTTTCAAATGCGCCACGTGCAACGACATCCATGAGGGAATGCCGTCCTTTGGAGCTCGCGAGCCGCTCAGCTGTTTCACCGTGGAAAGGGTCGCGGAACTCTATTCCTCGATGATGCATGCGGACGAATAATGGCCCGGCATCGCCGCTCTCAGAATACGTGCTGGAACTTGCCTCGGCTCGGAGGTCGTGATGTCAGGCTTGGATCGCCCTACTCCATTTCGGCCTGAGTTGGCCGTAGCTTGGCTCGAAGCGGGCGTGCCATACGTCGAGGGGCGGCGGACCGCCACGCCCTCACCTTTCACTGCTTGACTGGAGAACGAGGCGCAAATGATCGAGCGTGTGCGGGTCACTTTCGAGTCGCGGGGCGTGGAATGCGCGGGATGCTTCTACTGGCCCGAGAAGCCGAGGGCGCCGTTGCCGTGCGTCGTTCTGTGCAACGGCTTTTCTGGGACCATGGACTGGATGCTGCCGCAATTTGCCGAAAGGTTTGCTTTAGCGGAAATCGCGGCTTTCACGTTCGACTATCGCCATTTTGGTGAAAGCCAGGGGCGCCCGCGGCAGCTCATCAGCGTCCGTCGGCAGCGGCAGGACATCATGGCCGCTCTTCGCTTTGTCCGCGCCCAGGCAAACATCGACACGGGGCGGATCGCGCTCTGGGGCACATCATTGGGCGGAGGTCACGTTATCGACATTGCCTCTCGCGATCCCGGGGTCGCCGCAGTCATCGCGCAGGTTCCCGGACTCGACTTCGTACGCAAGGAGGCGCGGGCAACGATCGCGATTCCGTCCTCGACAGTCGCGAGGCTGCTTGCCGCAGCCGCATGGGACGGGCTTCGGGGATTGCTCGGACTGTCTCCCTGCTATGTGAAGGTGTTCGGCCAACCTGGCGAGCTCGCGATATTCACCGAACCCGCGCTGCTGGAGAGATTTCATGCCCTGGTCCAAGGAAGCCCGACCTGGCGCAACGAATTCACGCCACGCTTCTATCTGGCGCCGCCCCGCTATCGCGACGGGACTGCCGAACGAATCAAGGCTCCCGTGCTCGTCGCCATCGCCGAAGAGGATGTCTATGCCAACCCCGCGTTCCAGGCTTGGGTCGGCGGGCGCGCGCCGAGCGGCGAAGTGAGGCGCTATCACGGCGGTCACTTCGATGTCTACCACGATCTTTTCGAAGAGGTGGTGCGTGATCAGATTGCATTTTTGGAGCGGTACGTCGCCGGGTAAGGCTCTTGGTTTCATTGGCTGTGTGACATTTGTGAACGTTCTTCACCATCGCGATGTACGCGGCACCGCACGGCAAGGCGTTGGTTGAGCGTCAGGGCTATTTCTCGCCCTCAGGAGTTGAAATGACTTTTTCCCGAGCCGCTCTCAAGTTGGGTGCCGCAAGTCTCGTTGCCGCCGCAGCCTTGTTCACCGCCGCATCGGCCAATGCGGGCACCAACTGGTCCATTGGGATCAACTTACCCGGCGTGGTCGTGAGCGAACCCGCACCGGTCTATTACGAGCCGGCGCCTGTCTACTCGAGGCCGGCCCCGACCTACTACCAGCCTGCGCAGCCGGTTTACTCCGTACCGGCACCTGTCTACTACGAACCTGGCTCTCGTTGGGAGGAGCGCCGCGCGCAACGCTGGGAAGAGCGCCGCGCGGAGCGCCGTGAGTGGCGTCGCCAGCAATGGGAACGCGAGCAGTACCGCCGCTACTACGAGGATCGCGATTGATGTTGGTGGTGCCGATCCGTGAAGGTCTTCCGAGAAGTCCTTCAGTGTGTCGATCCAGGCCAGCCCTGCTTGAGCTGCAGAAACTGCGTCAATGAAGAGCATTCGGGCATCTTCAGCGCCTCACCTTGGGGCTGGGACGTTCGAACCCCACATTCGCTCCCAGACCCACGCCAGTCCCAGCCGCACGTCTCCTCGCGACCCCTCGTTGCGCGGAACTACGGGACGCCACTCCCCGCCTTGCTCCTGTGCCACGACGAACGAGAAGCTGTAGTTCGGCTCCTGACCCATGCGCAAGTCCGTGACCCATGCCCGTCCGCCGCGTGCATGCACCTTGTAGAAGCCGTGCGAGAACGCCGCGAGCCGTTGTACAGGCGGCAGCGTGCTCACGGCCGCGGACACCGGCGGCGCGGCGAAACGCGCCCATTGGATCGGCCGGGAGCCGTCCAGTAGCGAGCGGAAGCCCTCGTCGTAGCTCCCGTCCGGTCGCATGGCCACGATGCGCCACAGCAATGTATTGAAGGGTGTTGGAGTGACCAGTATTGCGGCTGGCTGGGCCTCCCCGGCGAGCGACTCCTGCGCCATGGTGCGCACGTGCCATTGCGCAGCCGCACTCCACGCCAGGTAGGCAGTCGACAGCACAAGGCCCGCATGCACCGATGGCAGGCCCCGCCATTGGCGGCGCGTCACACCGAGGACTACGCCAGCCAGCAACGGTAGTGTGTAGAGCGGGTCAATGATGAAAATGCTGCCCACCCCGAAGGGGTAGTTGGTGAACGGCAGCAGCAACTGCGTGCCATAAACCGTCATCGCGTCCAGCAGCGGGTGCGTCACCAGGGCCAGCCACATCGCGAGCCACCAACGCCGGAATCCGGCTCGCTCGCCGTGCAGCAATGCGGGCAATCCGGCAAGCACGGGCGATGCGAGCGTCAGCCAGAACAGGGAATGCGACTCCGCACGGTGAAGCACCATGTTTCGCAAGGCGTCGCCTTGGTCGATCAACACATCCAGGTCGGGCAATGTGCCGGCCAACCCGCCCCAGAGAGCGGCCTTCCACGCGGCCGTGCGACGGCCCATGGTGGCCAGGCCGACCGATGCGCCCAAGACAATTTGAGAAACGGAGTCCACGGGCCAAGGCTAACCCAAGGTGGGTTGCGGCTGGACTTCAAATCGGCTCGGCGGATCATCATCAACACACACGTGCGCATCAAGGAAGCGGTGAGGTTCGGGGATCGCAGCTTGGGCCATGCACACGGGGATGATGCCCCCGACGCGAACTTTTGGAAGTGAGCCTCGCCTTTGATCAGGGTATCGACGACATCCAGCAGGAAGGTCGCGGCCAGCAGGCCGAAGAACCACGCACGGCGCGCGTAGAAATACTCTTCATAGCTTTCATAGTCTCGCAAGCTATCGGGGAACAACAACGCGCACAGAAGGAAGAGAACCACGGCGTAGCTGACGATGAAGGCATAGGTCCCGAATGTCCAACCTGTTGCTGCATTAGTCTCCTATCGGTTGGCCTCAACGAAGGGCCGGTTCCGGCCGAGCGCAAGCCTTGCTTTCATAGAGCGATTCTTTCCCAGCGCCTCTTGTACGCCCACTCGTAGTTTCCGAAAGCGTAGGAAAGAAATGCCTCAACCGCTTCGTCGGGTCCGACGATGTCGACGCAGCGGTAGTGCGCCGCGGTAGTCACCAATTGATGCTCCAGATGAAAGCCTTGTTCATCGGCGTAAACCTGCATGTAGGTGCCACCGCGCAGCTCCAAGACGGCGAACGGATCGGGTTTGCCAGGCAGTTCGGGGATGGCTCGGCGAATGTCGTCTTCATTGGCAGCACCAGCGAGTTCAAGGGCTGGGCATGAGAACGTCGCGCTCACATACTCAGCCCCTACGTCAAACAGGATGTACGAATCCGGCGCGGCCAGTTCGCTGCCAAGCAAAACGATCAGAAAGCAGTCGTCCGCAACCGCAGGTACATGAACAAGAACATGGCCATTCACCTTGCTGCGCCATGCGGTGACCGCGGCAGGGTCGATTTCGGCCCAGTCCCCTAGGCCCAGCGAACCCCAAACATCACGAGCCAGACCTAGCGCAGCGGCTTTCGCCCCATCCGAAATTTCAGCGCCCACCAGACCCCCGCTGACAAGGTCGAGATACTCTGCGATCTGCAGAAGCCGGGGTGATCGCTTTTTAGGCTTCTTAGAGAAGAACATCAGGTGAGATTCGACAGGAAAGAGCTTCCGTCCTTGAACTTGTTGCACAGCTATCC
Organism: Variovorax sp. S12S4; assembly: GCF_023195515.1. Classification (NCBI taxonomy): domain Bacteria; kingdom Pseudomonadati; phylum Pseudomonadota; class Betaproteobacteria; order Burkholderiales; family Comamonadaceae; genus Variovorax; species Variovorax sp. S12S4. The sequence goes on from NZ_JALPKR020000002.1 coordinate 4,838,755, forward strand.
CGGAGCTGCTCTGACGGCATTGTGACGTTTTAGGTCCAGCCACCGGACAACGGCTCGATTTCCCCGGTGATGTCGCGCACCGTTCGAGTGAAGACCTTCAATGAGACGGACGCTCAAACTGAGCAAGATCTACGGCTCAACGGCTCGTCTTCACGATCAGCCTCACTGCGCTCCCCGCTCGCTCTAGGCAAGACGGATAAACCACGCTACTCGAAGTCGCCCGCTCCCAAAAGCATCGGGTTGGCGTCCGTGTACACGTCGCCGGCTGGCGCGAGCTCCAACACCTTGGCGTTGATCACCGCTCGATGGACCAGGTATGCATGAGCGAGATCCTTCTCGCCCGGTCCCGCTCCGAAGCAGGCTTCAAGCGTGGCGCGCGCAATGGCCACCGGTACCGATGTTTCGCCATCAATACGCTTGACCCGCACGAACAGCGTGGTGCCCCTGTCTTCCAGATTCACGAAGTCGCCGACGTCAACGCGCTCGTCCCTCTGTCCTGTCTGAGTTTCTACGCTCTTCGTCATTGGCATTCCTTTCTCGCACGCTGGTTGCTAGCAATGATCTCCGTGCGACCGTGTGCACGTGCCAGCCGGCGAGGCGTGCAAGCGCAGGACAAAGCCTCGGCGGCGGTGCCTATGACAGGCCCGTGGAGCCGGTTCGCGAGGAGCGGCGCGCGTCCCGCACGATCTGGCGGCTATGATCCGCCCGCCGCCGAAGAGCGGCCTGTCAGACCACGGAGCGAGGAGAAAAACCCATGATCGGTTTCGAGGCCCGCGTGCATCGTCGCGCTCTGGGAGTGTTCGCGCTGCTGGCGCTGGCTGGCCTGACAGCTTGCGTGGCGCCGCCGAGCTACAGGAATCGCCCCGTCGCAACGGGCGCACCGTCGACATTCGTGCTCGCGCATGCGGCGATCGTGGAGGAGCCGCGGCACGCCACCCGCCACCTCGACGAAGCGAAGACCATCGTCTACACGCAGACCCAGGGCGGCAGCCTGACGGCCGGCCTGGTGTTCGGTGCGCTGGGTGCGCTCGCCAACGTGGGCATGGTCGACAGCCAGACCGGCCTCGATGCGGCGCGCATGAAGGGCAAGCTCAGGCTCGAACCGCGGCAGTTGTTCCTCGATGCGGCGATCCGGCAGGGGCTTGAGCTCACCGACGCCAGCGGCACCGCCTCAACAGCTGCGACGGCCGCAACACCCTATCTATACCTCAGCAAATCGCCTGGTGGCAGGCTGCGGGCGGCTGCCGCAGTCCAGCTCGAACACGGCAGCGGGGCTGACCGGTGGTCGGGCCTGTACATGTACCAACTGCCCTCGGCGTACAGCCTCGACGACTTGGCCCGGCCCTCGGAGGACCTTCAGCGCAAGCTCGCTGCGGAGGCTGCGCAGGGCTTCGGCGAGCTTGCGGCCTTCATCGCCCGGGAGGAAGCCGGCACCAAGGATGCGCCTGCGAAGGCCCAACCCGAGCGGGAGTTCGTCTTCTCGACGGAGCTGCTGGCACCGGGCGGCGGGTATCCGATGCCTGCGCGCCTCATCGCAAGTTCGGAGGAGCTCGTGTGGTGCCGGACCTTCGAGGGCGTGTTTGCGCTGCGTCGCTCGAGCATGAAGATCCGGACCCGGGGTATCTGACTGGCGTTTCTTGCGCAGGGCCTTCGCTACCACTTCACCCGTACGCCGACCGATCCATTGACCGAGCTCTTCACCTTGGCACTTCCGCCCGAGGCCCAGAGCTTGCCCAACTCGCCGTAGAACGTGGTCGATGAGCCCAGCGCCAGTGTGAAGCCGCCTGCGAGTTCGGTGCTGGTGCCGCCGGTCGGTGCCGCGATATCGGTCCGGCTTGCACCATTGACGAAACGCGTAACATCCGCGCCGCTGGAAGCCTTGTAGACGTTGAACCGGCCGTAAGGCTGAAAGGTGCCGAGGCCGGTGCCGATCTCGCCCTTCACTCGCACGCCCGCTCGGGCCAGCCATCCGCTGTCGGCCTGCGGCTGCACCACCGCGCCGGTAATGGCCGCGTTGCTCAGATCCATGTGCTGATGAACGAGCTGCAGTTGCGGCTCGATGCGCCAGCCGCCGGCCCCCACCGGGAAGGACCGCCCCACCTCGACCGACCCCACCAGGCTGTTGCCTTTGCCGCCCACCCCGCCGCCCGGCAGCGGCTCGGCTGTGTAGCGGTGCCGGCCCGACTGCACCACCGCATCGGCGTAGAAGCCGCTCTCGCCTGTGTAGGTGCCATAGGCGCCCACGTACTGGCTGCGCAGGTCGTTGCGGCCCACTGCAAGGCCCGGTATGCCGCTCGCAAAGCCGTTCACGCGCGCGTCGCCGTCCAGCTGGCCGACGTAGATCCCGGCACGCCAGTGGCGCATCGAGAGCAGGTCCGTGCCGGCCTGAAAGCCTGTGAGGCGGCCCTTGCTGGTCGGCGACACCACCCCGCCCTGCCGGATGTCGAGGTCGGTGGAAAGCACGCGGGCCCAGGCACGGCGGCCAAGAGAATGGTCCGGTGTCGTCGCGTCGGCCTTCGCGCCTTCGTCGTCGCCCACACGCTTGCGCAGATCGCCGAGCATTGCAAGATTGCCCTGGCGCAGCTGGCCCGCCAGGGCGGCGTAGAGCGATGCCTCCGCGCGATAGGTGGTCACGGTCGCAGGCACGCCCGGCGCACCGGGCCCCGCGGGAGAAGCGATGCTCGAACGCAGAAACCAGTTTTCGCCGGCGCCGTTGGCATCGGCCGCATACAGGCGGTATTCATAGGCGCCCGCATCGACGTGGCCGCCGGCCAGCGAGAAGGCATCCTTGGTGGTCTGGGCCGTCGTGGTGGCGCCGTTGCGGGCGCTGATCACCTCGATGCCATTGCCGCTCGTGAGCGCGCCGAGCCCGCCCACACTGGCGATCTGCACCTGCGTACGGCCGCTGGCCGCGCCGCCGTCAAGCACCAGCCGGTCGGAGGGGCCATCTGCGCTCAGCGCGGTGCCAAGCCGCAGCACACCGTTGTGGCCAACGTAGCCGCCGGTGACCGTCAGCACGGCGCCGGGGGTTCCACCGGCCAGCGATACCGTGCCGTCGTTGGCGAGCGACGCGACGGCCTGGTCGAAGCCGGCGAGATCCAGCGTTGCCCCAGCCGCAACGCTGTGCCCCGACACCGCGCTCAGCGTGTTCGGTGCGCCTGCTCTCAATGTGCCCCGGGCCACCTGTGTCGCGCCCGTGTAGGTGTTGGCGCCGGACAGCGTGAGCGTGCCGGTGCCCTCCTTGGTGATGAAGCCGCCGCCCGTGATGGCACCCGCCAGGGTGCCGGAGAAAGCGCCGGTGTCGATGACCGGGTCGTTGTTGCCGGTCAGCAGGATGGGGTTGGCAATGGAGAGGCCGTCGGCCGCAAAGCCGAGCGTGGTGTCGTCGTCCATCGCGAGCACGCCGGTGCCCAGCGCCTGGTTGTGGCCGACGTTCAGGCGGCCCTGGTGCAGCGCCGTGCCGCCCGTGTAGGTGTTGGCGCCCGACAGGGTGAGAGTGCCGACGCCTCTTTTCACCAGCGAACCGCCAACGCCGGAGACCACGCCCGAGATCTCGGCGTCGGTGTCGAGTGTTCCGGTGGTCAGCGTTTTCGAACCCAGCAGCACTTGCCCCGGACCCGAGATGGCGCCGATGGACGTTCCGTTCGCCGTGAGCTGGCTCAGCCGAACGGCGCCACCGGCGTGGTTGACGATGGTGGCGTTCGGCGCCGTCACGCTGTCGGTGAAATCGATCATGCCGCCGGCCTGCGTGGCAAGCGTCACGCTCCCCATGTCGGCCGCGCCGCGAAAGAGCAGCGCCGCGCCACTTGCCACCGACACCGGCCCGCTGCCCAGCGCACCGGTCACGCTTGCGGAGAGCGTGCCGCCGTCGATTCGCGTGCCGCCGCTGTAGGTGTTGACCGCCGCAAGCTCGAGTTCGCCATCCCCGATCTTGCGCAGGCTGCCGGTGCCCGTCATGGTGCCGGCGTAGGTGCCCTTCCTGCCGGCCGCGCCCTGGTCGAAGGTGACCGTCGCGTCGTTGGCGATGTCGCCCTGGAGGCTGTCGGTCGTGCCCTGCAGCACGCCCGCCTTCACCACCGTGCCCCCGCTGTAGCTGTTGGCACCGGTGAGCACCAGCGTGCCAGTGCCCTGCTGCACCAGCGCGCCCTTGCCGTCGATCGCGCCCGCAAAGCTCACGACGTCGGAACGGTTGAACGCGAGCGTGCCCTCGTTGTGGACATTGCCCGTCAGCACGCCGTTTGCGGCGCCATCGCCGACCTGCAAGCGCGTGCCGCCCGCGAGGGAAATCGACGCGCCCTTGCCCGTCGCTTCGAGGGAGCCGGTGACCACCACGCCTTGCGCCACGTCGAGCGCAACGCTTCCGGCGGCGACATTGCCCGTGACCGCCAGGCCCTGCTGGTTGCGCAGGCTGAGCGCTCCGCCAACGCTGAAGTTGCCAACAGCGCCGATCAGGTTGGAACCGCTCAGCGTCGCGTCGCCGTCCACGCTGCCGGTCAGCGTGCCCGCCGTCACAACGCCCGCTCTCTGCAACACGCTGGCCTTGCTCGAGACGTTCAGGACATTCGCCGCGCTCACATCGGCCGCCAGGGAGATGCCGTCGCGCCCGGCCAGCGAAACGTTGCCGCCGCGAAGGCTGCTCGCAACATCGAGCGCTCCGCCGTTCGACGCGAGTGCAAGCCCGGCCGAACCTGTGTCGATGGCTGTTCCGGGAAGACTCAGCACGCCGCCGGCCACGAGGCTGACCGCCCCGTGCGTGCCATTGGCCAGTGTGGACACGGAGAGATCGCCGCTCGAGGCCACGGAGATGCTCGACCCGCGCAGCGACACGGCACCCCTGAAGTCGTTGTCCGCCCGGTCGAGTACGACATCGCCCGCCCCGGCGTCCACGGAAAAAGCGCCAAGTACGGAAAGCGCACCCGACTGCGCGACCTGGCCGCCGTTGCTGCGGGCATCGATGGACGATGCGGAACCCTGTCCGAGGTTGAGGTTTCCGTGGCTGGTGACGGTGAGGTCACCGGTGGCCAGCGTGCCCAGCGTGAGCGCGTTGCTGTCGTTGATTTGCGTGGTGCCGCCGCCCAGGCTCACGATGCCGCCGAAATCATTGGCCGCGTTGGTGAGCGTGATGGCGCTCGCACCCGCCTGCACAGCGAGCGACCCGCTGCCGGTGAAGATGCCGCTCATGGTCAGGTCACCCGCGCTGGCGATGCTCCCGGCGCCCTCGAGCGTCACGTCGCGCACGCTCGTGAAGGCGCCCGTGCTTTGGAGCATGCCGCCGCCACTCAGGCTCAGCGTGCCCGTCGCAATGCCCAGTGCGCCGTCGCCGGCCACGCGCAGAGTGCCGCCGCTGATTGCGGTGCCTCCCGCATAGGTGTTGACGCCCGTGAGTTCGAGCGTACCGCTGCCGGCCTGGCGCAGGCTGCCGCTGCCGCTGATGACTCCGCCGAAGCTCGATGCGTCGGAACGGTTGAACACCAGCGTGCCGTCGTTGACGACATTGCCCACGATGCTGCCGCTGGTGCCGCCCGCACCGATCTGCAGCGTCCCGGCGCTGATGGTCGTGCCGCCGGTGTAGGTGTTGTCGCCGGTCATCACGGTCGTCCCGCCGCCCGATTGCAGGACCCCGCCTTCGCCCGAGATGGCGAAGCCGGCCGAAAGCTGCTTGCCCGCGGCCGGCTGGAACTCGACGAGCCCGCTGCCGCGCACCGTGACGCCGCCGGCCACGCTGAGGCCGCCAGCGCTGAACGTCAGCGTGCCTGCCCCGCCCTGCCCGCCCGGCGCGGCGCCGGCAGAGCCGTTCCCGCCGGCACTGCCGCCCACGACAATGCTGCCCGCCACCAGGGTGCCGCCGTTCAGGTTCAGCCGGCCATCGCCGCCCGCGCCCCCGCTACCGCCCGCGGCATTGCCGCTGCCACCGCCTGCGCCGCCGCCCGATCCGCCCACCAGGACGGCACCGGTCACGGTGGTGGTCCCGGCTGCGATCGTGAGTTCACCCGCGCCGCCGCTGGTGCCGGCGCCGCCGGCGGCCGTGCCGCTCGCCCCGCCGCCGCCGCCACCTCCGCCGCCTATGCCGAGAGCACCGTTCACCGTGGCGTCGGCCGTGAAACTTGCACGGCTTACGCCGCCGTCCAGGGCGCCTGTGGCCACGCCAGTGGCTGCGCTCCCGCCGACCTTTGCGTCGAACGGACCTGTCGGGCCCTGCACACCATCGGCGCCCGCGCTGCCGCCGTTGTTTCCGGCGCCGCCCAGCCCGGCCGAGTCGGACCCGGCGTTGGCGCCGGCTCCGTCCGCGGCCGCGCCACCGGCCCCGCCGCTGTTGGAGCCGTACACAAAGCCCGCCGCACCGCCGCCGGCGCCGTACCCGCCCCCTCCGCCGCCAGCGCCGCCTCCTCCGCTGCCCCCGCCGCCGCCGCCGCCGATGCCCCCGCGCCTCCGCTGCCACCAATGCCGACAGCCGTCCCCGCCTCACCCGCGGTGCCGATCAACAGGTTTTGCGCCGTGGCAGGCGCCGCACCCAGCGCGGCGACCACGCTCATCACGGCGCTCCAGCGAAACCGTCGGCGTGCCGGGGCTGAAGCAGCGGCAAGGGGTTGGCCCGCCGCCGCGCTTCTCGCCTTGCCATGGATACGGGAAATTTCAGGCACGGCGACCCATGCCTGCAGCGCTTCATTCCAGCGGCTGAGAAAAGAACTGTTCATTGCGGCTATCACTAGTCAAAATCGCCGCGAAGGATACAAGAAGCAACACTTTCTGTTAATAGATACAGTTATTGTTGTTTGTAAAGAGCTGGAGCTCAGGCGGGCGCCAGTTCTCGCCGCCCCTCGTCCAACCTGAAGACACCCACCAACTGAGACAGGTTGCCCGCCTGGTCCTGCAGCGAGGCGGCTGCGGCCGCGGCTTCTTCCACAAGGGCGGCGTTCTGCTGGGTGACCTGGTCCATTTGTGTGATGGCCTGGTTGATCTGCTCGATGCCGGTCGTCTGCTCCTGGCTGGCGGCGGCGATCTCGCCCATGATGTCGGTCACCCGGCGCACGCTCGCGACGATTTCATCCATCGTCTGGCCCGCTTCAGCCACCTTCTGGCTGCCGGCCTCGACCTTGCCCACGGAGTCGTCGATCAAGCCCTTGACTTCCTTGGCCGCCGCGGCCGAGCGCTGCGCGAGGTTGCGCACCTCTGCCGCCACCACCGCGAAGCCCCTGCCCTGCTCGCCGGCGCGTGCCGCCTCCACTGCGGCGTTCAGCGCCAGGATGTTGGTCTGGAACGCGATGCCATCGATCACCGCGATGATGTCCACGATCTTGCGCGAGGATGAGTTGATCGATCCCATCGTGTCGACCACCTCGTTCACGACGCTGCCGCCGCGCACCGCCACTTCAGACGCCGAGGCCGCGAGCTGGTTGGCCTGACGCGCGTTGTCCGCGTTCTGCTTGACGGTAGAGGTCAACTCTTCCATGGAGGCGGCGGTTTGCTGGAGTGAACTTGCCTGCTGCTCGGTGCGCGACGACAAGTCCTGGTTGCCGGACGCGATCTGGCCCGACGCGGTGGCAATCGTGTCGGTGCCTTGGCGCACTTCGCCGACCACCTTCGAAAGGTTGTCGTTCATCGACTTGAGTGCCGCCAGCAACTGGCCGACCTCGTCGCGTGTGCTGGAGACGATCCGGGTCGTCAGGTCACCTGCCGCCACCCGTTCTGCCAGTCCGAGTGCATCGCGCATCGGGCGCACGATTCCCACGGTGAGCCGCCACGCGCACAACGCACCCGCCAGCAGCGCAACGGCGGACAGGCAGATCACGATCCAGCGGCTGCTGCGATGAATCTGCTGGATTTCGCGGGCTTTCGCGTCGATCTGCACGCGCTGGTTTTCTGCGATTTGCTGCACGGCCTTGCCATAGACCTGAAGCGCCGCCTGGTATTCCGTGTCGGCCAGCTTGCCGGCCGCTTCGCTGTCGCCGGCCGCCTTGAGCTTGTTGATCGTCGCCAGGTGGGCCAGCACCTTCTTGCGCGCCTCGACCACCTCGTCGAACGACTTCTTCTCTTCCGGCGTGACAAGCAGCTTGCCCATCTCCTCCTGGACCGGGTTGATCGACGCCACCCCCTCGGTCAGGTTCTTCTTGAAATAGGCTTCATTCGCGCTGTCGGTGGCCTTGGCCATGCCGAAGGAGTGAACGATGCTCGGGCCGAGCAGGTTGGCCCACCGGTTTGCAACGCGCTCCTTGACCAGCGCTTCGTCGACCATCACGCGGGCCGAATGAGCCACGGCATTCAGCCGGATCAGGGCGACGCCGGAAACCAGCATCATCAGCAACAAAATGGCGGCAAAGCCTCCGCTGAGGCGGACGCCGATTTTCATATCTCGCAAGTGCATGGAACTCTTTCTTTCGCAAATGAGGGGCTGTCCGGTCGGGAGCGGGACTCCGGGCGCTGGGGTCCCAGGGCCGGCCACATCTGGTTATCGGCAACTAAGCCGAAAGTTGAAGGCCCGCGGTGAGATGTAGGTCGAACGCTCGTTCAGTTCGCACCATTGGCTGACGCGCGCTACGGGCTACGATGGCAAGCCTGTGAGCATCCAGACAGGAGACATCGACATGGGTCAGCCCCGTGCAGTACAGCAGCCTGGCGATCTGCCGGATCCGTGGGTTCCGGTGGCCGCGATCCTCGATGCGGTCGGGCAAGCGGTCATCGTCAAGGACGAGGCCTCGCGGTTTGTGCATCTCAACCGGCGGGCCTGCGAGCTGCTCAACGTGTCGCTCGATCGCGCACGCGGAAAGACGGACCGGGATTTCCTTCCGCGCGTGGAGGCCGATCGAATCAGGGCGGTCGATCTCCAGATTCTCGCGAGCGGAGAAAGCCGCAGTTTCGAAGAAGAAATCACCACGGAGGACGGATCGACCAGAACCCTGGTCACGCTCAAGCAAGCGGTCGATCTGGCGGATTCCGGCGGCAAGCTGCTCGTGGTGGTTATCTCCGACGTGACCGAATTGCGCACCGCCGAGCGGGTGCTGCGGGCCAGCGAGGCGCACTACCGCTCGTTCGTCGAACTGCACCCGCAGATCACCTGGACCGCCGATGCGACCGGCGCAATCACCGAGGTTGGACCGGGCTGGCCGACTCTCACCGGCAATTCGATCGAGAAGACGCTGGGCTCGGGCTGGGAATGCGCCTTGCACGCCGACGATCTCGAACGCGTCAGAACGCAATGGATCGACTCGGTGGTCCGCGGCGTTCCCTTCGATGCCGAATACAGGGTGCTGAGCGCTGCAGACGGACGGTACCGATGGTTCAGGGCTCGGGCCGCCCCCGTCGCGACGAGAACCATGCCATCGTGCGCTGGTACGGGCTGCTCGAGGACGTTCATCAGCATCGAATCGCGATCGAAGCGCTGCGCGAGAGCGAGTCGCTGTTCCGTCTCATCGCCGACAGCGTGCCCGTGATGATGTGGCTCACGGATCAGAAGGGCGACGCGACCTACCACAGCCGGCTATGGCTCGAGGTAACGGGCCAGACCGAAACCGAGTCGCTGGGCTCGGGCTGGAGCCGCGCCATCCATCCCGAAGACCGCGCCTCGGTGCTGGAGCTGTTCAGGACGAAAACAGCGCAGAGGGTTCCGGTCCAGCTCGAGTACAGGCTGCGCCGGGCCGATGGCAGCTGGGCCTGGGTCATCGACACAGGCGCGCCCCGGCTCGCGCCTGACGGCGGACTCCTCGGCTATGCCGGCTCGATACTCGACGTCACCGAGCGACGCCTGGCGGAGTCCGCACTGCGCGAGAGCGAAGCCTCCATTCGGAGCATCTTCGACAGCAGCCCCGATTGCATCAGCATGCTCGACCTGTCGGGCAATACGCTGCTGATGAACAAGGCGGCGCGGCGGATGATCGGGCTCGACGTCTCGGAACTCGCAAACCGCGAGGTGCTCGAGACAGTCTTTCCCGAAGGGCGGCTTCGCAAACTCAGCGCCATGTTCGACGTGGTGCGCGCCGGCGGCACGTCCAGGCTGGAGGTGGACGCCATCGACGCACAGGGCGTGCACCGATGGCTCGACGTCATCGGTGCACCCGTGCTGGACGCATCGGGCGTGCCGATCCGGATGGTGAGCATCTGGCGCGACATCACCGAGGCCAAGGCGGCGCGCAACGATGCCGTGGTGGCGCAGCAGCAGGCCGAACGTGCGGCGACGCGGCTCTCTGCCGTTCTCGAAAACACGATGGACTGCGTGCTGGTTGTCGACGATGCATGGCGCATCACGTACATGAACGAGAACGCCCGCCGGTTCCTGCAGCTCGGCGAAGAGGCCATGAACACAAGGCTGTGGGACCTCTTCCCCGCCGAGGTGGAAAGCCTCTTCGGCGACTACTTTCGGCAGGCGACCGCGGGCAACAAGGCCGTGTCGTTCGAGGAATTCGTACCGGCGACGCAGGTGTGGCTCGAGGTCCATGCCTCGCCCACCGAGGAGGGCCTGTCGATCTTCTTCCGCGACACCACCGCACGCCGCAAGGCCGAGCAGGAGCGCGTCCAGGCCCAGAGCCAGGTCTCCCACATGGCCCGCCACGACGTTCTTACCGGCCTCCCCAACCGTTTGGCATTCCGCGAGACGCTGGAGCGGCACTTGAACGATGCGGCCGGCACCGGGACTTTGGTGGCCGTGCTGACACTGGACCTCGATGGTTTCAAGTCCGTGAACGATGCTTACGGCCATCCCGCGGGCGACGTCCTGTTGCAGAAGGTCGCGCAACGCCTGCGTCTCGGCCTCGCCGGTGATGAGCAGCACACGCTTGCGCGACTCGGCGCGGACGAGTTTGTGATCGGCTGCTTCGGGCTGCCGCATTCCGACGCGGCAATCGAGATCGCACGCCGCCTCATGGGCATCCTGCTCGGGCCCTTCGACCTGGAGGGAAACAAGGTGAGCATTGGGGCCAGCGTCGGCATCGCCGTGGCGCCCGAAGACGGCAGTACCGTCGACGAGATCAAGCGTGCCTCCGCCGTGGCACTCCACCGCGCGAAGGCCGCCGGCGGTAGAAGCCTCCAGAGGTACGCCAAGAGCATGGACGTCCACCTGCAGACGCGCCAGGCCTTGAAGCTCTCGATGCGCGAGGCGCTCGCCCACGGGGAGTTCGAGGTCCACTTCCAGGCGCTCGTGAGCCTTGTCTCCAACCGCTGCACCAGCTTCGAAGCGCTGGTGCGTTGGCGCCACCCGGACCGGGGAATGATCTCGCCGGCCGACTTCATTCCGATTGCGGAGGAGACTGGGCTGATCGTCGAACTTGGCGAATGGGTCCTTGGCGAGGCCTGCCGCGAGGCCGCCACCTGGCCCGATGGCATCGGTGTGGCGGTGAACCTCTCGCCGGTCCAGTTCGGCGCCGGCAACCTGATCGAGGTGATCAGGAACGCGCTCGATGCGTCGGCGCTCTCCCCTTCGCGCCTGCAGCTCGAGATCACCGAGTCGGTGCTGCTCGGCAGCGACGACCAGAACCTGCGCACCCTGCAGCAGATCCGGCAACTGGGCGTGAAGATCGCGATGGACGATTTCGGGACCGGGTACTCATCGCTGGGCTATCTGCGCAGCTTTCCCTTCGACAAGATCAAGGTGGACCGCAGCTTCATCGCCGACCTGCCCGACAGGAAGTCGCTCGCAATCATCCGGGCTGTGGCCGGCATCGGCACGAGCCTTGGCATCGCCACCACTGTGGAGGGTGTCGAAACCGAGGCGCAGCTGCAGACCATCCGGCAGGAAGGCTTCGACGAGGCGCAGGGGTATCTGTTCGCTCGGCCGGTTCCGGCCTCGCAGGTACACGGTGTCATTGCCTCGCGCAGGAATTGACTGAAGCACCACTTTCGCGAATCGGCCGTGCGGGCACAATTCTGCAAACCACCGAACATACTCGCCGCATGCCCATCGAGTTCTCACCCCAAGCCGTCGGCGCAGTCCTTGCAGCCACCATTGCTGGAGGCATGAGCTTTCTCGGGTCTGTGTTCAGCAAGGACCAGAAGACTTCGGAGTTCCGTCAGGCATGGATCGACGGGCTGCGCTCCGAGATCTCGCAGCTGATTGCGCACGCCAACGCGATCCGGGGTGCTGCGGCAGTCGGCTACCCGGCCCGGAGTGAGCTTTACGACGCGGCAAAGGATCACTTCGTGGGGATCACCGTCGCCAAGACCAGCATCCTCCTTCGGCTGAACCCGTCAGAAGAAAACAATGCGAAGTTGATCGGCCACGTCAATGCGCTCGAAAAGCTCATGGACATGAGTCCCATCGACCTTGCGGCCTGCCAGAAGGAAGAAGCGGCACTTGTCGCGACGGCCCAGGCTGTACTCAAGGGCGAATGGAGCCGCGTCAAGCGAGGCGAGCCGCTCTTCTTCATGACCAAGATCATCGGCCTGTTCGTGTTCCTGGGAGCTCCTCTCACGCTTGGCGCCCGCTATTTCGGGTGGTTCTGAGGGGTAAACCCAAACAACCCCTCACCCGACAACCGGAGCAGCCACGCGGTCCAGCGCTTCGATCGCATCGGCCGGCAATTCCAGCTTTCCGGCGGCCAGGTTTTCACGCAGGTGCCCAACTGACGAGGTGCCTGGAATCAGCAGGATGTTGGGCGAGCGCCGCAGGAGCCACGCCAGCGCCACCTGCATCGGCGTGGCGCCAAGTCGCTGTGCCACGTCCGAAAGCCCTGCAGACTGCAGCGGCGTAAAGCCGCCGAGCGGAAAAAACGGAACGTACGGAATGCCGTCGCGTGCCAGGTCGTCGATCAGCGCATCGTCGTTGCGATGCACGAGGTTGTACTGGTTCTGCACGCAGGCGACGCGGCAGATGCTGCGCCCCTCCGCGACCTGTGCCGGCGTCACGTTGCTCAGGCCGATGTGGCGCACAAGGCCTTGGCGCTGAAGCTCTGCCAATGCCGCGAGCGGCGCTTCGATCGAGCCTTCGGCCGGACCGTGCACGTCGAACATGATGCGCAGGTTCACCACGTCCAGCACGTCCAGCCCGAGATTGCGCAGGTTGTCGTGCACCGCCTGCGTCAGCTCCTCGGGCGAAAACGCGGGCAGCCAGGCGCCCGTGTCGGAGCGCCGCGCTCCAATCTTGGTGACGATGACGAGGTCCTTCGCATAGGGCGCGAGTGCCTCGCGGATGAGCTGGTTGGTGATGTGCGGGCCGTAGAAGTCGCTGGTGTCGATGTGATCGACGCCGCTAGTGACCGCGTTGCGCAGCACGGCCAGGGCCGCCTCGCGATCTTTCGGCGGGCCGAAGACGCCGGGGCCGGCGAGCTGCATGGCGCCGTAGCCGAGCCGGTGGACTGTGCGGTCGCCGAGGGTGTAGGTGCTGGGGGTCTGCATGCTGGACATGATGTTTTTTCCTGAGGTTGAAGAGGTAGATGGAGTCGTGAAGCCAGTCTAGGCAGCCCGTCTCTGTTTGATAAGTCGCCATAATCGGCACGGGCTGTGCAGGATTCAGAACAATGAAAGTCGATCTCGAGGATCTCAACGCCTTCGTGGCAGTGGCGGGCGCCAAGGGCTTTCGCGACGGCGCGCGCCTGAGCGGTGGCAGCGCATCGGCCTTGAGCGAGGCGGTGCGCCGGCTGGAAGCTCAACTCGGCGTGCGCCTGCTCCACCGCACAACCCGCAGCGTGCGGCCGACGGAGGCGGGAGAACGCCTGCTCGAGCGGCTGAGGCCCGCGCTCACCGAGGTGGAGGCGGCGCTCGACGTGGTGAACGGTTTTCGCGACCGGCCCGCGGGCACGCTCAAGCTGAACGTGCCGATCAGCGCCTCGCGGCTCGTGCTGCCATCGATCGTGCCGCGCTTCCTTGCCGCCTATCCGGACATCTCTCTCGAAGTGATTGCGGAAGACGGCTTCGTCGACGTGCTGGCCGCCGGTTGCGACGCCGGCATCCGCTATGACGAGCGGCTCGAGCAGGACATGGTCGCCGTGCCGATCGGCCCGCGCTTCCAGCGCTTTGCAGTGGCGGCAGCCCCCTCCTACCTCGACCGCCATGGCCGGCCGGAACATCCGCGCGACCTGCTGGGCCACAACTGCTTGCGCGGGCGTTTCGCCAGCGGGTCGACGCCGCCGTGGGAGTTCGAGCGCGACGGCGAAACCTTGCGCGTCGACGTGACCGGGCAGTTGACCGTGCGGATCGGCGCAGCGGCAGATCTCTCGGTCGATGCGGCGCTGGCCGGTGCCGGCGTGGTCTACCTGTTCGAAGACTGGCTGCGGCCGCACCTCGACAGCGGTGCGCTCGAGCCAGTGCTCGAGCCCTGGTGGCTGCGCTTCTCCGGCCCGTTCCTCTACTACCCAGGCCGCCGGTTGCTGCCGGCGCCGCTAAGGGCTTTGTGGACTTCATACAGCGCGCGCCGGGTCGCCGAGACTCCAATCAGACTTGAGTCACGCCGTCGATGGGACTCACGTCGCCTACGAACTGCAGCAGGTCGACCATCGTAAAAGTCCCGGGCGTGCGCGAAGGAAGGGTCGGCGTCCACGCAGGGCCCTTCTTCCAGAGATAGGACTCATGATCGCCGTGGACCAAACCGATGAAGACCTCCGCCACGATGCGCGCGCCCACAGGCCCCAATCGCTCGCCGCCCTCTCTGACCGACGCTTCCTTGAGGATGTAGTACCACAGGGGCGTCTGCTCATGCAGTCCCTGTGCCTTGGCCACGGCGCCGTCCGTGCCGGACGAGATCTCGGCGCTTGTCAGGGGATTGGTCACTTCCATCGCCCGTGCCACCGACTGGCCAGAGGGCAGCCCGAGCATCACGCCGCGCTTCAGGTTCAGGAACGGGAGGCTGGCACCGCCGGGCAAGGTGTGCAGCGCCTTCACGATGAAAGGATCGATGCTGCGCGCCTGATTGAGCGTGACCCCTGGCGGGTTGTTGCCGAAATCGTAGAAGCGCCGCCAGTCGATGATCCAGTTGCTCGCAAGCTTGCTTATCGGAGTTGGCGCGGTGAGCGGATCGGGCGCCAGGTCACCCACGATGCCCCCGGAAAGGCCGGAGAACGCGAACAGCAGTCCCAGCGAAGCGGGCGCGAGCCCGCCCGGAGTGAAGACCCTGTTGTGGCTGTAGACCTCCCGGACCATGCTGTGCCCGAGCCGGTAGGCCGCACCGGAGAACTCCACCGGCATGTAGGGCGTCTTCTTGAAGCGATAGAACTGGCGGCCCTCGTTGAGGATGCGAGCCACGATGCCATCCTCGGTGAGCCGTTCCACGAAGTCGTGCAGGACGAGCCATTGATAGTGCCAGGTCACCTCGCGCCGGGCCTCGAAGAAGAGCTCGGCGGGCGCAGGCGCCGTCGGCGAGGCCGCCAGCAGATCGACCACCTTGTTGTGGAACTTCATGAAAGCCAGGTGGGTCTGCGCGACCAACAGGTTCTCGTCGTTGCGATGGTCGCCGATCAGCGCTTGGCCCTCGGGGCTTCGCGGAAGGTCGTTGGGGAACACGCCGGGGATGTCGGCCGCGTTCTGTTGAAAGCCGAGTGTGGTCTTGCCGATCAGCAGCTTCGCGCTGGGTCCGTTGTTGGGGCCGCGGGCATAGAGGTGCGGACTGCCGTCCGGACCGCGCCCATAGATCGAGTCCAGGTCCAGCGCGGGCGTTCTGAAATTCTCCACCGCGGTCGGGTCTTCCAGCTTGTCGCCGATGGAGGTCAGGTCCAGCGTGATGTCGTGATCGACGAACTGGCCCAGGTAGGTGAACCCTGCCGGCACTCGCGGGTTGTTTCCGCCACCAGCCGGACCGGCATCGAGCATTGCATCGGCGAGGGCTCGCAACTTGTCGTCGGCAACCGAGAGTGGCGCGAGCCGGGGAACATCCTGCCGAACATGCCAGGATCGCCATGCCCTGCGAGCGCATCCAGAGTGGCTTTGGTGGGATGGCGGCCGGCACGGCCGTGCTTGGGATTGACACCGATTTCTTCGGACATGATGGCTTCCTTGCTCCAAGTTGAGCTTCGAGCAACATGATCGAAGCGGATTTGCATCCTACGGAGCACTCGAAAGATTCATATACGCTGCTCGCGGTAGACAGCTCGCCGTAGACAGCTTGCGCTAGACCGGTTGCGCTAGACCCGGATTGCTCGATCGGGGGCTATATGCCCCGCGGGCCGCGATGCACGCTCATCCTTCAGGCTTGCCGATAGATGCATAGCCGCCCAGGAACACCTGCAACGCGCGGCGTGTTGCCTCTCGCAGTTCGCGGCGGGTGAACGGCCCCTGAATACCAAGAAGGCTGGGCTTGACAGTTTCCGAGTCCAGCAGCGCCATCAGGTGGTTCGCGGCCGTGATGGGGTCGGCATTTCGCAGGCGGCCCTTGCGCATTTGCCGCTCGAGAAAACCCGCCAGCTCGGCAACGCCCTTCTTGGGGCCGCCTTCATAGAAAAGCCGCCCGATGTCGCTGCGGCCCGATTCGGCAATCACGGCCCGGTGCGCCTGGATGACTTCTTGCGAACACATCACGGCCAGGACCTTCTCGCCGAAACGCTGCAGCACGCGCTCCAGGTCTTCGTCGCCCTCCTCGGCCAGTGCCGTGAAGATCGGCTCGAAGTGAATCTTCGCCGAGGCGTGGATCACGGCAACGAACAGTTCCTCCTTCGACTTGAAGTACCCGTAGAGCGTTGCCCTCGAACCGCCCACGCGAGCGGCAATTTCCACCATCGAGGCCCCCTCGAACCCCAGTTCCCTGAAGACTTCCGATGCCACCTGGACGATGGCATCGCGCTTGGCTTCCGTCTTGACTCGCATCGCGTCTCTCTTTATTTCTATACACAGGTGATCATTATTGATTGACAAAGCTCTCGAAGTCAAAATACATTTCAGTACAGCACTGTCTATTTATGTTCGTTCAACCAACGGCCGGCCATAGCGCCCGGCCCTTCCCCAGGAGAATCGCGATGCGCCCCCTCTCACCTATGGCCTGACCTTTGCCGCGGCCATCGTGTCCACTTTCCTGCTGGTCGCTTGCGGCAAGCCGCCAGGCGGCCCGCCTCCGGCGCCGGGCACGCCCGAGGTCGGCATCGTCACGGTGCAGCCGCAGCGCGTGGCCATCACAACGGAGCTACCCGGGCGCACCGTGCCCTTTCTCATCGCCGACGTGCGCCCGCAGGTCGGCGGCATCGTGAAAGCCCGCAAGTTCCGCGAAGGAAGCGACGTGAAGGCCGGAGAGGCGCTCTACCAGATCGACCCCGCCACGTACAAGGCCACCTACGACAGCAACGTTGCCGCGCTCGCCAAGGCGCAGGCCAGCCTCGGCACCACGCGTCTCAAGGCCGAGCGCTACAAGGAACTGGTTGCCATCAAGGCGGTGAGCCAGCAGGACTACGACGACGCGGCTGCCTCGCTGCAGCAAGGCGAGGCCGACGTTGCCGCGGCCAAGGCCAATGTGGAAACGAGCCGCATCAACCTCGCCTATGCACGCATCGACGCACCGATCTCCGGCCGCATCGGCAAATCGAGCGTCACGCCCGGCGCGCTGGTCACGGCGAGCCAGTCGACCGCACTGGCCACCATCCAGCAGCTCGACCCGATCTACGTCGACCTCACGCAGCCCAGCGCCGCGGTGCTCCAGCTCAAGCAGGCAATGGCGCGCGGCGATCTGCAAAAGAGCGGCGCCAATGCCGCACGGGTGCGGCTGCTGCTCGAAGACGGCAGTGCGTATCCGATCGAAGGCAAGCTCGAGTTCTCGGATGTCACGGTGGACCAGAACACCGGCGCCATCACGCTGCGCGCGGTGTTTCCCAACCCCGCTGCCGACCTGCTGCCCGGCATGTATGTGCGCGCCGTACTGCAGGAAGGCGTGAAGGAGCAGGCGCTCATGGTGCCGCAGCAGGCGGTGTCGCGCGACAGCACCGGCAAGCCGACAGCCTATGTGGTGGACGCGCAGAACAAGCTGCAGCGGCGCATGCTCGAGACGGAACGGGCCGTTGGCGACCAGTGGCTGGTGAAGAGCGGCCTCGCGGCCGGCGACAAGCTGGTGGTGGACGGCCAGCAGCGCGCCGCGGCGGGCGTGGAAGTGAAAACGGTGCAATGGAGCCCCGGCTCCAGGAGCGGCACCGAAACGGCGAAGGCCACCCGGTCGGCATCCGCCGGCGCGGCGAACTGATCGAGAGAACGCCATGGCACGCTTCTTCATCGACCGCCCCATCTTCGCCTGGGTTCTCGCCATCATCGTGATGCTGGGCGGCGTCATGTCCATTGCCACGCTGCCGATTGCGCAGTACCCGAGCATTGCGCCGCCCGCCGTCGCAATCACCGCCAACTACCCCGGCGCTTCCGCCAAGACGCTGGAAGACACCGTCACCCAGATCATCGAACAGAAGATGAAGGGGCTGGACCGGCTGAGCTACATGGCCTCGACCAGCGAGTCGTCGGGCTCGGTCACCATCACGCTTACCTTCGAGAACGGCACCGATCCCGACACCGCGCAGGTGCAGGTGCAGAACAAGCTCTCGCTGGCCACGCCGCTGCTGCCGCAGGAGGTACAGCAGCAAGGCGTCACGGTCACTAAGTCGGCCACCAACTTCCTGAACGTGCTGGCCTTCACCTCGGAAGACGGCAGCATGAACGGCTCCGACCTGTCGGACTACGTGGCCGCCAACGTGCAGGACGCCATCAGCCGCGTCGAGGGCGTGGGCGACACCACCCTCTTCGGTTCGCAATACGCCATGCGCATCTGGCTCGACCCGAACAAGCTCGCCAACTTCAGTCTCACGCCGCTGGACGTGAAGACGGCGGTCCAGGCGCAGAACGCCCAGGTGTCGGCCGGCCAGCTCGGCGGCATGCCGGCGGCCGGCAGCCAGCAGCTCAACGCGACCATCACCTCGCAGACGCGCCTGAAGACCGCGCAGGAGTTCGAGGACATCCTCCTGCGCACGCAGACCAATGGCGCACAGGTGCGCTTGCGCGATGTGGCCCGCATCGAGCTGGGCAGCGAGTCGTACAACACGGTCGGCCGCTACAACGGCAAGCCGGCCGCGGGCTTGGCCATCAAGCTGGCGGCCGGCGCGAATGCGCTCGACACGGTCAAGGCGGTGGACGCCCGCGTGGCCGAACTCGAGAAGTTCTTTCCGCAGGGCATGAAGGTGCAAAAGCCCTACGACACCACGCCGTTCGTGCGCATTTCCATCGAAGAAGTGATCAAGACGCTGGTGGAAGCCATCGTGCTGGTGTTCCTGGTGATGTACCTCTTTCTCCAGAACTTCCGCGCCACGCTGATCCCGACCATCGCGGTGCCGGTGGTGCTGCTGGGCACCTTCGGCGTGCTGGCGGCCTTCGGCTTCACCATCAACACGCTCACCATGTTCGCGATGGTGCTTGCCATCGGCCTGCTGGTCGACGATGCCATCGTGGTGGTGGAAAACGTCGAGCGCGTGATGACGGAGGAAGGCCTTTCGCCGAAAGAGGCGACGCGAAAGTCGATGGGCCAGATCACCGGCGCGCTGGTCGGCGTGGCCCTGGTGCTGGCGGCGGTGTTCGTGCCGATGGCTTTCTTCGGCGGCTCCACGGGCGTGATCTACCGGCAGTTCTCCATCACCATCGTCTCGGCGATGACGCTGTCGGTGCTGGTGGCGCTGGTGCTCACGCCGGCCCTGTGCGCCACGCTGCTCAAGCCGGTGCCCAAGGGCCATGCCATGGCGAGCACCGGCTTCTTCGGCTGGTTCAACCGCAGCTTCGACCGCGGAAACGGCCGCTACCAGGGCATCGTGCGGCACATGATGGGCAAGGGCTGGCGCTATATGGTGCTGTACGCGGTCTTGCTGGCGGCGGTGGTTTTCGGCTTCATGAAACTGCCTGTGGGCTTTCTGCCGGACGAGGACCAGGGCACGATGTTCGGGCTGGTGCAGTTGCCGCCGGGCGCGACCAATGCGCGCACCGAAGAAGTCATCCGCCAGGTGGAGCAGCACTTCCTGGTCGACCAGAAGGATGCGGTCTCGGGCATCTTCACTGTGGCGGGCTTCAGCTTTGCAGGCAGCGGGCAGAACACCGGTTTCGCCTTCATCAAGCTCAAGCCCTGGGACGAGCGCAAGGGCGAAGCACTGAGCGTGACGGGCGTGGCGGCGAAGGCCGGCGCCTTCTTCAACACCATTCGCGATGCCAAGGTGTTTGCCTTTGCACCGCCGGCCGTGGCGGAGCTCGGCAACGCAACCGGCTTCGACCTGATGCTGCAGGACCGCGCCAACCTCGGGCATGAAGCCCTGATGCAGGCGCGCAACCAGCTGCTCGCCACGCTGGGCAACGACAAGCGCCTGGTGGCCGTGCGTCCCAACGGGATGGAGGACACGCCCGAATTCAGGCTCGAGATCGATCCGCACAAGGCGCAGGCCCAAGGGCTTTCGATGGCCGACATCAACGACACCTTCTCGGCCGCATGGGGCAGCAGCTACGTCAACGACTTCATCGACAAGGGCCGCGTGAAGAAGGTGATGCTGCAGGCCGACGCGCAGTACCGCATGCTGCCCGAGGACATCGACCGCTGGTACGTGCGCAACAGCGCCGGAACGATGGTGCCCTTCACCTCGTTCGCCAAGGCGGGCTGGAGCTCGGGCTCGCCGCGCCTGGAGCGCTACAACGGGGTTCCCTCCGTCGAGATCCTGGGCATGGCAATGCCGGGCAGTGCCTCCAGCGGCGAGGCGCTGGCCATCGTCGAAGAGGCGGTGGCCAAGCTGCCCGCGGGCATCGGCTACGAATGGACCGGCCTGTCGCGCCAGGAGAAGGCCTCGAGCGGCCAGACCGGCCTTTTGTACGCGCTGTCCATCCTGATCGTGTTCCTCTGCCTGGCGGCGCTCTACGAGAGCTGGGCGATTCCGTTCTCCGTGATCATGGTGGTGCCGCTCGGCGTGCTGGGCGCGCTGGTCGGCGCGATCCTGACCTGGAAGATGAACGACGTCTATTTCCAGGTGGGCCTGCTCACCACGATCGGCCTTGCATCGAAGAACGCCATCCTGATCGTCGAGTTTGCGAAGGACCTGCACGCACAGGGCAAAGGGCTGGTCGAGTCGGCACTGGAAGCAGCGCGGCTTCGCCTGCGCCCCATTCTCATGACCTCGCTGGCCTTCATCCTCGGCGTGCTGCCGCTGGTGCTGGGAAGCGGCGCCGGAGCCGGCGCGCAGCATGCGCTGGGCACCGCCGTGATCGGCGGCATGCTGTCCGGTACCGTCCTCGCGATTTTCTTCGTGCCTCTTTTCTTCGTGGTGGTGCGCAGCCTGTTCAAGGGCGGCGCCGCTCCGGCCGCCCTGCCCGTGCAACCGGCCGCGGCCGCATCCTGAAATGTCTGCAATGAAACTCCTTCGCTTCACCCCGCTCGCACTGGCCGCCCTGATGGCCGGCTGCAGCCTGATGCCCGCCTACCAGCAGCCCGCGGCGCCCGTGCCCGGCAAGTTCGCCGGCGATTCGAGCGGTAATCCGGCAACCACGCCCGTCGCAGACCTGGGCTGGCGAGATGTGTTCACCGACCGCTCGCTGCAGCGCGTGATAGAGATGAGCCTTGCCAACAACCGCGACCTGCGCGTGGCGGTGCTGAACATCGAGAAGGCCCGGGCCCAGTACCGGGTGCAGGACGCGGCGCTTTTTCCCACCGTCAACGCCAGCGCGGGCGGCAGCGGCAGCCGCACCCCGGCGGACCTGTCGTCCACCGGCGCGGCGCTCACGGCTCACCAATACAGCGCATCGCTCGGATTCAGCTCCTACGAGATCGACCTGTTCGGCCGCGTGCGAAGCCTGAGCGCGCAGGCGCTGCAGCAGTTTCTTTCCACGGCCGAGGCGAGGCGCAGCACGCAGATCACGCTCGTGGCCGAGGTGGCGACCAGCTATCTCACGCTGGCCGCCGACCAGGACCGGCTGAAGCTTGCGCACCACA
This sequence comes from Variovorax sp. S12S4, assembly GCF_023195515.1. Classification (NCBI taxonomy): domain Bacteria; kingdom Pseudomonadati; phylum Pseudomonadota; class Betaproteobacteria; order Burkholderiales; family Comamonadaceae; genus Variovorax; species Variovorax sp. S12S4. Next base: position 4,860,581 of record NZ_JALPKR020000002.1, read on the forward strand.
CGCTCCAGAGCCAGAGCGATTCGTACCGCCTCAACCAGCGCAGCTTCGAGCTGGGTGCGGCATCGGCGCTCACGCTGAGCCAGGCGCAGACCAGCGTCGACGCCGCGCGCGTGGACGTCGAGCGCTACACCGCACAGGTGGCGCAAGACCGCAATGCGCTGACGCTGCTCGTGGGCGCCGAGGTGCCGGAAGACCTGCTGCCGAAAGCCCTGCCCGACACGACGGAAGCAGCGGCGAGCCCGCTGGCCGCCATACCGCCCGGGCTGCCCTCGGAACTGCTGCAGCGCCGCCCCGACATCCTGCAGGCCGAACGCGACCTCAAGGCCGCCAATGCCTACATCGGCGCGGCGCGTGCGGCCTTCTATCCGCGCATCAGCCTCACCGCATCGGCCGGCACATCGAGCGGCGAGCTCTCCGGCCTATTCAAGGGCGGCTCGGGCAGCTGGAGCTTTGCGCCGCAGGTCACGCTGCCTATCTTCAACGGCGGAGCCAACCGCGCCAACCTCAAGATCGCCACGGTGAGCCGCGACATCTCGGTGGCACAGTACGAGAAGGCCATCCAGACGGCATTCCGCGAGGTTTCGGATGCCCTGGCGCAACGCGGCACACTCGGGCGCCAGCTCGACGCGCAAGAGTCGCTGGTGAATGCCACATCGGACAGCTACCGGCTCTCGCAGGCGCGCTTTCAGCGCGGCGTGGACAGCTACCTGAGCGTGCTCGATTCGCAGCGCTCGCTCTACACCGCCCAGCAGAACCTGATCGGTACTCGCCTGTCGCGCCTGACCAACCTCGTGACCTTCTACAAGACGCTGGGGGGCGGCTGGAGCGAGACCACGGACACTCCGGTGGCCGCCCAGCCTTCGGGCAAGACCTCGTGAGTGAAGGCGCTGCAATCAGCCGAGCGGCCTCACACCCGCTCGGCGATCACGTCAGCCAGAACACGCATCCCCTGATCGATCTCCTCGACCGACAGGCTGGCGTAACCCAGGATCAGTCCGGCCGGTCGCGGTTGCGCGCAGCGGCGGCCCCGCAAACAACGGCGACACCGCGTAGACCCCCACGCCCTTGGCGCGCACTGCCGCCACCAGTGGGGGCTCGTCCTGCGGCCGCAGGAACGGCAGCCAGAGCACCACATGCAACCCGGCCGCGGCGCCGATGACCGTGGCGCTGGAAGGCAGGTGGCGTGCCATGGCATCGAGCAGTGCCGCCCGGCGGCGCTCGTGCGCACGGCGCGTGCGCCGCACGTGGCGCTCGTAGGCACCGCTGTCGATCAGCGACGCCAGCACACGCTGCTCCAGCACGGGCGCGTGGCGGTCGGCCAGCCGCTTGGCCTGCCTGAACACCGGCACCAGTTCGGGCGGCAGCACCAGGTAGCCCAGCCGGAGCTGCGGCGACAGCGCCTTGGAGAAGGTGCCTATGTAGATCGCGTGGCCATCGGTGTCTATGGACTGCAGCGCGTCGATCGGACGCTGGCCGTAGCGAAACTCCCCGTCGTAGTCGTCCTCGATCACCCAGGCGCGGTGCGTTCGCGCCCAACGGAGCAGCTCCAGGCGCCGGCCGATGGGCAGCACGCCCCCAACGGAAACTGGTGCGAGGGCGTCACGTAGGCCAGGCGGGTGCGCTCGTCGTTCGGCAGCATGGCGGTGTTCAGGCCCTGGGCGTCCACCGGTATTGCCAAGGCCTCGGCGCCCGTGGCCTCGAAGCACCGGCGCGCCATCAGGTAGCCGGGCTCCTCGAACACGAAAGCGTCGCCGGCATTCAGCAGCAAGCGCGCACAAAGGTCGATGGCCTGCTGTGAGCCATGCACTACAAGAATCTGCTCTGCATCGCAGGCCAGGCCCCGCGCGCGCCGGAGGTAGCCCTGCAGCGAGCGTCTCAGCGATGCCTCGCCTTCGGGCGCAGCGTAGGAGAGCCTGCGTTGGTGGCGCAGCAGTTCGGCCTGGTAGGCACGCCGCCAGGCGAGCGCCGGAAAATCGCGCGTCGCCACCGCGCCATAGAGAAAATCGATGCGGCAAGGTTCTGCAGGCGCAAGCCCGGGCATGTCGGCTGCCGACACGCGACGGCCAAAGTCCGAAAGGGTCGGCGCACTCGTGCTTTGCCGTTTCGGCTGCGCGTCGGGCGATGCGGGCGCAGCCAGCGGACTTGCAACGCGGGCGACGCGACCGACAGACGTGGCAAGGAAGCCCTCGGCTGCGAGCTGCTCGTAGGCGGCGGTGACCGTGGTGCGCGACACCCCCAGGTCGGCCGCCAAGGCACGCGTGGACGGCACCTGTGCGCCGGCGGAGAGCGTGCCGTCGGCGATCTGCGAACGCAGGAGATCGTAGATGTGGCGGCCGGCTCTTCTTGCACGGGCACCTGGGCTTGGCGGCATATGAAACTGGTCCATGCAAAAGGAGCGGAACTGGACCTTCTCATTGTGCCGGTTTCACGCGACAGTTCTGCCTGCCCACACCACTTCCACCCTGCCCCGATGTACATCCCCCGCACTTTGCCGAATCAAGACCAGAGGAACTCCAGCGCATCATCCGCGAGCATCCGCTGGGCGCGTTGGTCACGCATGGGAGCACCGGCCTGGATGCCGATCACCTCCCCTTCGAGTTCGATCCCGAGGCCGGAACCTATGGCTTGCTGTCGGCGCATGTCGCTCGCGCCAACCCGCTGTGGCAGCGCTGCCCCACGGGAACTCCCGTGATGGTCGTCTTCGGCGGCGCCCAGGCCTACATCTCACCCAGCTGGTACCCGTCCAAGCACGAGGCGCACCGCCAGGTGCCGACCTGGAACTACGAAGTGGTGCACGCGCACGGCGTACTCACCGTGCATGACGACGAGCGCTTCGCGCGCCGCATCATCGCGCGCCTGACGCGGCGCCACGAGGCGGACGAACCCAGTCCCTGGAAGATGGGCGACTCCGCACCCGGATACATCGACAGCATGGTGCGCAGCATCGTGGGCATCGAGATTGCCATCACCTCGCTGGTGGGCAAGTCCAAGCTCAGCCAGAACAAGGAAGCGCGCGACCGGCTCGGCGCCGCAGACACGCTCGAGGCGCGCGGGCACGAGGAATTGGGGGCATTGATGCGAAGGGCTGGCGGAACCAACTGAGGAGGCCTGCCGATCAAGGCCCTGAGAAGGTGTGCGCAGAGAAAGCGCCTGCGCACATCGGTCCGTCGGCTTTCGCGATCAGGGCTTCACAGGCTTCACGGCACCGTCCCAGTGTTCGACGATCTTGCCGTTTTCAAGGCGGAACATGTCGAACCAGGTGGTCGTGTATTTGCGCGTTGCGTCCTGCGGCTCGGGGTACTCGCGCACGAAGCTCAGGATCACGAGGTCGCGCTCGGCGACGATCGAGACCAGCGGCGCCTTGATGCGGGCTTCTACCGGCAGAGGCGTCGGGGTCCGTCGCGAGACGAATCCCACCATGGCCGCACGGCCGGTGGGCACGTTGGGGTTGTGTTGGATGTAGGACTCGGCAACGTACTTGTCCGCCTGCGCCACCTGGCCCGCCTCGAAGACCTCGCGCCAGAAGTCATAGACCAGCCGCTTATTGGCCCGCAGCATCGGATCGGCGCTTGCGAGAAGCGCCTCCTGGTCGGCGGCCGGCTGAACCGGGACCTGTGCTGCCGCGGCGAGCGGCAAGATAGCGGCAAGCGCAAAGAGAAGACCTGCGAACAGAGGATTTTTCATGGTTCGAGACGGTTGTTGAGGGCGCTGGACTGCAGCCGTTATAGACGATCAGCACTGGCTTTGTGTTCAAAAACGCCAATGAAGAGATTCTGAAAACCTCTCGAAAGATCTCCGGGCACCGCGTAACTTGTACCGGCGGAGCAGCATCGCCGGTCACCAGCTGCCGATGTCAGATTCCGCTGAACCAGTTGTATCCCTGATCTTCCCAATAACCCCCGGATTCGTGTTGGTCACGAAGATCGCAGCGACGTGCTTCGCGCTCTTGAATCCGAGCTTGGTCGGAACACTCAGCCGCAGGGGAAAACCGTTGGCCGTCGGCAGCGCTTCGTCCCCGAAGTCAAGGGCAAGCAACGTTTGCGGGTGCAGCGCGCTGGCCATGTCGAGGCTCGAGTGATAGCGGTCGGTGCATTTGAAGCCGACGAAGCGCGCCGTCGTGTCCGCGCCGATGCGCTGCAGGAATGTCTTGAGCGGCACGCCGCCCCAGTCGCCGATGGCGCTCCAGCCCTCGATGCAAATATGGCGCGTGATCTGCCGCGCTTGCGGCAAGCTACGCAGGCGCTCTACGGTCCAAGCCGTCTTGTCAGTGACAAGTCCGGAGACTTCAAGCCGCCAGTTCGACAAGTCGACCTGGGGCGCATCGAACTCTGGGTAGAACGCGTTGAACGGGAACGGCATCGTGACCTGGTTGGGCGCATAGGTCGGCGCGAGGCGGCTGCCGCTGAAGAGTCGGGCCTGCACGCGGTCGTTCCAGCGGGACAGCGCCCACAGGGCCTTGTCGAGCTGGTCGTTGTCCTGCAGGTTGCAGCCGGACAGCATCGAGAGCGCGCCAATCGACAGCGACGAGCGCAAGAAAAGCCGCCGCTCGAGGTTCGCGATCTGCTTCTTGTGGTCAGAGAGTTTGATCATGGTGCGGTACTGTGAGAGGCCCGCGCACGTCCGATAACCATCGGCAGCAGCGTGCGCGGAACGAGAAGGACGAGCAGCAGATGGATCGCGATGAAGCCGACGATGCCAGCCATTGCCGCGAAATGCACCTTGCGCGCGAAATCAAAGCCACCAAAAAGGCCGGCCAGCCATGCCAGCTGAACAGGCTTCCAGATTGCCACCCCCGATGCGACGACGAGCACGCCAAGCAGCAGCACGATGACATAGGCGAAGCGCTGCACCGCGTTGTAGCGGCCGGCTTCGTGCGGGAGCCGTAACGCCAGCGCACGTCCTGTGTCGCGCAGCAACTCGCTGGCGCGAATCGGAAAAAACTCCCGACGAAAATGACCGCTGGCAACGCCGTAGAGCAAGTACAGCAGGCCGTTCGCGACGAGCAGCCACATGGCCGCAAGGTGCCACGCAATGGCGCCACCGAGCCAACCCCCAAGCGTCATCCAGGCCGGGAACTGGAAGGACAGGATCGGCGACGCGTTGTAGATCGTCCAACCACTCATCAGCATGCAGGTCATGGCGAACGCATTGACCCAATGGGCGGCGCGCACCGCCAGCGGATGAATCATCTTGCTCTTCATCGTCACATCGGCGGCGTCACGCCGTCCTTGCCCGCGGAGATGAAGCTTGCAGACAGGCTTGAATCAGCTTCCTTCTTCGCAAACAACACGACCTTGGTACCCACCGTGAGCAATGAGCGATCGCCAGGTTCGAGGTTGACGATCGGCACGTCGTCCGGCACGACGATCTTCTTCTCGCCGCCCTTGTACTTGAGAGTCAGGGTCCGGCCGTTGGCCGCGACGAGGTCCCCGACCGTGCCGTTGGTCATGGTGCTCTTGGGTGCTAGATCCCAGGCACGGTGACCATCACCGGTGCCCGCCATCGCGGGCGGGAACACATGCACTTCAAGCGCTTTCAAAGAACCGTCGGGCTGCGGAGTCGCCGCCGTTCCGATGTAGCTGCCGGGTTTGATGTCGGTCAACTTGGCGAGCGTGACCGCGCGAACCTGAGTGCTGCTGTTGATCTTGACCGTCAGGTCTTCGCCGCGGTTGGTACGGACTTTGATCGAATCGTCGCTGACGGCGGTGATCGCGCCGCGCACACCAACCGGGGGCGGGGTCTGCGCAAGCGCGGAGTAGCTGGCGCCAAGCAGGCCGGCCGTCATCAATGCCGGGAGGGCGAAGGTCCGAAAAAGTTTTCCGAGTCTGGTGTTCATGGATGGCCGTAGTAAGTGAAGACAAGCCACTCTAGGGATCGCCCGAGCTCAGGGGCATGGCATTTGGATGACAAAAAAGTCATGAATCGGCGCCGCGCTGCGAGAGAGAATGGTGGACACACTCCAATGAGCATCCTTGTCATCGAAGACGACCCGAAGACGGGCGACTACCTCAAAAAGGGCCTGAAGGAAAGCGGCTACGCCGTCGACCTTGCGCGCACCGGAACGGATGGGCTGCACATGGCGCTTGAACACGCCTATGACCTCGTCGTGCTTGACGTGATGCTGCCCGGCATCGACGGCTGGCAGATCATGCAGGCCTTGCGCGACAAGCGGGACCTGCCTGTGCTCTTTCTCACCGCGCGCGACCGCCTGGACGACCGCATTCGCGGCCTTGAACTCGGCGCCGACGACTATCTCGTCAAGCCCTTCTCGTTCACCGAACTGGTGCTGCGCATTCGCACGCTGCTGCGTCGGGGCATCGTGCGCGAAGCCGAGTTCTACGAGTTCGCCGACCTGAAGGTTGACGTCCTGCGCCGCAAGGTCACGCGCGAAGGCAAGGAGATCGCGCTGACGAACAAGGAGTTCCTTCTGCTGCAACTGCTGATCAAGCGGCGGAACGAGGCGCTCTCGCGCACGCTGATCGCGTCAGAAGTGTGGGACATGAACTTCGACAGCGACACCAATGTCGTGGACGTCGCAATCAAGCGCCTTCGCGCGAAGATCGATCAGCCGTTCGAGAAAAAGCTGATCCACACGGTGCGCAGCATCGGCTATTCGTTCGGCGACGCGCCATGAGGTGGCTGCCGCGATCGCTGGCGGTGCGAGCCACGTTGCTGCTTGCTCTGATCGCTTGCACGGTCACCGGCATGCTCGGCGCCTACTTTTTTTATTCCGCGAGGTCGGCGATCACCGAGCAACTGGACACGCGGCTGATCGGACGCGTCGAGCACTTCCGCCGCCTGGTAGGCAACGTGCAGACGATCTCCGACCTGCACGAGCGACCTTCTCTGTTCACGGCCATGCTCGGTGCCGAGAGCGATGTGCTGCTGCTGCGTCGCCCCGGCGAAGCGCCTTTCATCGACGTCAACCCCCGCCGTTTTCCCGTGCCCGGCTCGCTCGTCGCAGTCTCGGCCGACCGCGATCTGGCGATCGGGAACGTACTGAACATGCCGATGGCGGATGGCGTGCCGATGCATTGGGTTGCGGCGCTCGCGCGTTCAGGCCGCAATGGCGATATGGTGGAGGTGGTGGCCGGCCACCCACTGACCACCGAGGTGAAGATGATTCGCGCCAATCGAGATCGCGTAATCCTCAGCGCCATCATCGCGATGCTCGCTTCGACCATTCTTGCGTATCTGGTGCTGCGGCACGGCCTGAGGCCGCTGCGCCGGGTTGCCGGGAAGGCGGCGTTGATCAACCCGATCAATCTCGCCATACGCCTGCCAGAGCATGACGCGCCGCTCGAAGTGCAGCATATGGTGGTCGCGTTCAACGCCATGCTTGACCGCATTGCCATCGGCTATGAGCGTCTTTCACAATTCTCTGCCGATCTCGCGCACGAAATCCGCACTCCCGTCGGCGCGCTGATCGGACAGACGCAAGTCGCGCTGCAACGGGCTCGCAGCGCCGATGAGTACCAGCAGCTTCTTGAATCGAACCTCGAAGAGCTGAACCGGTTACGCCAGATTGCGGAGAACATCCTGTTCCTCGCGCAAGCCGACCATGCATCGCTGACGATCGAGCGAACTCCGATTGCGCTGCATGCCGAACTTGAGAAGATCGCCGAGTACTTCGAGGGCCCTGCCGATGAGAACGGGCTTCGCTTCGAAGTGCAAGCCAGCGGTATGGCCTTCGTCAATGCAGCGCTGTGCCGGCGCGCGATCAACAATCTCGTCGTGAATGCAGTGCGCCACGGCACACCGGGGACGATCGTGCGGCTGATCGGTGTGCAAGACGGCGGCACGGCGACGATAGCTGTCGAGAACGAAGGCGTGCCGGTCCCGCCCGAACAGCTCGGACGTCTGTTCGACCGCTTCTACCGAGGCGACGCAGCACGCAGGCACACCGAATCCAACGGCCTCGGGCTCGCGATCGTCAAGGCGATCATGGCATTGCACGGCGGCGAAGTGTCCGCCTCATGCCCTATGCCCGGCTTGATGCGGTTCGAGTTGCGCTTTCCCGCGATGACCGCGTGAGCGCCGCAGGTCCTCCCCTTGGGTCGACTCCGCCGGTGCCCAGTAACGGCTGACCATCACGCAGGCCAAGAAGGCCAGCGGAACAGTCACCAAGGCCGGCGGATCTATCGGGAACACAGGGCTTGCGTGCCCAAGCACCTTGACCCAGATCGCCGGGCCAAGCACGGTAAGCAGCAGCGAAGACAGCAGCCCCACGCTTCCCCCTACCACTGCGCCGGTGGCTGTCAGGCGATTCCAGTAGATCGCAAGAACCAGCACCGGAAATGTCGACGAGCAGGCGATCGAGAACGCCAGGCTGATCATGTAGGCGACGTTCTGCCCCTTGAACGCAATGCCGAGCGCAATCGCAAAGACACCGAGCGCAATCGTGGCCACACGAACGATCCGGATTTCATCCCGAGCATCGGCCGTCTTGTGCCGAAACAGTGCGCCATAGATGTCGTGGCTGATCGCCGAAGCGCCAGACAGTGTCAGGCCGGCAACAACCGCCAGGATGGTGGCAAATGCGACGGCGGAGACCAGCCCGAACATGATTTCGCCGCCAAGGATATGAGACAGATGCAGTGCAGCCGTATTGCTGCCGCCGATCAGCAAGCCTTTCGCGTCCATGTATTCCGGATGCGTGCGAAGCAAGGCAAGTGCGCCGAAGCCGATGATGAAAATCATGGCGTAGAAGCAGTTCATGAAGATGGTTGCCCAGAGAACCGACGTGCGTGCAGCCTTGGCATCGGGCACGGTAAAAAAGCGCATCAGCACATGGGGCAGGCCTGCGGTACCCAGCATCAGTGCAATACCGAGCGAAAGCCCCGACAGCGGATCCTTGGCAAAAGCCGTCGGCGAGAGGATGGCGTCCTTTCCTGGGTGCACCTCGACCGCCTTGCGAAGCAATGCGCCCATGCTGAAGCCAAACTGCTGCCACACCAGGAACGTGATTGCCGCTCCAACGCCCAGCATCAGCACGGCCTTGATGATCTGGACCCACGTCGTGGCCATCATTCCACCAAAGACGACGTACAGCACCATCAACACGCCGACCAGCACGATGGCGAGGGTGTAGTCGATGCCGAAGAGCAACTGAATCAACTGCCCCGCGCCGACCATCTGGGCGATGAGGTAGAACGCCACAATGATCAGCGAGGCGCACGCGGAAAACACCCGTATGGCACTGCCACTGAGCCGTGAACAAACGACATCGGTGAAGGTGAATTTTCCCAACTGGCGCAGCTTTCCCGCCATCAGAAACACAACGATCGGCAAACCCGTCGTGTAGCCGATGGCGTAGATCAGGCCGTCGAACCCGCTCGAGAAGACCAGCGCGGTCAAGCCGAGAAAGGCGCCCGCAGACAAGGCATCGCCGGTGATCGCCAGTCCGTTCTGGAACCCGGAGATGCGTCCTCCCGCCGCGTAGAAGTCGCTGGTCGACGACGTGCGGCGCGCGGCCCACCATGTGATGGCAAGCGTGATCGAAATCACTGCGAGAAAAAGCAACACAGAGGTTGCGGAGGGAGAGCCGATGCTCCCGCCCGCGGCGAACGCGTAGGTCACCGAAGCCGAAGCTGCGAACGCAGCAATCAATTTCTTCATGTCAGCCATCCATCCGGTTGGTTCGAACAACGTAGATGACGGTCAACACGATCCCGCAAAGGATCACAAGAAGACCGAAGGCGAATGCGAAAGGAATGTCGAGCACGGGCACCGTGAACGCCATTCCTCTCGCGTTGAAGCAGCACATCAGCACAAACGCAAAGTAGACAAGAACCTGCACGGCGGTGAGCGCCAGGCCGAAGCCCAGCGATTCGCCGCCTCCATCGTTGAGGTCGCGACGCATGAAAATCTCCGTCAAGTTGATTCGATCCGGGCGCAACCATATCGATGTGGCCGAGGTGCAGGAAACGATTAATTTCGATGAGACCGATCCGTTGCCCAGATGCCTGATGAAGGTGCATTGCCTGCACCAAGGCGGACGGCCTCGAGTGCTCCGACCTAGAGCGCCCCCGTCAGGAACTGGGCCTCGCCAAGGCCGAAGGACCAGTCCGCGTCCTTGTTTTCGACAAGGCTGACCACCACGTCTTCCGCACGCAGGCCGCAGTCCCTCTGCAGGTTGGCGACGAGGAGCCGGTAGAAGTCTCTTTTCTGCACGTCGGGCCGGGGCCGGGTGACAACGGTCAGCAGCACCACGTTGTTCGAGCGCGGAAGATTCAGCCCCGTGTCGTGAATCACGAGTTCATTCGGTCGATGCTGCGTGACGCATTGATAGCGGTCGGAAAGCGGCACCTCGAACGCTTGCACCATTGCCGCATGGGCACTGTCGAGGAGCGCCAGCAGCTGCTCGTCGTCCCGGCCTTGAATGAGGTCGAATTTCAAGATTGGCATTTGCAACGCCCCTCAGATGCGGCGTTGCGCGTTGTCGATGATGTCGCGCGCTTGTCGGGCGGTCCGGTGCACGACATCTGCCGCCGACGGGACGTCGCCTATCAGGCCAATGGCCTGCCCCACCGTGACATTCGCGCAGTCGTAGTCGCCGGTCTCATGCGCCGATTCGACGGCGCGCAGCTCAGACTCGCGCAGAGGTCGAAGCGCCTCTTCGTTCCCATGCCAGCGATGAATGAAGTCGTTGTGCATGAGGCGGCCGGTGTATTCCTTCGGCCAGGCTTTTCCGCGCACGATGTCATACACCGAGGTGCGAATCGTCTGCGATCCGCGCGCCTGCGTCACGCGGGCCTTGGCATTGGGGTGGATAAGGGCCTCCTGGGTTGCCCAGAAGCGCGTTCCCATCAAGACCCCATCGGCACCCAGCATCAATGCAGCCGCCAGGCCGCGTCCGTCCGCAATACCTCCGGCGGCGAGCAAGATTGTTTGCGGCCCTTTTGCTGCAAGGTAGTCGGCGACCTCCGGGACGAAGGTCATGGTGGTTTGCCGGTCGAAACCGTGCCCCCCGCCTCTGTTCCCTGCGCCACGACGACAGCCGCACCGACGTCGAGCGCGCGCTGCACGTGCTCGAGCGTCTGCACCTGGCAGATCAGTGGAATCTTCGCCGCATGCACCTTTGCGGCGAAGGGCTCGGGATCGGAGAACGAGAGCATCAGGCATCGCGGCCGGCGCGCCAGCGCCTTGTCGAGCAGCGACACATCCCGCGCCATCGACCAGGTGATGAAGCCGCAGCCGATGGATGCGTCGCCCGCCAGGTCGAACTCACGCTCCAGGACTTCGTGGCTTCCGTATCCGCCGCCCAGGAGGCCGAGTGCGCCGGCATTCGACACCGCCGCAGCGAGCACGCCGCCAGAGGCAGGGTCCATGGGCGCAAGAGCGATCGGATATTGCAGACCGAACTTTTCGGTGAAGCGGTTGGTGAGCATGGGACTCCTCGACATGGGGTGGTGGAAGGCCCGGATGCTAGGAAGCCGATCGAATCCTGGGAAACGATTTGTTTTGATGCCGCCGATCTATTTAACAGATCGGTTGCAGGGGTTCTTCTGACGATGCCTCCAGCGCCGCGGCGCCGCGTCCACCTAGGGCTAACCATGGGCTCCGGCCCAGCAAAACTGCCTACGATGCCCCTCTGTGGGGCGCATTCGCACCAACCTGTTCGTTGGGCCCGGCTTTTTGCAGGTATGCATCTTGCGGAAGCTGCTTGCTGATCGAAGTCATCAGCTATTTTGATCTGATCTGGAGATGCATATGGAAGTTGGCGATCTCACAACCTTTGCCGCAGTGGCTCGCTGCGCGGGCATCACCAAGGCCGCAAAGGAGCTTCACACGGTCCAGTCCAACGTCACCAGCCGCATCAAGGCGCTCGAGGACGAGGTTGGCCTGCCGCTGTTCGAACGGCACAGCCGCGGCGTCGCCCTCACCAGCGCCGGCATGCGCCTGTTGCCTTACGCCTCTCGCGCGGTGGCTCTGCTGCAGGAAGCGGCGGCCAACGCGCGCGACGACGGCCAGGCCAAGGGGCCGCTGGTGATCGGCTCCATGGAGACGACCATCGCGGTGCGCCTGCCGGAAGTGCTGGGCCAGTTCAACGCCCGCCACCCGGCCGTCGAACTGGTCGTGCGCACCGGGCCCACGGCCGAGCTGATCCAGAACGTCATCGACAACGAGGTGGACGGCGCATTTGTTGCGGGACCGATCGATCACCCCCGGCTGAAGGCCGAGAAGATCTTCGATGAAGAGCTGGTGCTGGTCACGTCGCGGCGCTGGCCCCATCTTGCGGCCCTGCGCAATGAGGCGGCGCCGCTGACCGCACTCATGTTCCGGACGGGCTGCTCCTACCGTCAGCGTCTCGAGCAGTTGCTCGTCCAGCTCGGCCGGCCGTCCTATCGGCGGCTTGAATTCGGAACGCTGGAAGGCATTCTGGGCTGCGTTGGCGCCGACGTCGGCGTCACCCTGCTGCCCCGGTATGTGGTCGCAAGGTCGTTCGCACACGAGCGGCTGGTGGTGCACGAAATCGATGCCTCGATCTCCCGGGCGCCTACGCTGCTCGTCACACGCCGGGACGCCTTCGAATCCACCGCGATGCGGATGTTTCGGGAATGCCTGGCGCGCCCGGCGTTGCGCCAGCTTGGCGACTTTCCGGTGAGCGACATGTTCGAGCCAGCAGCTGCCTCGTGAGCCAACTGGGGCGAGTCCGCTCGCCCCCTCCTATTGACCGGAGGCTCGGGATTCGAATTCATTGCGTCGCAGATAGCCGGGCGCCAGCAGCGCAATGCATTCCACACAGTTCTGCACCGTGTCGTAGTTCACTCGCACGTCCATCTGCGGAAGAGACCATTTCGCGAAACCCCAGACGACCATGGAGTCATCCCACCCAAGAGGCGGTGCGGGTATCTTCTGCCGCAGCATTGGCGGCGTGTCGTCGAAGCCGAGGCCGAAAGGCAAGGTGCCTTCCCACTTCTGCGAAGGACCGAGCCGGCCCCTGGTCAGGTTCGCGCCGGCAAAGGACGGCGTGCCGTCATCGGCAGGCCTGGCGGGATCGAAGTACAACTCGAATCCGAAAGCCCGCCGGCGGTCGAGGTGTCCGTCCTCGCTCTGCGCCTTCCAGTTCTCCACATCGAAGGACTCGAACGCCTGGCGGAATTCGGGGGCATCCATCGACTTGCCGAAAAGGCCGACGAGCACTTCGTGATTCGGATACTTTGCCGGCCGCACCAATTCGCTCTCGGGGTAGAACAATCCGAAGGACAGCTCGAAAACGCCCGGCTGCTCGGGTCGGGTGATGTCGCCCGGCTGGTAGGTCACGCTCATGTAGCGCTCGCCGAACCACCAGCAATCGCGCAGGTAGCCGTGCAATTTGTCTTGGTGCTGCGCCATCCGCTCGCGAACCTGCTGGCGCGTATCGCTCCAGGAAATGCCGTAGGGCATTTCGCCGGCGTATGGCAAATACTTGCCTTCCACGCCCGCCGTGACCGTCACGGTACGCAACTGCAGCGTGCTGTTGCCCCATTGGCGCGGCGGCCGGTTCTCCACATAGGCGAGGTCCTGGAACGACAGGCAGAGACCATGCTTGCTCAAGCGAAAGAGAACCTCGTAAGGGCTCTTGAAGGGAGACGGTCTCTCCGGCCGCCGGCGCACGCCGAGTTGGTCCAGCGCCGTGACCAGTTGCGCATCCGTCGAGTCCGCGCCCAGCAACGAAAGAAAGCTGAACAGGCTCACCGCGCGTCAATCCTGCTTCATCCAGTACGAAATCACTCGAATCTTGCCTGGGCTCTTCCACTGGATCGTCAATCTGAAATCGGGCAGCTCCCAAAAATGGATATCGAGGCGACCCACGCGGGTTGGGGCACCCAGCTTGCCCACTGCATCGGCCACGGTGTCGGTGAACCGCAGGTCCTGCCACAGAGGGCCCTTGTAGCTCTCGTACTCGTCCTCGTGGCCCCAGAAGCCGCATTGCGTCAGCAAGAACGGGCCTTCGCCCACGTCGTGATACTCCTGCTCGAACACCAAGCCTGCATCTTTGTACGTGAAGCCTATGCCCAGAGTCGGCGCGCTGACGTTGTAGATCTCCAGGCCACTATCGAGCTTGACGGCATCGGGCCATACGATGCCGAAAGGCTCCACGACCTTGCTCCCCGGTTCGCTGTCGAATGGCTTGGCGATCGCAGAGACAAAGTCCTGGGCCTCCGGATATCGATGCGGCGCTTTCATAAGATTCCTTTCCATGGATTCGAGCTTCGCTTGCCTTCGAGGGCGTCGTCGATCAAGTTGTTCAGAAATTTCTTGTACTGATCGTTCGAGATCTTGTCGATGACCTCCGAGGCCTCTTCCAGGGCCTTTGCGCAGTCCTTGTGATTGTCACTTTTTTCGATGGCGTCCCTGTGATTCCTGGTGTCGCGACGCGCCGCCCCAGCGAGATCTTTCGAGTCTTTGTAGTTCTCGTGGTTTCCGGTGGTGGGACTTGCTCTGTGGATCTCCTTGGGCACGGCGACGGTCTGTGCGTGGGTGTATATCTTTCCGCCTTCACGCTGCCCGTTCTTTCCCACCTTTCCGAACAGCGAGTCACGCTGTGCCGGCGTCAGATCGATGCCGTCCTCGCGCAGCATCTTTTCGGCCATGTCCTTGAGCGAGGCCACATTGGGAATGTGATCCCGCTCCATCTCATTGCCCAGGAAGTCGCCGGCCTGCTTGCCGTAAGTCGCCCGCCCGCCGCATTTCGGCTTCTTGCCCTTCTTGACCTGCGAGTCATTCTTTTTCGAACCACCGCCACCGCCGGTGTCGGCCTTTGCGCGGCCTCCTTCTCGAGCTTCTCCTTGGCCAGCCTTTCTGCCGCTTCTTTCTCCAGTTGCTCCTTCAGCAGCTTTTCGGCCAGCTCCTTCTCGGCTTTCTCCAGCGCCATCTTGCCGCCCTTGTAGGCCAGCTTGCCAGCCTTCGTGGCGGCCCCGCCGCCAGGAATCAGGTTGGCGGCCGCGGAGGCACCCGAGATCGCGGCGTTGACCATGTCGCCTTCGGCCGCGTAGATGCCCGCATTGATGCCATCCGAAAAAATGCCGACGACCGGGATGGCGCCGCCCACGTCGAGCACCGTGTGCACTACCGAGCTGCCCCAACTGCCCCACCAGCCCTCTTCCTTCGGCGTCTCGGGTTTCACCTCGGGGTTGGCCTGTGTCGCCTTGCCGGCGCTCGAAGGCGTCTCGCCGACCACGGAGCCGAGCGTGTTGCCGTTCGCATTGGTGCCGGGCTTGCGGGGTTTGAGTTCGGGCAGTTCCAGCGTCGGTTGAGCCTGGCGAAGCTCCTCGTACTGTTCGTGCGACATGTGCCACGTCTTTTCCGCCGGCCCAAGGTCGGAGGGAAAGTACAGCATCGACACCGAATCGGCGTTGTTGTAGCCCACCAGGCGGCCGCCACCGCCAACCGGCCTGCTGAAAGCGGGATCGATGTCGATGGTGACCGTCATCGGCGCCCTACTTCCCGTTCATCCAGAACAGATCGTCATGGCGCACGAGCAGCTTGCCTTCGGCGCGCACGGTTCCGCTGTGGTCCTTTGGGTAGCACTTGCCCTGCACGGTGCCGCTCTTCACGCCCTTGGCCGCGCCGGCGGCGTCGCCGATGGTCGTGGGCACGATGCTCATGTCGTACACCACCACCGGATGACCGTTGGCGCGCACGCTCCTGGCCACCGATGTGGTGGTCTCCAGCTGCGCGGTAACCGGATAGGGCACAGGCGGAATCGAGCTGCCCATCGGCGTCTTGCAGACGTCCGGCGCAAGGCTCACCACGCGCCAGCTGCCATCCTTGCGGGCCGTGACGTTGGCGCTCATTGGTTCAGCGCCATGTTTTGCGAACGCACCAATGGCGCCTGCGGATCGGTCTCGAAACGGGCCTCGACCACGCGCACCGGCGCGTCCGACGGAATCCATATGCGATGCACCAGCGACAGCGCCATGGCTTGCGTATCGATGAGAAGCGTGTCCGTGACCATCGGCAAGGGCAGCAACGCGCCGTTGTCCAGTCTTGCCAGCACGAGCGCGCGGTGCCCCGGCAGGGTGACCGACAAATGGCCCTCCGGGGTGGTCGCGGGGTCGCTGAGGTTCCAGAGTTCGATGCACGCGTCGGGCGGAAGGTAAGGGATCTGCTGGTCGACGGGCGCTGCATTCCAGTAGCCGAAGTCGAAATCCTTCGGCAACCACGGGTGACGCTGCTCGAGCCAGGCGTCGTCATACGTTCCGGCCAGCGCGAGCCGCGGCGCCCAGGCCCTGCCGACCACTCCCAGGCCGGCGGGCGTCTCGCCATAGCTCCTGGCCGTCTCGGCCATGGTCCGGGCGTCCTGGTTGGCGCTCGCATGCCTGGCGATGACCGGCTGCCGCATGCGCACTCCGGCCGCTTCGATCTGCGGGGCCGCGATGCGCTCGACCTCGGGCTGTCCTGCGCTGCGCGCCTCTTCGAGTTCGCGCTGCTCGATCCAGCCGCGCCCGAGCGGATTGGAGAAGCAGACTTCGTCGAGCAGCGGCGGCTCGTCCTTTGGAGCACCGGCCCGGCGCAGCAGGCTCCGGCCTCCCAAGGCGTATTCCCAACGCATGGGCAGGCTGGCAACGGCTTCCGACGGCGTACGCTCCCAGTTGCGCTTGTCGCGCCGGTACAGAACGGCCGGGCCGCTGATGCGGAGCCGCTTGTCGAGCACGGCCCGAGGCGCGGCAAGCGCCTGCGCACTCTGCGTCTCGCTGTCCCATTCTTGCTGCTGCCTTGGCGTCAATCGCGCGCCCGGATGAAGGGGCCGCGGCGGCTGCGGCAACTGCAGCCACTGTGGCCGCGCCGTCACTCTCACACGCACTTCCCAGTCGGAGGCAGGCACGCCGCATGGCGCATGAGCGATGGCGTTCACGATCACGTCGCAGCGCGGCTTGTAGGGTGCAAGATCGCTCTCCTCGCGCGGGCTCGACGCGCCCTCTTCACCCCAGTATTCGTCGGCAAGCGTCAACGGCACGGGTCGGTCGTCATTGACTTCGGCTTGCCACTGGCCGCGCCGCCCGCGCACGAGCCTGTAGCCGACCTTCATGGCGACGACCCGGTATTCGCGGTCGCTTGGCGTTGCGGCGCGAAAGCACATCGCATCGAAAGGCGTGAGGTTGCGAAACTCCACCGCGGCGCTCAGTTGAAGTCGATGTCGTTGCCGCTGATCTGCACGGGACCGCTGGCCGTGAAATCGAACGACGAGCCGCTGATGGTGACCGCACCATCCGACGTCATGACCAGCGAGCTCTTGCCGCACACCAGTTGGATGCGGTCACCGGCCTGCAGGGTCAGCGTGTTGCCCACGTCCACACGCTTGGACTGCCCCACCTGCTCGGTCTGCATCAGCGCAACGCTGGTGTTCATGGCTGCGCCCACGGTAATCTGGTAGCCGAGGCCGATGGTCAGCGCCTTGGCCAATCCGATGGTCTCGGCCTTGGCCAGCGCAATGGTTTCCATCTTCGCGCCCCCGATAGTCACCGTCCGGTGCTCACCGATGTGAATGGTCTCGTTCAGGCCCACCTTCTCGGTCCGGTTCATGCCGATGCTGATGGTTTCGTTGAGATCCACGGTCTCGGTGCGGTTCTTGTGGATGGTGATGGTCTCGTCGCCGTCCACCGTCTCGGTGCGGTTGTTGTGCACCGTGATGGTTTCGTCATGATCCACCGTCTCCGTGCGGTCGTGCTTTACATGCACGGTCTCGTCGTGGTCGATGGTCTTGCTGCGGTCGTTCCCCACCCAGTGCGTCTCGTCGTGCTCGACCTCGATGTCCTGGTTGCGTTCGGCGTGCAGCCACACCTGCTCCTGCCCCTTCTTGTCCTCGAAGCGCAGCGCGTTGGCATTGGCATCGGTCGCGCCTTCGGAGCTGCGTGTGAGCAGCCCGCTCTGCGTGGCGTTGTCGGGCAGGCTCCACGGCGGCATGTTGTCGGCGTTGTACACGCGACCGGTGACGATCGGACGGTCCGGGTCGCCGTTCTCGAAGTCGACGATCACCTCCTGGCCGATGCGCGGGATCTGGATGCCGCCGAAGTTGGTTCCGGCCCAGGGCGAGGACACGCGCACCCAGCACGAGCTGTTCTCGTCCCTGGTGCAATAGCGGTTCCAGTGAAAGCTCAGCTTCACGCGGCCGTATTCGTCGGTCCAGATCTCCCGGCCTGCGGGCCCGGTGACGATTGCCGTCTGCGGGCCGGTGGTGCGCGGCCTCGGCACCGGCGGTGCCGGCGCCCGGAACACCTTGCTCGCCGGAATGACCTCGAAATCGACGCGGCACTCGAACTCCTGCTGCGCACTGGCATCGCCCACGTCCTGCAGCCGCAGGTGGGCTTCCGTCACCAAATACTGCCGGTTCGATTCGTTGTGCGGATGGCGCTCCAACGTGAGCAGGCAGCCCGGCACCACCGCGCGCAGGTTGCCCGAGCCGCTCGCGCGTTCGCCGCGGCTGCCGGTTTCTTCCATGCGCGTGCGCACCAGCTGTTCGCCTTCGGACTCCACCACGTAGTCGCCCGGCCAGCCATAGCGCTCCCAGGTGTTCTGCGCCGTCTTGCGCGGCATGGCGCTGACCTGCTGCAGTTCGGCCTTCGGGCGCTTGAAGTCGAAGTCGCTGGTCACCCAGCGGCCGCTTTGCAGCTCTTCGCAAGCATTGAAGCGGTCGCAGTGCTCTTCGCGCACGGTGGCCTCCGCCGCGTGGAACGGAACGGTCTGGTAGCCCGCATGAGCAAAGGGCTGGTGCGAAGCCATGTCGTCGACGATCACCAGCTTGTGGCTCTTCTCTTCGTGCTCGAAGTAGAAGTACAGGCCCCACTCGTGCAGCAGCCGCGCGACGAAGTCGTAGTCGCTTTCGCCGTACTGCACCTGGAACTCCCGCGGCGGATAGCTGCGCGTGGCCCGCACGTCGAAGGGCAGCCCGTATTTGCCGAGCACCTCCCTCGCGATGTCCAGCACGTTCTGGTTCTGGAAGATGCGGTAGTCGCTGGTGCGCGTGGCCAGGGTGAGCCAAGGCTCGATCACCGCCTCGTACAGTGCGCGCCGGTTCTCCAGCCGCAAGAAGCGCACGCGCGTCACAAGGCCCGAGATATGGCGGCGCTGCGAGCCCGAACCCGGCCGCCCGTCGAGCACGATGTGTGCGGTGAGCGCCTCGCCCAGCAGCTGCTTGATGGCCACATTGGCGGCCTGGCGCTCGTTGTAGCCGGACTGCTCGGGAGTGGCCAGGGTCAGGGTATAGCCGAACAGGCTGCTCAGCCCTTCACTGCCGTCGATGGCAATCGGCTCCAATGCCGGTTCGCCGCCCAACGTGGGCATGGCCGACGATGAAACGCTGAGAACACGCGCAAGCTGCGCGGAGCCTGTTGGCATGGATTCCCCCTGAGTTGACCGGCGGAAAGAAGCACGCTCGCAACGCCCGGGACCTCAGAAACGAGGCCCCGAGACGTCGGACGGCAAGAGGCTCAAGCCTCCCGGTTTTCCTTGATGTTCCAGGCCAGAACGGTTTCGGCGCCCTTGCCGCCCTTGTCCGTCTGCTCCCAGTACTGCTGCTTCACCTTGGCGGCCTGGAAGGCGAACTGCACCAGCACCGCATCGCCGCCCTGCTCGGCCGTGTATTGCACCGAGGTGACCAGCACTTCTTCGAGCGTGACGCGGGTGTATTCGATCTGCGAGCCGCCGGCCTTGCACACCGACACTTCGACCTTGCTCAGGTGCTTGCCGCTGGCGCAGTTCTTCATGACGGACGGGGCCGCCTTGTCGATGCGTGCAAGAACCTGCAGGTCGTTGAAGCTTGCCTTGCCCACACCGCCGCCACCGCCGCTGACCATGTTTCCAGGCTGCGTCGCTCCCCATGCAAACGACTTGATATCCGTCCAGTCCTTATGGTTCGAGTCCTTGGATTCGCCGTTTGCGCCCTCGACGCGCATGAACATGTCTACTGCCATGGTGATTTCTCCTGAAGTCATTGAAAGCAAAAAAGCTGTCTGGTGCCGACAGCGCGATATGCATCAATGAACTCCCCTCCGGAGTCATTGATCACGCATGTGACTCTAGAAAGAGTCCGTTACTCATGCGTGACGAAAATTTCTACTTGCATTCATTTGTCGAACATTTGTGAAATTTTTCCATCAGAAATTGGGAGTAATTTCCAACTCGATATTGCTTTCTATTTAGTTCTCAGGAAGGCGACGCAAAGTCACTCCTCGGCCAACGCGCCATGCACGATGCCCGCGTCGGCATTCTTCTTTTGTGCCTTGATAACGAAGGCCACAACCTGCCACGCGGTGAAGACGGCGATCAGCGCCATGAGCGTGCCGCTGATGGGCCGGTTGACGAACACATTGAAGCTTCCGCGGCTCAGCAGCATCGCTCGGCGGAAGTTCTCTTCGAGCATCGGGCCGAGGATGAATCCGAGCATGAGCGGCGCGGCGTCCAGCTCGAGCCGCATGAACATGTAGCCCATGAAGCCGAAGGCCGACGTGATGAAGAGGTCTTCGAGGTTGTTGTTGACGCTGTAGGTGCCAATGCAGCAGAAGAACAGGATCGACGGAAAAAGCACGCTGTACGGGATCTTGAACACCGAGAGCCAGTAGCGCACCAGCGGCACGTTGAGCACCAGCAAGAACACATTGCCGATCCACATGCTGGCCACCAGGCCCCAGAACAATTCGGGGTGCGCGCCGATCATGTTGGGCCCCGGCTGGATGCCCTTGATGATGAAGGCCGCGAGCATCAGCGCCATTACTGCGTTTTCTGGAATGCCGATGCTCATCAGCGGAATGAAGCTCGTGCGCGCGGCCGCTTCGTCTGCCGCAGCCTGGCCGGCCACACCCTCGATGCAGCCGGTGCCGATCTCATGCTTGTACTTGCTCACCTTCTTGTCGAGCGCATAGGCCGCAAACTGCGCAATGGTAGGGCCACCGCCGGGCAATATGCCCAGCAGCGAGCCGACCACGCTGCCGCGCAGCGCGCTGGGAATGATCCGCTTGAACTCCGCCCAGGTGGGAATGAGGTTGATCTTGCCGTTAAAGGGCGAGCGCTCTTCGCGGGAGTCGAGGTTCTTGGTGATTTCTGCAATGCCGAAGCAGCCCAGCGCGATGCTCACGATGCCCACGCCGTCGGTCAAAAACGGCATGTCCAGCGTGAAGCGCGCCATGCCGCTGTTCACGTCGGTGCCAATGGTTCCCAGCAGCACGCCGATCATGCACATCGCCAGGCCGTTCAGCAGGCTGCCGGTGGTGACGAAGCTCACGCACACAAAGCCCACCAGCATCATTGCGACGTAGTCCGCGGGACCGAACAGGAAGGCGACCTCGCCCAGCATGGGTGCGAAGAAAGACAGCACCAGAATGGCGACCGTGCCGCCGATGAAGCTGGAGAAACCGGCCGTGAAGAGCGCGAGGCCAGTCTGCCCTTTCAGCGTCATCGCATATCCGTCGATGCAGGCCACGATGCTGCTCGCATGCGGAATCTTCATGGTGATGGCGCTCACGCTGTCGCCGTATTGCGCACCGTAGTAAATGCCGGCCAGCATGATGAGTGCGCCGGTCGTCGGAATGGAATAGGTCAGCGGCAGCAGCAGGCTGATGGTTGCCAGCGGACCGAGGCCCGGCAGCAGGCCGACCAGCGTTCCCACCGTGCAGCCGATGGCGCAGAACAGCAGGTTCTGCCACGTGAGGGCGTGCGAAAAACCGAACGCCAGGTTGTTCAAGACTTCCATGGCAGGGGCCTCAAAAAAGCGGCAGGTTCAGGCCGAGGAGTTTCTGGAGCGCGAACGCCATGGCGATCAGTCCGGCGGAAATCTTGACGTTGCGCAGCCACGAGTTCGAGCTGCCGGCAAAGGCCGAGCAGAACACCATGAAGACAATGCCTGCGGCCATGTCCAGGTACATCGAGATCAACGCGAAGCCGCAAAGGCTTGCGAGGATGAGTGCGATGTTCTTGAAGTGAAGGTCTAGCCGAACCGGCTCGACGAAGAACGACCGCACCACCGTCGACACGCCGATCAGCAGCAGCAGGCTGCTCACCATCACCGGAAAAAGCCCCGGCCCGGCGCGGCTCAGGTCTCCGATCGGATAGCGAAGCGCCGTAAGGCCGAAGGCCAGCGCAATTGCCATGAGGAAGAGTCCCCTGGCAAGATTTCTGTTTTTCATACGTGCCCGATGTGGTGGGTTGTCGAACGCAACGGCATGCTCTTGCGCCGGCCTGATCGCAATCTGACCCAGCCGCGAGGGGAACTACGTATCTGCGGACAACCGACGCCGTTGACCGCGATGGCCGGCTCATGTATCAAGCGAGCCTGGAGACGCCCCGCCCTTCTCCAGCTTCTTCCATCCTTTTCATGGAGTGATTAGTGGCACAAGAAAAAGTCGATCCAGGTTTGAATAGTTCGGTACTACGCCGAAAGCTTCTTGGCAGCGTGGGTGCCGCGGTAGGCGCCTCCTTCGTCTTTCCGCGCTGGACGCACGCGCAAGCTGCCTCCGGCAAGCCGGCAGCACCACCGAGCACCATCACCCGGCCGCCGCGCGACTTCGGCCCGGGCGGGGCGCCGACCACCTACTTCACCGACCCCGACGTGCTCACCGTCGACCCGGCCTTCGATGGCCTGCGCCAGCCCAACGCCCCCATCCAGCGGCTGTGGACCGGCGCGCTGTGGTCCGAAGGGCCGGCGTGGAATTCCGTCGGCCGCTTTCTGGTGTGGAGCGACATACCGAACAACCGCCAGTTGCGCTGGAGCGAGGACGACGGCCATGTGAGCGTGTTTCGCGCGCCTTCCAACAACAGCAACGGCAATACCTTCGACTACCAGGGCAGGCAACTGTCCTGCGAGCACCTGACGCGGCGCGTGGTGCGCTACGAGCTCGACGGCTCGGTCACCGTCCTCGCCTCGAGCTTCAACGGCAAGCGGCTCAACTCGCCCAACGACATCGTTCCTCACCCTGACGGCAGCTACTGGTTCACCGATCCGCCCTACGGCGCCCAGCTCTACGAGGGCGCGGTCGACGCACCGGGCGGGCCCGCGAACAAGGCCGGCCGGCTCAACCCGAGGCTCGGGCAGCCGCCCGAAATCGGCTCTTACAAGCGCGAACTGCCGACCGCGGTGTACCGCCTGGACAAGAGCGGCACGCTCACGCAGGTGGCTGGCGAAGACCTGGTGCCCGACCCGAACGGCCTGTGCTTCTCACCCGATTTCAAGAAGCTCTACATCGTCAGCACCGGCCAGGGGCCGGGCGACACCATTCCCGGCGGCAAGGGCGACATGTATGTGTTCGATGTCGGCTCCGACAACAAGCTCAGCAACGGCAAGCTCTTCAGCAACTTCATGATCGACGGCGTGAAGTGCGCGCCCGACGGCGTGCGCGCCGACGTCGACGGCAACCTGTGGTGCTCCAGCAATGCGGGCCGCAACGTGGGCTACAGCGGCGTTACGGTATGGACGCCGCAGGGCCGGCTCATCGGGCGTATCCGGCTGCCGGAAGTTTGCGGCAACGTCTGCTTCGGCGGCCCCAAGCGCAACCGCCTGTTCATGGCGGCCAGCCAGTCGCTGTATGCCGTCTATACAGCGACACAGGGCGCGGCGCCGGGCTAGGCGCTACTTCAGGGTGGCGCCGCCTCGTGCGAGGTACTGACTCGAGAGGCGGGCAAACTGGCCGCCATCGGTGCTGATCGAAGTCTGATGGCTGCCACCCGGACTGAAGACGATCGCGAACGTGTAGGTATCGCCGTACTCCTGCGTGTTGCGCAGCATGTAGTCGACATGGTTGTTCCGGTAGTGCTGATCGGTGCCGCCTGGCGTGTCGGACGGCACGCCCATCGGTGTCTGCCACCACAGGATCGGGAGGCCATTGCCCAGGGCTGCCCGGTAGGCCGAGATCTGGCTCTGGGACTCATGGAAATTCGGCGAGGTCTGGTTGGTTGCGTCCCAATAGAACGGACCGCTTCGCCCTGTGCATTCATCAGGAGGCGATGCGACTTCCCAGCAGCCCGCGTCGCGGTCGCTGGTCTGGGCGACGATGAAGTCCGCCTTGTCTGCCCCGACCGCCTTCATCTGCGCGCCGATCTCGGCAGGGGTGCCGCTCCAGAAGGCAGGCGGGAACCCCACGAGTGCCTTGGGCGCGATCTGCCTGCTCATTTGCACGAGGCATTGGCCGAGGCCTGCGACGGTGTTCGGCAGCCCGGCGCATTCGGGCTGGTTGTTCACGACGGCTGCCACTTGCGTCGCATCGCGATTCGGCGCTTGTGCCGCAACGAATCCCCAGAAGTCCGGCTCCAGATTGACCAGCATGGGCGTACCGAGGGCTGCAATGCGCTGGTACATCAGCCGCGTCTGCCCCCAATATTTGTTCATGAAGGTCGCGTCGTTGATGTTGCTCAGATCGCCCTGCATCTGGTAGAGCGTGAGCATGGGAATCGCGCCGTAGGCTTGGTTGGCCTGCGCGGTGACTGTGACGTATGCCCCGTCAGGGCTGTTCCAGCTGGGCCAGGCGCCTGCGCCGACGCCCACGAGGTAGGTGTCGACGATATCCGGGTGAATGTCCTGGATCTTCATCTGGTCGATGCTGCTCCCACCGAGCCCGACCAGCACCCGGGCAGGCTTGCCGAGCCTGGTCACCAGTGCGACGGTTGTCGGCATGGGCGGGGTACTTCCTCCTGTATTGCCGGCCCCGCTTGTTCCACCTGTACTGCCCGTGTTCCCTGCCCCGCCTGCACTCTGGCCATCGCCACCTTGGTTGGCGCCGTTGCTGCCTTGAATCGCACCGTTGCCGGCGAACCCAGCCAGACTGCCTAAGCCGCCACCTTGACCGCCACCACCTCCTCCGCCACAGCCAAACAGAAGCACCGAAAACACCAGTGCTGAAATGCACCCTCGAAAAGACGTGATCATGAAAAGCGCTTTTTTTGATTTGAAAAGAATCGACCGCGGCACATGGCGCACGATCCATGCCCGCGTGGCCCTCGAAGAAAAGCACGCGAATTACCTCCAAAGGTGACACGAAGCGTCGCTTCAGGCTCGGCGTGCGACAAAAAAGAAACCCCGCAGCGCCGGTAGAGACGGCGACCGACGTTTTTTTGTAGAGTCGAGCCTTCGATGAAAAAAGCGCCCGCTCCTCCGTCGCCCGAGACGGTTCCAGATACGTCCATCGGCTCGAGGTCATCGAACGACGCGAGCTCACTCGCCCGAAAAACGGACGCGCAAAAAAGTCGCGTCATCTTCGGTACTACTTTGTTTGTAGTCTTTGTGTGCGTGGCGTTGCTGGTCATGAACGCATGGCTGGTCATTCGCGCGCGCACCGCAGAAAACGAGCAGATCGAGCGGGCGAACACCAACCTCGCACGCGCGGTCAGCCAGCAGATCGACAGCACCGTCGCCCTGGCCGAACACATCATCTCGGGCATCGTCTTCGAACTCGAGCGCGCGGACATCACGCCCGAGACGCTGCAGCGTCTTCAGCCCGTTCTCGTGAACCACGCTTCCGAAGTGCAAGCCATCAAGGGGCTCTTCATCTATGACGAGGAAGGCCGCTGGCTCGTCTATTCCGAAGCATCCCCGGCGGGCACCAAAAACAACTCGGACCGCGAGTACTTCATTTACCACCGGGCCAACCCGAGCGCGCGCACGCTGATCAGCGGGCCCATCGTGAGCCGCTCTTCCGGCGAGTGGGTGATTCCGGTGTCTCGACGGATCAACGACCCCGACGGCAACTTTGCCGGTGTGGTGCTGGTCACGCTCAGCGTCAAGCACCTGCTGAGCGTGCTGGACCGCTTTCAGATCGGCGACCAAGGAGCGATTGCGCTGTTCGGAGCGGACCAGCTCCTGGTTCGCCGCCCCTTCAGGGAAGCGGACATGAACAGGCGCAATACCGATTCGCCGTTCCAGAAGCGGTTCCAGGCCTCGCGCTCGGGCACTGTCGAAGGAAGATCGGCGATCGACGGCGTGACGCGGATCATCAGCTTCGAACACCTGCTGGACTATCCGCTCTTCGTGACCGTTGCCGTCGGCAAGGACGAGGCGCTGCAGGAATGGAAGTCCGCATCGATCTATCAAACGACCTGGGTGGTCCTTCTGTGCCTGATCGTCGGCGTCTCGGGCCGCTACCTGATCCGCTCGATGCGCCGGCGGCTGGTGGCGGAACTGCACTTGCGAAGCGCGCGCGACGCACTGACCGAGGCCAATGAGCGCCTGGAACATCTTGCGCAGGAAGACGGGCTCACAGGCCTGGCCAACCGCCGCTACTTCGACGCCCGCCTGCTCTTCAACTTCCAGCAGGCGCTGGAAGGCCAGACGCCGCTGGCGGTCGTCATGGTCGACGTCGACGAGTTCAAGAAGTACAACGACCTGTACGGCCATCTCGGAGGCGACGAGTGCCTGCGCCAGATCGCGCACGCACTGCGCTCAGCCGTGTGGCGCTCGGGCGACCTTGTCGCGCGTTATGGGGGCGAGGAAATGGTTCTTCTGTTGCCCGCGACCGACGCCGAAGGTGCGCTCGAAGTCGCGCAACGGGCGCGGCTGGCCGTGGCCGATCTGCGGATTCCCCATGCGGCGTCGGCGCTGGGCACGGTGTCCATCAGCCTTGGCGTGGCGGCCGGAGTGCCGCAGCCCGACAGCACACCGTTCGAGCTTCTGAAAGCCGCGGACGAGGCGCTCTACCTCGCCAAGCAGGAGGGGCGAAACACGGTCATGGTGCACGAATGACCCGTTCGGATCGCCGGAGTGCGCCGTCTGGCCCGGGCCGCAGCAGCATGCCGCCGCTCACCCCTCGTCCGGCCTCGAGCGGCTGGTGCACTGCGCCAGGGCCGTTCGGCGCCGGCGGCGCCCGTTCCATCTGCGCCTTGTGCACCATGTCGGCCGACAAGCGCTCGGTCAGGTCGGGAAAGAGCCGGTGGCTCGCGGTCGACACCCCTGCTTTCCACCCGACCGGGAGCTCCTCTCGCGGATTGACGGACACCCACACAATCGCCTCCACCACCTTCTCCGGTGGATCGAGCGCCACCATGTTCGGCTCTCGTCCGCTGTAGTTGCCCGCATGCGCGAAGAACGGGGTGTCGGCTGCCCAAGGCATCACCGTGACAACGTGCACGCCCGAAAGGCGAGCCAACCGAAGCTCTTCGTTGAGCGCGCGGCCAAGCGCCAGCACACCCGCCTTGGAGGCCGCGTATGAGGCCTGATAGGCGAGCGGTACTTCGCTTTCGACCGAGCCGATGTTCACCAGCGTTCCGTTGCCCTGCCGGCGAAACAGCCCCAGTGCGATGTGGCTGCCGTAGACCACTCCGTTGAGGTTCACGTCCACCACGCGTGCATGGTCGGCCACCGGAATTTCCTCGAAGCGCCCGATGACGCCCACGCCGGCGTTGTTGATCCAGACGTCGACACTGCCGAAGCGCGCAAGCGTGGCCGACATCAGGCGATCCATGTCGCCTGGACGCGCCACGTCGGTCGTCACCACCAGGGCGTTGCCTCCGGCGCTGCGCACCTCGCGGGCGACTTCTTCCAGCAGTTCGGTGCGGCGCGCTGCAAGCACAACATTGGCTCCCAGCCCGCCCAACCTCACGGCAACGCCGCGGCCGAAACCGCTCGATGCACCGGTGACCACATAGGTCTTGCCGGCAATGCGGCGCGCATCGTCAGCACCGACTGTCGGCGCCAGCGCACAGCCACCGAGTGCGAAGGTGAGTAGCGCAGTCACGAACAAGCGAATCGCGGCGGATGAGTTCATGGGTGCTCCTTGACCGCCCTGAGCCCAGTGGCAACACAGACAGCACACTCGAAGGCACTGCGGCTGCATCCGTCCATGAGGCGGCCGGGACAAGGGTTGAACGACCGACTGGCAAGCGGCAGGCCCGGCGCCGCGGCCCACGAGCGTGGGACTCCAGGGCGCGACGGCTTTGCTCGCGCTGGCATTTTTGCTGTATTTCTTGCCTCACCTGCTCATTGCACCGCCGGATTCACAGGCGCAGTGGCGCGCGCGTGGATTTGTTTCTTCATCGCCGATTCACGGGATGCGGATACCCCTGCAGCCACAGGCATGTCGATTGCCAGAACACCCTTTGCGCGAGATCCAAGGAGACCACCATGGCCGACGCTTCCCAGAAAACCGGCGTTGTCGACGACAAGCAGGCCGCGCGGGACAAGCTCCGCGCGGCCAGGCTGTTTGAGCAAGTGCCTTGCCAGGACACTGCAATGAGCCACGTCAGGCGGATCGCCATCTATGTCGACGAACCGCACCCTGGGCATTTCTTCTGGGTGCTGACGGAGCAATGCGACGACGCAAGCCATTGGAGAGAACTGGAGTCCGCCGAGCTCTCCTACGAAATCTGGCTCGATGCGCTGCGTGCCGGCGTGAGAGCGCTCGAAGGCTACGCCCTGGACGAGCGCATGGGCCCTCGCGCCCCCGGCCCGGCAAGGACGCCTGTCTGGCCGGATACGCGTCCCGCCTGAGTCAGGTTCGCGCAACCCGCCCCGCCGGGATGACGCTGCGTTTGACCTTGACCCAATCGCTCGACCGGACGCCCGCCTGGTAGACGCTGCCCGCGCGCTTGGCGACCAGGCCTTCCAGCTTCATCGGGGTCACGACGTCGGCAAAGAGCTGGGCAGCACCCGTTTCGAAATGGTCGACGTACATGATGTACGGCCGCGGCCTCTTCTTGAAAATCGCGGCGAGCGCGGCCTTGCGCTCTAGCAACGGCTGCTGCGTGATGTCGACGCCGCGGTGCATCAGTAGATCGAAGACGCAGTAGACAACGTTCGGGCCACCCGGATACCGGCCCCGGGCGCCGCGATCCTGCAGCTGGCTGAAGTCGCTGCGGCCCGCCTGGTCGAACACGCAGACCTCGCCGTCGACCACGCACTGCCCGCTCTTCAGCGTACCCAGGCTTTGCGTGACCTCCGGAAACCACGTGGTGGCATCGGTTCCATTGCGCGTGCGCAGCTGCACGGTACCGCCAAACTCGGCCAGCACCCGATAGCCGTTCAGCTTCAGTTCGTAGATCCACCCCGGCTCGTCGAGAACGATCGGACGTTCGTCGAGCAGCATTGGCTGGTAGCGGTCGAGCTTGGCCATGGCGGGACGCTGTACCTCGCGGCATCGGCTGGCTGTCAGCCAATGTCGCAATCTGGAGCCGATGCCGTCCATGATCGCCAGGGGTACGATCCGGTGTCATCCGCAGGCCGCCCATGTTCCTCCACGTCGACGAAGAAATCACTTTCCGCAAGCTCGAGATCCTGCTGGCCTTCATGGAAGCCGGCAATCTGACCCGCGCGGCGGAAAAGCTCGACATCAGCGCCGTGAGCGTGCACCGCGCGCTGCATTCACTGGAAACCGGCTTGCGCTGCGCCCTGTTCCGGCACGAAGGCCGCAACCTGCACCCGACCGAAGCCGCCCATGCGCTGGCCGAGGTAGCGCGCGATGTGCTTCGCACCATGTCCGAGGGCGTTCGTGCCACGCGGGAAGTTGCCGGCTACTCGGCCGACCGGATCCGCATCGGTTCGCTCTATTCCCTGACCAGCCGCACAGTGCCGCAGCTGATCATGGGCATGAAGCTGCGCAAGCCCGACCTGCACACCGAGCTCGTGCTCGGCTCCAATGCGCACCTGCTGCAAAAGCTGCGCGATGGTGCGATCGACGCCGCGCTCATGGCCATTCCGGAAGATGTTTCCGATGTCGAGTCGGAGCCGCTGTTCGAAGACGATATCCAGTTTGCCGCCCCGGTCGGCTCCCCCTACTCCGCGCTGGCCGAAATCGACCTGAGCAGCTGCGCCGGCGAGCGCTTCGTGAGCCTGAGCGAAGGCTTCGTCACCTACAGGGGGTTTGTCGAAACCTTCCGCATCGCCGGCTTCACGCCCAACGTGGTGATGAAGACCGACGACATCTTCTCGCTGATGAACCTGGTGAGCGGCGGCGTCGGCTACACGCTGCTGCCGGGGCGGGTGCGCGGCGTGATGCCGCAGAAGGTGCAGCTGATTCCGCTGCAACCCCGCTACTTGATGCGCCAGACCATTGCGCTCAACTTTTTGCGCACGCGCGAGCGCGACCCGAACCTGCTGGCGCTGCTGTCGGTGTGCCGCGTGGCAAGAGCCGAACTCGGCTGAGCGCCAGGCATCCGACCGATCAGGGTTAACCCTCGATCATTTCACAAGGCGTAAAGGTCGGCAACGCCGCTTCATTGATCGTCCCGGAGGGGGTGCGTACCGTACGGACCCAGACGCGTGGTGCCATGTGCGTCGTACCTAAAACACCGGAGACGCATCGATGAGTTCACATTGGATTTCGATTTACGCGCTGGTCGGCATGTTTGTGCTGGCCACCGTGCTGCCCATCAACATGGGCGTGATCGCCTTTGTCGGCGCGTTCCTGGTCGGCACGCTGGTGGCCGGCATGAACACGAAGGCGATCATGGGCGGCTTTCCGGCCGACCTGTTTCTTACGCTGGTGGGCATTACCTACCTGTTCGCGCTGGCGCAGAACAACGGCACCATCGATTGGCTGGTCAGGCTGGCGGTGCGCGCGGTGCGCGGGCGCATTGCCGCCATTCCCTGGATCATGTTTCTCATTGCCGCGCTGCTCACGGCGGTGGGCGCGGTCAGCCCGGCGGCGGTGGCCATCATTGCGCCTATCGCGCTTGGCTTTGCCGCCAAGTACGGCATCAATCCGCTGCTCATGGGCTTGATGGTCGTGCACGGCGCGCAAGGGGGCGGCTTCTCGCCGATCAGCATCTACGGCGGCATCACCAACAAGATCGTCGCCAAGGCCGGCCTGCCGCTGAACGAGGTTGCCACCATGCTGGCAAGCCTCGGGGTCAACCTGTCGGTGTCGCTGCTGCTGTTCTTCCTGATGGGCGGCATGAAGCTGCTGCGGCAGCGAGCGAACGCCGACGGCAGCGCCCCGGTCGTGCCACGTGCATCGCATGGGCAGGGCGGCGCGCAGGTGTATGGCGATGCCGAGGGGGAATCGTTTCCCGAAGAGCGGCGCGTTGCGGCGCGGGCGGAAAACTCGCTGATGGAGTCATCGCGCGCCGAAGCCGCGAACCCGGGCTCGCATGCCTACCGCATCGCCACCGTGGCCGGGCTGCTGGCGCTGGCCGTGCTGACGCTGTTCTTCAAGCAGGACATCGGCTTCGTCTCGATCAGCATAGGCCTCGTGCTGACGCTCATGGCGCCCAACCTGCAGAAGCGCGCCCTGGGCCAGGTGTCGTGGCCGGAGATCATGCTGATCGTGGGCGTCAGCACCTACGTGGGCGTGATGGACAAGATGGGCACGATCGACTTCGTCGGCCACAGCGTGGCCGGGCTCACCTCGCCCATGGTCGCCGCGCTGCTGCTGTGCTTCGTGGGCGCCGTGGTCTCGGCCTTTGCTTCGTCCACCGCCGTGCTCGGCTCGCTGATTCCGCTGGCGGTGCCGTTCCTGCAGGGCGACACGGGTGTGAGCGCCATCGGCTTCATCGCGGCAATGGCCGTGTCCTCGACCATCGTCGACGTCAGTCCGTTCTCCACCAACGGCGCGCTGGTGCTTGCCAACGCCAAGGGCGTGGACCGGGACGTGTTCTTCCGGCAGCTGATGGTGTACGGCGCCATCGTGACGCTGGTGGCGCCGGTGGTGGTGTGGCTGCTCTTCGTGGTGCTGTGAGGGCGCCACTGTTTTCGATCGAACTTCAACTCCTCTTCCTATGATCTCCAGATCCTGGACCTCCAAGGCCGACGACCGCAGCATGCGGTTGGCACGCGCGGCCGATGCACTCGGAAACCGGCTCGCCGGCAAGCGCGTCGACACCGAAGCCATCGCCACCCTGCTCGAGGCGGTGCTCTCGCCCGGCGACCGCGTCTGCCTCGAGGGCAACAACCAGAAGCAAGCCGACTTTCTCGCGCGCGCCCTGGTCCAGGTCGATCCGGCCAAGGTGCATGGCCTGCACATGGTGCAGTCGGTGCTGGCGCTGCCGGAGCATCTGGACGTTTTCGAGAACGGCGTGGCCGCCCGGCTGGACTTCAGCTTTTCAGGGCCTCAGGGTGCGCGACTGGCCAAGCTCGTGTCCGCCGGGCGCATCGAGATCGGCGCCATCCACACCTACCTCGAACTGTTCGCGCGCTACTTCGTCGACCTGACGCCCAAGGTGGCGCTGGTCGCCGCCCAGGCGGCCGACGCGGAAGGCAACCTCTACACCGGCCCCAATACCGAAGACACGCCGGCCATCGTCGAGGCCACGGCCTTCTCGGGCGGCATCGTGATTGCGCAGGTCAATGAAATGGTCGATGGCAAGACGACCACGCTGCCGCGCATCGACATTCCCGCCGACTGGGTGAGCTTCGTGGTGAAGGCACCGCGGCCCAATTTCATCGAACCGCTGTTCACGCGCGACCCGGCGCAGATCAGCGAGGTCCAGATCCTGATGGCGATGATGGCGATCAAGGGCATCTATGCCGAATACGGCGTGCAGCGCCTGAACCACGGCATCGGTTTCGACACCGCGGCCATCGAGCTGCTGCTGCCGACCTATGCGGAGTCGCTCGGCCTCAAGGGCAAGATCGGCAAGCACTGGGCGCTGAACCCGCATCCGGCGCTGATTCCGGCCATCGAGGCGGGCTGGGTCGAATCGGTGCATTCCTTCGGCTCCGAGCTGGGCATGGAAGACTACATTCGCGCGCGCTCCGACGTGTTCTTCACCGGCCCCGACGGCAGCCTGCGCAGCAACCGGGCGTTCTGCCAGGCGGCCGGCCACTACGCCTGCGACATGTTCATCGGCTCGACCCTGCAGGTCGACCTGGATGGCAACAGCTCCACCGCCACGCTGGGCCGTATCGCGGGCTTTGGCGGTGCGCCCAACATGGGTGCCGACGCGCGCGGCCGCCGGCACTCGAGCCCGGCCTGGCTCAAGGCGGGGCGCGAAGCGCGCCGGGGGCGCACGGGCGCCGCCGGCACGCCGCGCGGGCAAAAGCTGGTGG
Source organism: Variovorax sp. S12S4 (assembly GCF_023195515.1). Taxonomy (NCBI): domain Bacteria; kingdom Pseudomonadati; phylum Pseudomonadota; class Betaproteobacteria; order Burkholderiales; family Comamonadaceae; genus Variovorax; species Variovorax sp. S12S4. The sequence goes on from NZ_JALPKR020000002.1 coordinate 4,893,465, forward strand.
TGCAGATGGTGGAGACCTTTCGCGAGCACATGCAGCCGGCCTTCGTCGACCGGCTCGATGCCTGGACGCTGCAGGAGCAGGCCGGCATGGAACTGCCGCCGATCATGATCTACGGCGACGACGTCTCTCACGTCCTCACCGAAGAGGGCATTGCCAACCTGCTGCTGTGCCGCAGCGATGCGGAGCGCGAGCAGGCGATTCGCGGCGTGGCCGGCTACACCGCGGTGGGCCTGGCACGCGACAGGCGCGCGGTCGAGAACCTGCGCGACCGCGGCGTGATCCGCCGGCCGCAGGACCTGGGCATCGACCCCCGCCAGGCCACGCGCAACCTGCTGGCGGCACGCAACATGCGCGACCTGGTGCGCGCCTCCGGCGGGCTGTACCAGCCGCCCAAGCGCTTCAGAAACTGGTAGCAGGAGATCCAACGATGAGCGACGTTCCCGCAGGGCTCGAAACCCTGGACTTTTCTTTCTCCGGCGGCCAACAGGCCGGTGCCTTTGCGCCGGTCCTGGTCGGTGTCGTCGGCTCCGGCAATCTCGAGGTCATGCTCGAGCCCGACGCCGGCAACGGCTGCGCGGTGCGCGTCGAGACTTCGGCGCGCGGCTTCGGCCCGATCTGGCAGGCCGTGATGAACGACTTCCATGCCCGCCATCCGCTGGCCGGCGTGCGCGTCTCGATCAACGACATGGGTGCCACGCCCGCAGTGGTGAGCCTGCGGCTCGACCAGGCGGTGGCCGAGATTGCAGGAGGCCGGCCATGATCAGCTATGCCGAATGCTCGGCGCGCGAGCGGCTGGCGCTGCTGCTCGACGCCGGCAGTTTTCATGAATGGCTGCCTCCGAGCGAGCGGGTCACCAGCCCGCACCTGGCGCAGCTTGGCGTGCCCTGTGCCTTCGACGACGGCGTGGCGGTCGGCCGCGCAATGCTCGACGGCCGCAGCGTGTTCGTGGCCGCGCAGGAAGGCGCGTTCATGGGCGGCGGCGTGGGCGAGGTGCACGGCGCCAAGCTGGTCGGCCTGCTACAGCGTGCGTTGCGCGACCGGCCGGCGGCCGTGCTGCTGCTGGCCGAATCGGGCGGCGTGCGCTTGCACGAGGCCAACGCCGGGCTCATCGCGGTGTCGGAAGTGATGCGCGCCTTGCTCGACGTGCGCGCCGCCGGCATCCCGGTGATTGTGCTGATCGGCGGCGCCAACGGCTGCTTCGGCGGCATGGGTATCGTGGCGCGCTGCGCCGACTACATCGTGATGAGCGACGTCGGCCGGCTGGCAATGTCGGGCCCGGAGGTGATCGAGGCCTCCCACGGCGTGGATGAATTCGATTCGCGCGACCGGGCACTGGTCTGGCGCACCACGGGCGGCAAGCACCGCTGGCTCACTGGCGACTGCGATGCGCTGGTGGAAGACGACGTTGCCGCTTTTCGCGCGGCCGCCATTGCGGCAATCGATGGATCGAAGCCGTTGACTCTTGCGGCGCTGGAACAGGAGCACCTGCTGCTCACGGAGCGCCTGCACGCCCTGCCCTCCACCGGCACCACGGACAGCGACGAAGCGACGCTGCTCTGGACCGCGCTCGGCATTCCCGATGCGCAGCGGGTACCCGAACTCTCGGTAGATGCCGTCCGCGCGCTGCGCACCGTTTGACAGATACAGACAGGGGCAATCCATGCAATGGAATTCACTCGTCACCCAGCTCTTCGGCCCATACCACGGCATGCGCGAAGACGGCGATTTTCTGCAAGGCGAAGTCATCTTCGACGGCGAGCCGGTCGCGGTGATCGGCACCACGAACCATGCACCGATCGGGGTCCGGCTCGCGCTGGCCCAGGCCCGCGTGGTGCTGGACACCGTCACACAGCACCCGGGCCGCCCGATCCTGCTCCTGATCGACACCCAGGGCCAGCAACTGCGCCGGCGCGACGAACTGCTCGGCATCAACCGCGCGATGGCGCACCTGGGCGCAAGCATCGACCTGGCGCGGCGGCGCGGCCACCGAGTGATCGGCCTGGTCTACGACCAGGCGCTGTCCGGCGGTTTCATCACCTCGGGCTTGATCGCCGACGCCTGCTACGCGCTGCCTGACGCCGAGATCCGCGTGATGCGCATTCCCGCCATGGCCCGCGTGACCAAGCTGCCGGAAGAAAAGCTCACGGCCCTGTCGCAGTCCAACCCGGTGTTCGCACCCGGTGTGCAGAACTACGTGGCGATGGGCGGTGTGCGTGCGCTTTGGCAGGGCGACTTGCAGGCCTGCCTGCGCGAGGCGCTGGCGCACACGCCGACGGAAGACCAACGTGCGCGGGACGGCGCCGAACGCGGCGGACGCCGCATGGCCGCCGCGGTCGTGCAGCGCGTGCTTGACGCCGCTTGACCATCGCCTGAATGCGCACAACCGCCATGGCTCCACTGCGTCGCCATCAACTCGCCCGGCTTTCCACCAGCGGCTGGGCCGCCGTGCTGGGCCGCCCGTGGGACGAGCAGGCGCGCGAATGCCTCGCGCATTGGGCCTCGCATCAACTGCCGCTGGTCGTGACGCGGCAGCCAGCCGATTCCGCTGCCAGCGAACGGATCGCGCTCGGCTTGCCGGCACCCGCGCGCTGGGCAAAGCGCCGGCTTGCACTGCAGGTGCCGCACACCGCGGTGCTTGGCCTCGACGAGTTCCCGCGGCTCGCCGGCACGCACGATCTGCTGCCACCGCCAGCACAAGATGCAATCCGCGAATTGCTCGGACGACTCGATGAATGCCACGCCACAGCGCGCGTGTTCGGCAGCTACGGCTGGCAGGCGATCAGCGGCCTCGATCACGTGCACGCGGCCTCCGATCTGGATCTGTCGGTCACCGTCGAGGGCGCGGCGCATGCGGATGCCGTGGCGCGGGCGCTTGCGTCGTTCGAGGCGCCACAGCCGCCACCGCCGCGGCTGGACGGCGAGCTTTTGTTCAATGACGGCTCGGCGGTGGCATGGCGTGAATGGAGCGAGTGGCGCGCCGGCCGCGCGCGGGCCGTGTTGGTCAAGCGGCTCGATGGCGTGAGCCTGCGACGCGATACCGCGTGGTGCGAGCATGTCCAAATGACGGAGCTGGCCGCATGAAAAGCTCCGCGCTTTCGCTGCAGCCGCAAGCGCCGCTCACGCCGCAGATGATCGGGCGCACCGCCACGCTCGCGCTCTACGACGAACTCTCGCTGTCGCCCAAGCCCGGGCTGGTCACGTTGATCGACCGAGGCAGCCACGACGACATGGACGCGCACACCTTCATGCGCAGCCTGTTCTCGCTGCGCCGCTACTTCGTGCAGATTGCCGAGGCCGGCGCTGCAGGCGCGGATTTCCCGGTGCTCGAACGGCTTGGCATTGCGGCCGAGGCGCGCATGCTGGCCGCCACCGGCGGCGTCAACACGCACCGCGGGGCCATCTTCATGCTCGGCCTGTTGTGCGCCGCGGCGGGGGCCTCGCTGCGAGAGCAAGGCGGCGCATTGCACCCGGCCGGCTTGCGCGATGCGCTGCGTCGCCACTGGGGCGGTGCGCTGGCCAGTCGCAGCCAGAGGCCGTCCGCATTGCCCGGTGGCATCGCTGCGCGGCGCCACGGCCTGCGAAGCGCATCCGAAGAGGCGGCGCTGGGTTTCCCGGTGCTGTTCGAAACAGCCCTGCCGGCATTGCAGCACTCGCTGGCCCGTGGCCTCACGGCTCGCCAGGCTCGGCTCGATGCCTTGTTCCACATCATCGCGGTGCTGGACGACAGCAACCTGGCGCACCGCGGCGGTCTTGCAGGCCTGCGCGGCGCCCAAGGCGCGGCCCAACGCTTTCTGGACCGGGGCGGCATCGCACGGCCCCAAGGGCTGCAAGAGGCGCAAGCCATTGCAGACGATTTCGTCCGGCGGCGCCTGTCGCCCGGTGGCGCGGCAGACACGCTCGCCGCCGCCTGCTGGCTCCAGCGCGTGTGTCCAGCCCCATGAGCTACGCGCTGCTTTTCTCCGGCCAGGGCACCCAGCACCCTGCCATGCTCCCCTGGCTGGCGGACGACGCCATCGTGCGCGACATGTGCGCGCAGCTTGCCATCGACGACTGGCGCGGTGCGCTCGCCGATCCGGAATGGGCCGGGCGGAACAGCAACGCGCAATTGCTCCTGACGAGCCTTGCGTTGGCAGCCTGGGGGCAGCTCGCGCCCCGGGTGCCGCCGCCGGCCGCGGTGGCCGGCTACAGCGTCGGCGAGCTGGCCGCTTTCAGCGCGGCCGGCGTCATCGATCCCGGCGTGGCGACAGCGCTTGCACCGCAGCGGGCCGAGGCAATGGACCGTTGCGCCGCGCATGCGCCCGGTGGCTTGCTGGCTGTTGGCGGCCTGCCGGAGCAGCGCCTCGAGCAGTTGCGTATCGAAGCGGGACTCGAGCTCGCCATTCGCAACGGCAATGCCAGCGTGGTTCTCGGCGGCCCGGTTGCCGCGCTGGACAAGGCCGAGCAGATGGCCATGGCAGCCGGTGCGCATTGCACGCGCCTGCGGGTCAACGTCGCGTCCCACACGTCCTGGATGCGCGAAGCGGCAAAAAGCTTTTTCCAGGCCCTCGCGCAGGTGCCTTTTCGCGCGCCTCGCGTCGTGCTGTTCAGCAACACGGGGAGCGCATGCGCGATGCGAACTCTGCCCGCACGGCATTGGCGGCCCAGATCGCTCAGACGGTTCGCTGGGACGAATGCATGGAAAACATCATGGCGCGGCAGGTGCGCTGCGTGCTGGAGGTCGGGCCGGGCCAGGCGCTGGCGCGCATGTGGAACCAGCGCTATCCCACCGTTCCGACACGCGCCTGCGACGACTTCCGCAGCGCCGCGGCCATTGCAGCCTGGCTGAACAGCCATGCGGACTGATGAACCAGTCCACATGGTGTCTTGAATCGAACAACAGGAGATCCATCGTGAGCAGCAAAGAACCCTCAACCGCTTTCGTTCCCGCCCCGGAGATGAAGGATGCCCACGTGTACGGCATGGCCGCGTACGACAAGCTGGTGGCCGAGGCGGAGGCCGACTACAGCGGCTACTGGTCGCGCCTTGCGCGCGAGTTCCTGAGCTGGAAAACGCCGTTCACCCAAGGGCTCGACGACAGCCACGCCCCTTTCTTCAAGTGGTTCGAGGACGGCACGCTCAACGTGTCCTACAACTGCCTCGACCGCCAGGTGGAGCGCGGCCTGGGCGACAAGACCGCGATCGTCTTCGAGGCCGACGACGGCCAGGTCACCCGCGTCAGCTATCGCGATCTGCTCGCGCGCACCTGCCGCATGGCCAATGTGCTGAAGGCGCGCGGCGTGAAGAAGGGCGACCGCGTCGTCATCTACATGTCGATGAGCATCGAGGGCGTGGTCGCCATGCAGGCCTGCGCGCGCATCGGCGCCACGCATTCGGTGGTGTTCGGCGGCTTCTCGGCGCAAAGCCTGCGCGACCGCATCCAGGATGCCGGCGCGGTGATGGTCGTCACCGCCGACGAACAGGTGCGCGGCGGCAAGCAGCTTCCGCTCAAGGCCATCGTCGATGAGGCCATCGCACTGGGCGGCTGCGAGAGCGTGAATAACGTCATCGTCTACCGGCGCACCGGCGGGCCCATCGCATGGGTTGCCTCGCGCGACCGCTGGCTGCACGAAGAAACGCAAGCACAGCCGGAGACCTGCGAGCCCGAATGGGTGGGTGCCGAGCATCCGCTGTTCGTGCTCTACACCTCGGGATCGACCGGCAAGCCCAAGGGCGTGCAGCATTCCAGCGGCGGCTACCTGCTGCATGCGGCGCTCACGACCCAATGGACCTTCGACCTGAAGCCGGACGACGTGTTCTGGTGCACCGCCGACATCGGCTGGGTCACGGGCCATACCTACATCGCCTACGGCCCGCTGGCGCTGGGCGCCACCGAAGTCGTGTTCGAGGGCGTACCCACGTTCCCGGACGCCGGCCGCTTCTGGAAGATGATCCAGGACCACAAGGTGAGCGTTTTCTACACCGCACCGACAGCCATCCGCTCGCTGATCAAGGCGGCCGAGGCCAACGAAGCCGTGCACCCCAGGCGCTACGACCTGTCGAGCCTGCGCATCCTGGGTTCCGTCGGCGAGCCGATCAACCCGGCCGCGTGGGAGTGGTTCCACCAGCATGTCGGCGGCGGTCGCTGCCCCATCGTCGACACCTTCTGGCAAACGGAAACCGGCGGCCACATGATCACGCCGCTGCCGGGCGCCACGCCGCTGGTGCCGGGCTCGTGCACCCTTCCGTTCCCGGGCATTGCGGCGGCCATCGTCGACGAAACAGGTGCCGACGTGCCCAACGGCCAGGGCGGCATCCTGGTTGTGAAGAAGCCCTGGCCGAGCATGATCCGCACGATCTGGGGCGATCCGGAACGCTTCAAGGCAAGCTACTACCCGCCGGAACTCAAGGGCTACTACCTCGCGGGCGACGGCGCCATACGCGATGCGAAGACGGGCTATTTCACGATCACCGGCCGCGTCGACGATGTGCTCAACGTCTCGGGCCACCGCATGGGAACGATGGAAATCGAATCGGCGCTGGTGTCTTGCACCGCCCTGGTGGCCGAAGCCGCGGTGGTCGGCCGCCCCGACGACACCACGGGCGAGGCGATCTGCGCCTTCGTCGTGCTGAAGCGCACGCGCCCCACCGGGGACGAAGCGAAGAAGATCGCGAACGAACTGCGCAACTGGGTCGCCAAGGAGATCGGCCCCATCGCCAAGCCCAAGGACATCCGCTTTGGCGACAACCTGCCCAAGACCCGCAGCGGCAAGATCATGCGCCGGCTGCTGCGGTCCGTGGCCAAGGGCGAGGCCATCACCCAGGACACATCCACGCTGGAGAATCCGGCCATCCTGGAGCAGTTAGCGGAGCGGAACTGAGGGCGCCATCACGGCTCCGGCCGCCTCCATAGCCAGACGGCAACCACGGCCATGAGCAGCGGCGCGCCGATCTTCACGGCGATGTGGGCGTTGGTGGCGAGCAGCACGGCTGAGCTGAAGATCATCATCCAGCTGGCCGCCCACTTTGCGCGGCGCGGTACGCAGCCTCCCTCCCGCCATTGCCGGATGTACTTGCCGTAGCGCGGGTGCCCGACAAGCCACTGCTCCAAGGCCGGCCAGCCGTGTCCGCCGGCCCAGGCAGCGGCAAGCAGAAAAGGCACCGTGGGCAGAACGGGCAGAAAGACGCCGAGCAGGCCAAGAGCGACCAGCATCAGCGCCAGCACACGCCAGAGCAGTTTCGCGACCGAAGCGCCGAGCCGCTTCAACGGGCGCGTCCTCTGGGTTGCTCTGACGAAAACGAGGGTTGCAGCATTGGCCGATGGTAGGCCACGGCCGATGGAAAGGCCGGCCTGAGCTGCGACGCCCAGCTGAAAAGGGCGCCGGCCCAACTCAGGCGGCAGGCAGCGCTGCACTGGTATCCAGCGCCCAGATGCGTGCGAGCAGCACGCCAGCACGTTCGCTCCCGATCACGGGCGACGCCAGTTCGAGAAACTTGCCCTCCAGTTCGCCGTCGGTCAACGCCTGCTCGGGGTCGCCCTTGCGGTTGGGCTGAAGATGTTCGAGACGGCGCCCGTCGCGGGTGTGGATGACAACGCGCGCGGCGCGCTGTCCCGGAAAGGCCGCGTCCAGTTCCGGATCGACGGCCAGGTCCATGCGCTCCATCAGCGCGCGCGTCCCCGGGTCCGCCAGCCGGGTCGGCTCGTACGCCGCCAGGCGCACGCTGCCATGCGCCAAGGCCGTCGCCACAACGTAGGCGAGGCTGAAGCGCGCTTCGTTGGCCGTGGCCGGATGCGTGTAGCAGGCGATGTCGAGTGCGGGGCGGTAAGTTGCCACCTGCACGCGCTCTATATCGGCGGCTTCCAGGCCATAACGCTGCTTCAGTTCCAGCGCGCCGTCGATAGCGGCAAAGGTGTGGCCGCAGCCGATGTGGTTCTTGAAGGTCAGCCGCGTGATGTGAAAGTCCCGCCCCAGCGTCGCGCCGGCCTGCGACCAATCCGGGCCGCTGCTCATGGCTTGGCCCAGGCCGATTTCTCCGTCCAATACGTCGAGCGAGCCGGTCACGCCCCGCGCCGCAAGCTGCGCCGCAAGCACCCCCGCCTCCGCGGCCCGGCCCGCATGCAGCGGCTTGGACATCGAGTCCATGCGGAACGCCTGTTGCAGGCCGGCAGTGAAAGTGGCGGCCGTTGCCAGCGCGTGCGCAAAGGCCGCTTCGTCGAGCGACATCAGGCAACCGGCGGTGGCCGCGGCGCCAAAGCTGCCGATGGTGCCGGTGCTGTGCCAATACTTGTAGTGCGCGCGGCCCATGACGACACCGATGCGCGTCGACACTTCATACCCCAGGACGACACCACGCAAGAACTCGATGCCGCTGGCGCCCGCATCCTGGCCGGCGGCCAGGGCAGCCGCAATGGTCGCGGCGCCTGGGTGGTACATGGCCTCGCGGAAACTGTCGTCCACTTCCGCCGCATGGGCGGCCGTTCCGTTGATGAGCGCCGCCGCGCGCGCTGTCGCCGGCCGGCCGAGAACGAGCGAAGCCCGGCCGCAGCCGAGGTCATCGGCCAGGACTTCTTCGAGCTGCCGAACAGGTGCAGCCGCCAGGCCGGGGAACACGGAGGCGTACCAATCGATCACTGCGCGCTTGGCGTGATGGATGACCTCGGGCGGCAGCGGCTGCCGATGGAAATCGGCTGCGTAGCGGGCAAATATTTCTGTCGCGTGCATATCAACTCTCCGAAGACGCGAGCACTACCACCCCGTCGGCGGCGCACACGCCCTGCCCCTGCGGCAGCACGAAGATCGGGTTGATCTCCGCTTCGAGCAAGCGGTTGCCGAGCTGGGCCGCCATTTGCGAGAAGGCGACGATCGCATCGACCAGCGCGTCGACATCGGCCTTGGGGCGGCCGCGAAAGCCGTCGAGCAAGGGCCATGTCTTCAGCTCGCGCGCCATCGAAAGCGCCTCCTCGCGGCCGAGGCCCCCTTGAGCAGGAAGCAGCCGCATCGCGGTGTCCTTGAACAGCTCGGCGGTGATGCCGCCCATGCCCAGAAGAATGGCCGTGCCCAAGGCGTCGTGGTGCACGCCCAGGATCAGCTCGGTGCCGCCGCCGACCATTTCCTGCACCAGGAAGCGCTGGGGCCGCACGCCAGTCTTGCTCTCGACCTCGGAGGCCATCGCCAGCAGGCGCGCGCCCACCGTCTCGGCCGTCATGTTCACGGCAACGCCGCCGACGTCGCTCTTGTGCGTGATCTCGGCCGAAAGAATTTTGAGCACGACGCGTCCGCCCAGTTCGCGGGTCGCGCCTTCGGCCTCCGCCGGCATGGTCACGACCCGCTCGCGCGCGCAGGGCATGCCAAAACGGGTGAACAGCTGCTTGGCTTCTGCTTCGTCGAGGGAGCCCTCGGGCAGATCGTCGATGCGCACGTCGGCCGCAGGCTCGCTGGGCAGCTTCGGCTCTTGCCAGCTGCTGGCATTCAGCATGGCGCCGAGCGCGCTGGTGCAGCTTTCGGCAGCCGCAAATGCCGGCACGCCGCGCTGCGTGAGCAAGGCCGCCACTTCGGGTGCGTGCGGGCTCACGTAGGCGATCACCGGCTTGTCCGAATTGGGAAGGCAGTCCTGGATGGCACCCGCCATCAGCTCCGGCATGGCCAGGCTGGAGGAGCCGACGATGATCGCCAGCGCGTCGTAGCTCGGGCTCTTGAGCAGAAGGTTGATGGCGCCGCGCAGCAGGTCGGGTTGCAGGCCGGCCAGGGTCACGTCGATGGGGTTGCGGTCGAGCACGGCGTGGTCGCCGCTCTGCAATGCGCGCAAGGCCTCGGCCGTTGCGGCGTCCGGCGCGGGCGTCTCGAATCCTCGCATGCCCAGGTCGTCCGAAACCAGGGTTCCCGCTCCGCCGGTCGAGGTCAGGATGGCCACACGCTTGCCGCGCAGCTTGCGGCCCGTGGCCAGTGCGACCGGAATGTCGAGCAGGTCGCCGAAGGTCTGGGCGCGAATCACGCCAACCTGCCTGAACAACGCGTCATACATGCTGTCGGCGCCCGCCAGTGCGCCGGTATGCGACACGGCAGCCTTGGCGCCGGCCTCGGAACGGCCGATCTTGAATGCCACCACCGGTTTGCCCGCGCGAGCCGCCTTCAATGCAGCGGCCCGAAATTTCTCGGCGTTGCGGACGCTCTCCACGTACAGGGCAATGACTTTCGTGCCCGGGTCGTCGGCCAGGTGGTCGACAAAATCGGCCAGGTCCAGATCGACTTCATTGCTGGTCGAGATCAACTTCGACAAGCCGATGCCGCGAGCCGCAGCACGCGAAAGCAGCGCACCCAGAATGCCTCCGCTTTGCGAGACCACGCCGATGCCGCCGACCGGAAAGTGGTCCATCTCGAGTGCGCCGCTGGCAGAAAGCACGATGTTGTTGGTCAGGTTGACCAGTCCGATGGTGTTGGGACCGAGGATGCGCATTCCGCCCGCCGCCTCGATGAGTTGCTGCTGGCGCCGTGCGCCCTCCTCTCCGGTTTCCGTGTAGCCGCTGGCAAGCACGATGGCCGCGGCTGTGCCCTTGGCCGCGAGTTCGCGCACGGCCTGATGCGCCCGCTCCGCGCCCAGCAGCACGATGCCCACATCGGGTGTGCCGGGAATCGAGGCGATGTCCGGGTAGCAGGCCAGGCCGCCGACGGAGTCGACGCGCGGATTGACCGGGTAGATCTCGCCCGTGAATCCGTGCTTGCGCAAATAGGCCACGGGCCGGCCGGCGGTCTTGGCCGCATCCGCCGATGCGCCGATCACCGCGACGCTGCGCGGCTGGAGCAGCCTGGCGATGGCGTTCATCTCAGTCATTTCGTCATCCCGTTCTTTGCACTGCTCTTGGCCAGGAAGGCCATCACCGATTCGCGGTGCTCTGTGCTGGTGTAGCAAATGCCCTGCGCCTGGCTTCCCTGTGCAAACACCTGGTGCGCGGAGAGTTCGAAGCTCTGGTTGAGGATCGTCTTTCCAAGGGCCAGCGCGGTGGCCGATCCCTTGCTCATCTCGGCCGCCCAGCGCTGCGCATCGGCAACGAGTGTTTCGGCACTCGCCTGGCGATCGGCAATGCCGAGGCCGATGGCCTCTTCGAGTTCGACCTTCCGGCCGCTGAAGATCAGCTCCTTGGCTTTCGAGAGGCCGACCCGGCGCGGCAGGAAGTACATGCCGCCGCCATCGGGAACGATGCCGCGATTGATGTACGACCACGTGAAGCTTGCCGCATCGGAAGCGATGATGAAATCGCACGCCAGCGCCGTGTCCGCCCCCAGGCCCGATGCCGCACCATTGACCGCAGCGATCGTCGGCTTGGGCATGGTGTGCAGCAGCGACTGGGTGTGGTGCACGCGCTGCTGGCGGCTCCAGCCATTGAAACCGACCTCGCCCGCCGGAGCCTGCATGCGCCGCTCCATGCCGGCAACGTCTCCGCCGGCGCAAAAGCCCTTGCCGCGCCCCGTGAGCACCAGCGCGCGAATCGACTTGTCGTTGGCCACATGCTCCAGCGCCGCGATGAATTGCGTGCGCATGTCGTCGCTCATGGCATTGCGCTTTTCGGGCCGGTTCAGCCACAGGGTGGCGATGCCGGCTGCAACTTCGAGCTCGATCAGTTGTTCATCAGTCATTTCGCCGTTCCTCCATTCGTTTGTTCATTCATTCGTTGGTGATGTTGTTTTCCTTGACGACCTTGCGCCAGCGCGCTTCCTCGCCCTTGGCGTACTTGTCGAAGTCCGCCGGCGAGCCCGCGTTGATCACAAGGCCCTCTCCTTCCACGCGCTTGCGAAAGGCCTCCGTCTGCACGGCCTTCCTGGCCGCAGCGTTCAGGCGCGCGACGACATCTGCGGGAGTGCCTGCCGGCGCATACAGGCCGTACCAGCTGTCGGCCACGTAGCCGGGTACGCCGCTTTCGGCAATCGTCGGCACCTTGGCAAGGGCATGGGCCGGTGATCGCGTGGCCGTGGTTACCGCGAGCGCGCGCAGCTTGCCGTTTTCGATGAAGGTGCCCACCGCCGCGGCGGTTGCGAACATGACATCCACCTGGCCGCCCATCAAATCGTTCATGGCCGGACCGGCACCGCGGTAGGGAATGTGGGTGATGTTCGTCTTCGTCAGGTTCCTGAACAGTTCGCCGGCAAGGTGCGCCGAGGTTCCCGCGCCTTGCGATGCGAACGACAGCTTTCCCGGGTTCGCCTTGGCGGCGTTGATGACGTCCTGCACCGACTTGAGCGGGCTTTCCGCCCGCACCACCAGCACGTTCGGCGACACCCCGACGAGCATGACCGGTGCAAAGGCCTTCTCATGGTCATAGGGCAGCTTGCTCTGGATGCTGGGGTTCACCACATGCGCCACGGTGGCCATCACCAGCGTGTAGCCGTCGGGCGGTGCCTTTGCCACCGCGTCCGTTCCGATGATCGTGCCGGCGCCAGGCTTGTTGTCGATGATGATGGGCTGGCCCAGCTCCTGGCCCATCGCAATGCCCATGGTCCGCGCGACGAGGTCGGTGCCGCCGCCGGGTGCGAACGGCACGACGATCTTGACGGGCTTGTCGGGAAAGGCTGCGAGCGCCGCCGTCGAAACAGTCGCGGCTGCCGCTGCGGTCGAGAAAAGAACCAGGGCGGTCCTGAAGCGTGCCCAGAGCAGGCGTTTTTGCATGGTTGTCTCCAATTGGAATAAGGGCGGAAAGAAGCAGGATCGATGGCGGATCGGTCTTCTCATCGAGTGCATCGAGCTTAGGTTTTCAATGTGTCTCGCGCAGCCCCCTATTTCCAAGCAGTGGAATTAAACTGGAGCCCTTTCCTTCAGTCCTGAAACTCGTGCCCACGCCCGCCAGACGCCAACATTTCGAAGAGCCGACGCTCAACCGCTCGCTGGAGCGCGGAATCGAGATCCTTCGGGCCTTCAGGCCCGGTGCCGATCTGCTGGGAAACGGAGACATCGCCGAGCGCACCGGGCTTTCGCGCGCCACCGTGAGCCGCCTGACCCAGACGCTGGTCGAGTCCGGAATGCTCGAGCACGACCGCACCCTTCGGGCCTACCGGCTTGCGGCGCCGGTACTGAGCTTTGCCCACGCCATGCGGGCCGGCTCCCCGGTGTTGAACACGGTTGCCCCGCTGATGCGGAACCTGGCGGAAAAGCTTCGCATCAACGTCGGCCTGGCTGTCGCCGACCGCGACGAGATGGTCTACCTCGAATCGGTGCGCTACAACCGCAAGGTTTCACTGCGCAACGTGGTTGCGGGCCAGCGGGTGCCAATGGAGCTCACGTCGCTCGGCCGGGCTTACCTGGCGGTCGCCGAAGAGCCCAGGCGGCGTGCCCTCATGGCGCAGTTCCGCGAAAGGCGCGAAAGCGGCTGGAACCGGATTCGCGACGAGATCCGGAGCGCGGCCCGAAGCGTGGCCGAGCGCGGCTTTTGCGCGGCGGCCTGGCAACCGGAGGTGGTTGCCCTTGCCACGCCGGTCGTGGCGGAAGGCCGGCCTGTCTACGTGCTGAACGTGAGCATCACCACAAAGGCCGATATTGCCGAGGCCGAGGCGATGCTCGCAGGCCCGCTGCTCGCGCTTTCGGCGGATGTGAAGGCCGCGCTTGCTAGTCGATCCTGATGCCTACAGCTCCAGTACCAACCGCCCCTCGCAAGCACGCGAACAGCAGGCCATCATCCGCGTGTTGGCCTCTCGCTCCGGGCGCGTCAGCACCATGTCGCGATGGTCCACCTTGCCGGACAGCACCCGCACTTCGCACGAACCGCAAAGGCCCTCCTCGCAGTCGCTCTGCACATCGACGTTTGCCGCGCGCAAGGCGGACAGCAGGGTCTGGTCCGGCGGCACGGTGACGACCAGGCCTGAATCCTTCAGCTCGACTTCGAACGCATGCTCCTTCGAAGGGTCGAGCGTGGCCAGCGTCGATTCGAAATGCTCGACGCGCAAGGCGCCTTCGGGCCATGCAGTGCAACAGCCCTCGAGCGCCTCGAGCATCCGCAGCGGACCGCAGGCATAGACCTGGGCACCAGGCACCGGTTCGGCGAGCAGCGACGGCAGATCGCAGCGCCGGCCTTCGTCGCGCGCGTAGACGTGCAGCCGTTCGCCGTGCAACGCCGCGAGCTCGTCGAGAAAGGCCATGTGCTTGCGGCTGCGGCCGCTGTAGTGCAGCTCGTAGTCGATGCCCAGCGCCTTCGCGCGGCGCGCCATTGCGCTCACGGGCGTGATGCCGATGCCGCCCGCGATGAAGATCGCCTTCTTCAGCGACTCGTCGAGGCGGAAGTGGTTGCGCGGCCCGCGAATGCGCAGCCGGTCGCCGGCCTTCACCTGCGCGTGCACCCAGGCCGATCCGCCGCGGCCTTCGGGCTCGTGCAGCACCGCAATCTCCAGCACGCCGGCCTCGTCCGGGTCACCGCAAAGAGAGTACTGGCGCGACAGCTCGGGCGAGCCGCATTCCACGTCGATGTGCGAACCCGCGGTCCAGCGCGGCAGCGGCTTGCCGTCGGGCGACACGAGGCGCAGCTTGACCACGCCTTCGGCCACGCGCGTCACGCGCTCCACCACCACAGGCCGCGACACGGCATGCCGCGAAGTTTCGCCGACGCGTACCGGCAATTGCGCCTCGCGCAGCGCCGGGTTCCGGCGCTCGGGGTTGGCCGCAGGGTCCCACTCGACCCACAGGTGCTCGGGTCCGCGGAACGAGGTGTTCGGCACATAGGTGAAGCGTTGCTCCGAGAGCTTCATATGCGGCAGCCGCCGCGTGAACTCCGAGAGGAAGACCTGCATTTCCATGCGCGCAAGGTTCTTGCCCATGCACTGGTGCGACCCGTAGCCGAAGGTCAGGTGGTCGCTCGCGTTGTCTCGGCGGATGTCGAACAGGTCGGCATCGGCAAAGTGCGCCTCGTCGTGGTTGGCCGACGAGGTGACGATCAGGAGCCGCGATCCCGCCGGCAAATCGACGCCGCCCACCTGCGTGTCCCTGGTGACAAGGCGCCGCCACGCGGCCACCGAGCCGTTGTGCCGCAGGCACTCTTCCACCGCGTTGGGAATGAGGCCCGGGTCTTCGCACAGCTCTTGCCACGCCTTGGGGTGCTGCAGCAGCAGCTTCACCGCGTTGGCGGTGGCATTGGCGGTGGTCTCGTGCGCGGCCACAATGCCGGCCATCATCATCGAGTGCAGGTACGAATCGGTCACCACCTCCGGGTGCTGCTTCTGCTTGCGGATGCCGTACTGCATCCAGCCGGGCGCATCGGGGTCTTGCCGCATCTTTTCGAGCACCTTGCCGGCGTACTGCCAGAAATTGCCCACTGCATGCGCCACGGCCACCTGCTCCTCCGGCTTGGGCCGGCCCCAGGTGTTGACGGTGTGCGCAATCGAGTATTTGCGCAGCGTGTCCATGTCTTCCTCGGGCACGCCAAGGAAATGCAGCGCCACGGTCAGCGGAATTTCCCACAGCATCTGGTCCACGAGGTCGGCCTTGCCGTCGTCGATGAAGCGGTCGACATAGGTGCGGGCCAACTCTCGCACCATGGGCTCGTGGTGCTTGAGCGCCTCGGGCGTGAACGGGTCCATCAACACGCGGCGGCGCGGCATGTGGGCGGGCTCGTCCTCGTTCACCAGCGTGCGGTTCAGCGCAAAGCCATAGGAGGCGAGCACGGCATTGGCCTCGTCGCTCGTCGGCGTGATTTTCTCCAGCGCATTCGAGGGGCTGAACGTGATGTTGTCGCGAAACACCGCCTTGATGTCGTCGTAGCGCGTGATCACCCAGTAGCCGAGCTTGGGGCTGTAGAAGATCGGCTCCTTCTCGCGCGCCCAGCGCACGTACTCGGGAGGGTCCTGCTGGTAGCCGTCTTCGAAGGGATCGAACTCGGCGGCGCGCGCGCTCACGGGGCAGCCGGTGGGCGTGCGCTCTGCCGACAGCGGCCCGTGCGCGACAGGACAGCCCGACGAACGCGAGGGAATGGCGGTATCTGACATAGGCGGTGTTCCCCGGTCGCGTCAGTCGAGCGTGATCTTCAGATCGCGAATCAGCTTGTGCCAGCGCGCCGTCTCGCTCTTGAGCAGCGCGGCATATTGGGCGGGCGTGTTGGCCACGGGCTCGACGCCGAAATCGACCATGCGCGTGCGCACCGAGGGCTCGTTGATCGCCGCCACCAGTTGGCGATTGAGCGTGTTCACCACCTCCGGCGGCGTGGCCGAGGGCACCACCACGCCGACCAGCGCCGCGGCTTCGACGTTCTTGTAGCCGAGCTCGGCGAAGGTGGGCACATCGGGCAGTTGCGGCAGGCGCGTGGGGTTGGCCACCGCCAGCGCGCGGACCTTGCCGCCCTTGATGAAGCCGGCACCGGCCGCCAGGTCGACCATCATGGCCGGCAGCTGTCCGCCCACCACGTCGGCCAGCGCCGGCGCGGCACCGCGGTACGGCACGTGAACCATGAACAGGCCGGCCTCTACCTTGAGCAGTTCCATCGCCAGGTGATGCGGGCTGCCCGCGCCTGCCGAGGCATAGCTCACGTCGCCGGGCTTGGCCTTTGCCTTGGCGATGAAGTCCTTGGCCGTGGCAATGCCGGAGTTGGCACCGACCACAAGGATCATCGGGAACTTGCCCATCAGCGTGACAGGAGCCAGGTCCTTGGTCGGACTGTACGAGAGCGACTTGTACAGCGCCGGATTGAACACCAGCGTGCCGTTGTCGGCCGACAGCACGGTGTAGCCATCGGCCGGTGCGCGTGCTGTTTCAGCCGCAGCCAGCGCGGTGTTGCCGCCGGGCTTGTTGTCCACCAGCACCGGCTGGCCCACCTGGGTGGAGAGTGTCTGCGCCACCGTGCGCGCCAAGAAATCGGAGCCGCCACCTGCCGCATAGGGAACGAGCCAGCGGATCGGCTTGGCCGGAAAACTCTGGGCGCTGACGCCGGCCGCGGCAAGAAGGGAAAGAGCAGCAAGGCACCGGACAAGACGTTTTTTCATGGGGGAGTCTCCAGTTAGCGTAGTTTCGTATTGCGTAAATATCATACGCATTGCGTAATAATGTACTTTCAGGGCTAACCCTGCATCCGAGCGCTCCCCTTGCCGCCCAGCCCCAGCAACTAACATCAAGTGCACATGACCAAAGCCCTGGAGCCCTCCTCCCTTCCTCCCGCAACCCGCGAGCGCCGCCAGCGCGTGCAATCGGCCGAAACGGGCATGGCGGTGCTCAAGGGCCTTGCCCACTTGGGCGGCCGCAGCAGCCTCACCGCACTCTCGGCCCATGTCGCCGAAAGCCCGGCCAAGGTGCACCGCTACCTTGCGAGCCTGATGGAGGAAGGCCTGGTGCTGCAGGATGCCGTCTCGCAGCACTACTACCTGGGAACCGAAGCCATCCAGATCGGCTTGGCCGCCATGCGCCAGGCCGACCCGATTCGCGCGGCCGAGCCGTGCCTGGTGCGGCTGCGCGAGTCGCTGGAGGTCACTTGCTTTGTCGCCGTCATGGGCAACAAGGGGCCGACCATCGTGCGCTTCGAGGAGCCGGGCCTGCCCGTTACGGTGAACGTGCGCGCCGGCTCGGTGATGTCGATCCTCTGGTCCGCCACGGGCCGCGCGTTCCTGGGGTTGCTCGATGAGTCGCGGGTGCTCGCACTCGCCGAGCAGGAGCTCGCCGAATCGCCCGAGGACATGCGCGCCACGCTCGACGCGGCCGACCCCATCGGAGAACTGCGCCGCGACGTGCAGAAGGCGCATTGCGCAAGCGTGAAAGACACTTACCTGCGCGGCATCAGCGCCGTGGCGGCGCCGGTCTACGACTATGCGGGCCGCGTGTGCGCGGTGCTGACGGCATTGGGAGCGACAGGTGGATTCGACCCTGCCGTCGATGGACCCATCGCGACTGCAGTGCGGCGGGAAGCCTGCGCGGCCAGCGAGCTGCTGGGCTACCGCAAACCCGGTTAGCGGCCAATGCGTCTTGCTATTCCTCTTCGTGCGCCCGGTACTGCCCCGTCAATGTCTGCTGAACCCCCGGCGGCACGGCTTCGTAGTGCGACAACGCGATGGTGTAGCGGCCCTGGCCGCTGGTCATTGCGTTGAGCCTTGACTGGTAGTTGGCGAGTTCGGCCATGGGCACATGCCCGCCGACGCTCACGGTGCCGGCGCCGACATCGGACGTACCGGTGACCACGCCGCGCCGCGCGGACAAGTCGCTCGTGACATCGCCGACGGAATGCTCGGGCACGTCGATTCCTATCTGCACGATCGGCTCGAGCACCACGGGCCGGGCCTCGCGGATCGCGGCCATGAAGGCCTTGCGGCCGGCGGTCGCAAAGGCGATGTCCTTGCTGTCGACGCTGTGGTGCTTGCCGTCGTACACCACCACGCGCACATCGACCACTGGGTAGCCCGCAATGGCACCGCTCGCCAGCACCTCGCGCACGCCCTTCTCCACCGCGGGAATGAACTGGCCCGGAATCGCGCCGCCGCGCACCTCGTCGGCAAACTGAAAGCCGGCACCGCGCGGCAGCGGCTCGATGCGCAGGAAGACCTCGCCGAACTGGCCAGCGCCGCCGGTCTGCTTCTTGTGGCGGTGGTGGCCCTCGGCCGGCGCGGTCACGGTTTCGCGGTAGGCAATGCGCGGTGGCCGCGTCAACACCTCGAAGCGGTACACCTCGCGCAAGCGCTCGAGCACGATGCGCAGGTGAAGCTCGCCAAGTCCGTAGAGCACCGTCTCGTTGGTGGCGGCCACATGCTCGATGCGAAGGCACGGGTCCTCGGCGGCGAGCTTGCCGAGGATCTCCCACGCACGCTGTTCGTCGCCATGGCGCTTGGGCTCTACCGCCAGGCCATGCACCGGCACCGGAAACGCGAGTGGCGCGAGATGAACATGGCTGTCTTCCGCGGCGTCGTGCAGCACGGCATCGAAATGAATCTCGTCGACCTTGGCCACCGCCACGATGTCGCCCGGCACCGCATGCGACACCTCCACATGGTCTTTGCCCTGCAGCATGAACAGGTGCCCCACCTTGAAGGGCTTGCGGCCATCGCCAATGTAGAGCTGGCTGTCGCGCGTGAGCGTGCCCTGGTGCACGCGAAATATGCCCATCTTGCCGACGTAGGGGTCGACCGTGACCTTGAACACATGCGCCAGTACGTGCAGCGAAGGATCGGGCCGGACTTCCATCGGCCTGGCCTCCGCGCCCTCGCCAAGCAGAAACTCCGGCGGATTGCCTTCGGTGGGATCGGGCAGCAGCTTGACGATCACGTCCAGCAGCTCGGCCACGCCGGCGCCGCTGCGCGACGAGACGAAGCACACCGGTATCAGGTGGCCTTCGCGCAGCGCCTGCTCGAGCGGCGCATGCAGTTCCGCCGGATCCACGTCGCCCTCTTCGAGGTAGCGGTCGACAAAGGCCGCATCGACCTCGACCACCTGCTCCACCAGCGCGCGGTGCGCTGCTTCGACGGGGCCGAAGTCGGAGCGCCCGAAGCGGTTGAAGAAACAGTCGACCACCTGCCTGTTGACTCCGTCGGGCAGGTTGAGCGGCAGGCATTCGCGGCCGAAGGCTGCCTGGATATCGGCCAGCAGGCCCTGCAGCGAGACGCCCTGCGAGTCGATCTTGTTGACGATGATCATGCGCGCGAGGTGGCGCGAGGCCGCGTACTCCATCATGCGCACCGCCATCGGTTCGATGCCCGTGGCGGCGTTGATCACCACCGCCGCAGTCTCGACGGCCTCCAGTGCCGGCAGGCTCTGGCCGAGAAAGTCGGGGCCGCCGGGCGTGTCGATGAGGTGGATGCGCGTGCCGGCGTGCTTGAGGTGCATTACCGATGCGTTGAGCGAATGCAGCATGCGGCGCTCGAGCGGGTCATGGTCGCTGACGGTGCTGCCGCGTTCGATGCTGCCGCACGCGCCGATGGCACCCGCCTTGTGCAGCAAGGCCTCGGCAAGGGAGCTCTTGCCCGCGGCGGCGGGCCCGACGAGCGCCAGCGTGCGCACTGCTTCCATTTCGGCCGCGAGGCCGTTCGATCGGCTTGGCATGGCGTGGACTCCTTGGCGTCCGGGAGGCCGGCCCGGCGGCCTGCACAGGCTCGGGCACCGCGTGTGAACGCTGAGAGTCAGCCTACGGGAATGGCACTGCCGACGCAACGGCGCCAACCCCGGCCGGCTTTTCATTCGCAGGCAATGGTGAGAAAACGCGCAGCCACCCATCCACTCATACGTTGTCCTACAACTATGTAACTACTGGTGATACTTTGAAGCGAATTTCTTCGCAACTCCCGATTGACGTGGCATTGAAGCTGCCCGAATAATCCGCGCGCCGCGTCATAAGACAACTGATGTCGTATGACATCTGACGACGCTGCCCGACCAACCCCGGACATTCGATCAATAAAGGGAAATGCCATGAAACGCCGACAGTTTGCAATTTCGGTCCTGTCTCCCGTCGCGCTGGCCGCCTGTGGCGGTGGCGGCAACGACGGGCCGACCTTCCCGATTCCTCTTCCGCCAGCACCACCGCCCCCTGCTCCCCCCCCGCGCCAACGCCGCAAGCCACCGCCGCGGCAGGACTCAAGCGCGCGGCAAGCTACATGGACGAAGTGGTCTCCTACAAGGGCGGCTATGTGTGGTCGTACTCGCCCGATCTCACGCAGACTTTCGGAGAAATGGAAGCCAAGCGCACCATGCTGTGGCTGCAGCCGCCCGGCACATCTTCCATCGGCCATATCTACCTCGACGCCTATCATGCGACCGGCGACGAGCGCTTCTACCAGGCGGCCGACCGCACGGCCAAGGCAGTTGCCGCGGCCCAGCACAGCTCGGGCGGCTGGAACTACATCTACGACTTCAACGGCGAGGCCTCGCTGCAGCACTGGTACGAGACGGTGGGCATGAACGGCTGGCGCCTGGAGGAGTTCCAGCACTACTACGGCAACGCCACCTTCGACGACGCCACCACCGCCGTCGCATCGCAGCTGATGCTGCGCATGTACCTGGAGAAGAAAGACCCGGTCTACCAGGCCGCGACCGAGAATGCGATCAAGTTCATCACCGACGCGCAGTTCGGTCCCCAGTTCGGCATTGCCGACGGCGGCTGGCCGCAGCGCTTTCCGCACAACCCGAACGCGATCACGTCGATGCCCTTGCCCAACCCGCAGCAGCTGCCTGCCGGCGCGCGGGCGGGCATGGAAGACAGCGACTACACGCTGCACGTGACCTTCAACGACGACGTCATGGGCGAGAACATCAAGTTCCTGACCATGTGCGTGATGACGCTGGGACGCACCGAGCTGGTGGCCAACATCATTCGGGCGATGGATTGCATGCAGCGCATGCAGTGGACCTCGGGGATACTGCCGCTGCAATCGGGATGGAGCCTTCAGCACCTGTCGCGTGAAACGAACGGCCGCCCGGCGGGCGCTCCGGCCGGTGCGCGCTCGTACGAGCCGCGCTCACTGGCGACGCACACCACGCAGACCAACATCCAGCAGTTGCTCGGCTACTTCACGCTCACCGGCGACAAGAAGTACCTGTCGCAGCTGCAGAAGGCAATCGACTGGCTGAAGTCGCCATCCATCCAGCTTCCGGCCGATGTCGCGACCATCAACCCGCTGCTGGCCGGGCGCAACGTGGCCACGTTCATCGAGCTCGACACGAACGAGCCGCTCTTCGTTCACCGCTACGGCTCCAACATCCATAACGGCGCGTACTTTTTCGACAAGGACATCACCAACACGATCAGCCACTACTCGTCGGGCCGCTCGGTGAATGCCGCGGCGCTGCAGAAGCGCCTGGACGAACTCAACGCGATGACGCAGCCGCAGATCGATGCCATGGTTGCCAAGTCGCCGCTGCGGGCCACCACGCCCCGGCCGCTGCCAAAGTACTTTGCCGCCGTTCGCGAAGTGGATTTTCCGGACCTGTTCGAAGGCGCGGTGCTGAAGACGCCGGTGGTGCCCGAATCGGAAGTGCAGACGATCCTGGCCGCGCTGGTGGACGGCAACTACTGGACCGCGCCCGTGCCAGAGATCGTGAACCCCTACCGCGGCAACGGACCGACGACGCCGTATACCGGCACGGCGTACCGCAGCCGCCACGTGGGCGACATCTACGACACCTCGCCATATCCGGCCGATGCGCCGCCGGAGATCGAGCCGTACGTGAAGCGCGACAAGCCGCAGTTCATCGTCACGTCGAACTTCATCGCCCGCATGGGACGGTTGATCTCGTTCATCTCGCCGGTGGCCTGAGCCGGGCAGGCAATCACCTAGGGAGTGGGCGACCCGTCGCTCACCAGTTGCCAAAGAGCCTCTGCCACGGGGGCCATGTTTGCAACCTGGCGGTACAGCCGGATTTCCACCGGCACCCGCCAGGCGCCCTTGCCCGCATCGGCCAGCGCACCGGTGTGCAAGTCGTCCGCGACCAGGCTCATGGGCAGCCACGCAAGGCCCCGCCCTTCGAGCGCCATGGTTCTGAGCAGCGCGGCGTGGTGCGCCGTAAAAACCACCGAGAGCGACGAGGCAAAGTCTTTGCCGAACTCGCTGTCCTGTATCGCACGCATGATTCGCCCCAAGCCGGAGGCTTCGCTGTAGGCCAGCACCGAAGGCGGCTGCGCAGTGCCAAGCGCATGCAGCGGCGCGCCCTGGGCATCTGGTGCCGACACCGGAACCAGCACGTCTTCGCTCAGCCGCAGAACCGGGTACTGCCCTTCGTCGAGCCGGCCCGGTGCGCCAGCATGACCGTGGCACAGCACAAACTGTACGCGGCGCTGCAGCATCAGGTCTTCGCAGGCCTGCGAACTGTCAGAGATGGTCTGAATCGGCCCCAGGCTCAGCCGGCTTTCCACGCTGCCCAGCCAGCGCGGAAAGAAGGTCAGCGACAGCACATGCGTGGCGGCAAATCTCAGGCTGGCCGCGGCCATGTCGTGTGCCGCACGCGCCTTGATGCGGGCGGCTTCCAGGCCGGCCAGCAGCTCCTTCAGCAGCGGCTCGAAACGCTTGCCGGCGGCAGTCAGCGCCGCGGGGTGCGCGCTGCGGTCGAACAGGTCGACACCCACCCACTCTTCCAGCGCGCGAATGTGCCGGCTGAACGCAGGCTGGGCAATGGAGCGCACCTGCGCCGCGCGCGAGAAATTGCCCGTCTCGGCCAAGGCAATAAAGTCTTCCAGCCATTCGAGGTCGAGGGGGCGGTTGCCGGGGCCCATGTGCAGCGCAATCGGTTGAATAGTTGTATGCGTTTCGAGTATTGGACTGTGCATGCCCCGCCGGCAAAAGATGCACCCATTCCTGCACCTTGAACCACAACGGAGACACAGCATGCCTTCCATCGCGAATTATCGCGGGATCATTCCCGCCATTTCCTGCCCCTTCACGGCCGACCACCGCATCGACGAACCGGCGCTGCGCAAGCTGGCCTCATGGCTGGCGGGGCACGACGGCGTGGTGGCGGTCATGACCAACGGCCACACCGGCGAGGTGTTTTCGCTGACGCCGGCCGAGCGCGCCGAGGTCACCCGCATCGTGGCCGACGAGCTGCGCGACCGCACCCCGGTCATCTCGTCCATCGTGTGCGAAGGCCTGGCCGAAGCCGCCGAGCATGCGCGCGCCGCACAGGCCGCCGGCGCTGTGGCGCTCGACGTGATGCCGCCCCACCACTGGCTGCGCTTCGGCTTCACGCCGGGGCATGCGTTGCAGTACTTCGAGGCCATTCACCGCGCCGCGCCGGAACTCGACCTGGTCTGCCACGTGTACCCGGCCTGGACGCGCGCCTCTTACTCTTCGCAGCTGCTGGCCGAGCTGGCCCGCCTGCCGTACCTGCAGGCCTTCAAGGTCGGCCAGCGCGACATGAACAAGTACGCCCGCGACATCCAGGCGATTCGCGAGGCCGACGCTTCCAAGGCCATTCTCACGTGCCACGACGAGTACCTGCTGGCCTCGATGGTGCAAGGCGTGGACGGTGCGCTGGTCGGCTTCGCCACCTTCATTCCGCAACTGATCATCGACCTGTGGAATGCGGTGAAGGCTGGCGATCTGAAAAAGGCCATCGCGGTGCAGGCCCTCATCACACCGCTGAAAGACGCCGTGTATGGCGGCGGCGAGCCGACCGGCGAAGCGCATGCGCGCATGAAGGGCGGCATGTTCCTGGCCGGCGTGCTCGACAACGCCACGGTGCGCCCGCCGACCGAGGCGCCGAACGAACGCGAAATGGAGGCGCTGCGCGCCGCGGTGCGGCAAGCCGGTTTGTCGAAGCGCTGATCAAGCACGGGCGACCCGGCACTGCCGGCGCCCTCCCCCAAAAAACCAGAAGGAGACAAGAGACATGCAACGCAACCATTTCCTGCGCGCCACGCTCGCGGTTCTCGCGCTTGGCGCGGCTTCCTGCGGCTTTGCACAGACGCAAGCATGGCCCACGCGGCCCGTGCGCGTGGTCATTCCGTTTCCGCCCGGCGGCACGCTCGACACCGTGGGCCGCCTGCTCGCGCAGAAGCTCGGCGACCAGACCGGCCAGCCCTTTATCGTCGAGAACCGGCCCGGCGGCAACGGCGTGATCGGTGCCGACGTGGTGTCGAAGGCGCCGGCCGATGGCTACACGCTGCTGTTCAACGCATCGACTTTCACCACGGCGCCGATGACGATGAAGTCCGTACCCTACGAGATCGTGCGCGACTTCACGCCGGTGGCGCTGGTAGCCAAGGCGCCGCTGTCGGTCGCCATCAACAAGAACCTGCCGATCACCGACGTCAAGTCGCTCATCGCGTACGCCAAGGCGAACCCGGGCAAGATGACTTTCGCGGTCGGCTCCATCGGCTCGGCCGGCCATCTCTCGACCGAGCTGCTCAAGCGCGCGGGCGGGCTCGACTACCTGATCGTGCCGTACAAGGGCACGGCGCCGGCCTTTCAGGACTTGATCGGCGGGCAGATCGACGGGTTCATCGACCCGAT
This sequence comes from Variovorax sp. S12S4, assembly GCF_023195515.1. NCBI lineage: Bacteria > Pseudomonadati > Pseudomonadota > Betaproteobacteria > Burkholderiales > Comamonadaceae > Variovorax > Variovorax sp. S12S4. The sequence continues at coordinate 4,918,325 of NZ_JALPKR020000002.1, forward strand.
TCTGGGATCGTTGCAGTACCACAAGAGCGGCATGCTGCGCGTGGTGGCCGTGACCTCAGCCAACCGCGCCACCAGCCTGCCGAACGTGCCCACGGTGGCCGAGAGTATTCCGGGCTACGAGTTCTACAGCTGGTACGGCCTGTGGGGCCCGGCCAAGCTTCCGGCGGCCATCACGCAGCGGCTCAATGCCGAAGTGAACAAGGCGCTGGGCACCGACATGCGCGAGACGCTGAACGCGCAGGGGCTGCTGCTGACGCCGGGTAGCGTCGACGACTTCGCCCGGTTCCAGCAGGCCGACATGGAACGCTCGAAGAAGATCATCACCGAGGGCAATATCCGTGTCGAATGAAGCAGCCGTCCCGCATGCCGTGGTGACCGGCAGCAGCAGCGGCATCGGCCGCGCCATCGCCTCGCATCTGCTGGAACAAGGCTGGCGCGTGAGCGGGCTCGACCTTGCGGCGCCCACGCTGTCGCATACAGCCTTTCTTCACACGGCGGTGGATCTGTCGGATGCCGAAGCCATCACGCATGCCATGGCAGCCCTGCAAGATACCGACGCGCTGGTGCATGCGGCCGGCGTGCTGCGCGTCGGCCCGCTGGGCCAGCTCGACCATGCGGGCGGCGAGCTGATGTGGCGCCTGCATGTCGATGCGGCCACGCGCCTGGCCGATGCACTCGTGCCCGCGATGGCTGCGCGCGGCAGCGGCCGCGTGGTGCTCGTCGGCAGCCGTGTTGCGCAAGGCATGCCTGGCCGCGGGCAATACGCCGCCACCAAGGCGGCGCTGGTCGCGCTCGCGCGCAGCTGGGCGGCGGAGGTGGCCGCGAGCGGCGTCACCATCAACGTGGTGTCGCCCGGCGCCACGCAGACCGCCATGCTGCAAGACCCGGCGCGCGCGGGCAGCGCACCGCGCCTGACACCCATCGGGCGGCTGATCCAGCCCGAGGAAATAGCCGCGCTGGTTGCCTTTCTTCTCTCGGCGCCGGCAGCCGCCATCACCGGCCAGGACATCGCCATTTGTGGTGGTGCATCGCTGCAACGCTAATACCAATGCACCCATGCCAAGGCGCATTGAGTCGAAAGTGGTGCGAGTTTTCCGACACCTCTTGTAGCGTGTTCCGCACGATTACTGGGGTGACACCCTGAGCACAAGCCGAAGTTGTTGGGCTAGTATTTCCATACAGTGCCAGCAACACCCAGACCCATTGAGTACTTGCTCGAACTCGAGCACGCCAGCCTCCCGGTGCATATCCGGGACCGCGATGCGATCCAGGCCATTGCCGTCCTGAAGGCCATTGGCTGTGTCGAGGCGGAGATCTCTCCGCCCCTCGATCTCTGCAGTTCGTTCGAAGACTACGAGTGCGCTGTGGTGAGGGAAATCACGCCCGTGGGACGAACGGAGTTGGCCGCGGAATACGGCTGACGCAACTCCATCACAACGTTTGCGCCAGCCCAAGCACGGCCGTGGCCTGGCTGGACAGCGTGCCGCCGTTGCCATGTGCCAGCGCCGTGCGGGCACCGGCCACCTGCCGGTCGCCGCCTTCTCCACGAAGCTGCCGCACCGCCTCGATCAACGCGAAGATTCCGTACATGCCCGGGTGAACGCAGGACAACCCGCCGCCGTTGGTGTTGACCGGCAGCCTACCGCCGGGCGCAATGGCACCGCCGCGCACGAAGGCGCCGCCCTCGCCCTTGGCGCAGAAGCCCAGGTCTTCAAGGAAAAGCAGCACGTTGATGGTGAAGGCGTCATACAGCTCCACCACGTCGATGTCGCTCGGCGCCAGGCCGGCCATGGCAAACGCGGCGCGACCGCTGTCGCGCGCGGCCGTCGTCGTCAGGTCGTGCATCGATGAAATCTGCCGGTTCCAAACCGCCGTGGCGGTGCCCAGCACATGCACCGGCTCGCGCGGCAAGTCCCGCGCACGGTCGGCGCGCACCAGCACGAAGGCGCCTGCGCCGTCGGTCACGAGGCAACTGTCGCGCACGGTCAGCGGGTCGCAAACCATGCGCGCACCGAGCACGTCGTCTATGGAAAGCGGGTCGCGCATGAACGCCTCGGGGTTCAGCCGGGCCCAGGCGCGCGCGGCCACTGCCACTTCTGCAAGGTCGCACCGCGTGGTGCCGAACTCGTGCATGTGGCGCGATGCGGCCAGCGCATAGGCCGAGAGCGGCTGCATCGGTTCATAAGGCGTTTCGTAAGGCTGCGGGTCGAGGTAGCGGCGGCTTGCCACCACTTCCCTGCGCCCGAAGGTGGCCGTGCGCTGCGCGCTTCCGTAGCAGACGAGCACCGCGTTGCATTGGCCGCTGGCCAGCGCCTGCATGGCCGGCAGCAGGTGCGCGATGAAGCTCGAGCCGCCGAGCATCGTGCTGTCGATGTAGCTTGGGCGAAGGCCCAGGTACTCGACAACCGGCATGGCCCACATCGTTGCGCTTGCGCTGGCGGTGCAGAGTCCGTCGATGTCCTTCATGGCCAGCCCGGCGTCGGACACAGCGCGGCGCGCAGCTTCGGCCAGCAGTTCCATGTCGGTGTGGCCGGGCGACTCGCCGCAGCCATAGGTGGCCACGCCGGCGATGGCGGCGCTGCCGCGCAGTTGCTTCAGCGTGGTCATGCGGCGTCTCCCGTGATGGCATCGAAAACCACAATGCCGCTGCCGCCGGGCGGCACCACCACGCGCGCCCGCACACGCAGGCCAATGCGCACGTCGGCCGGCGGCATGCCTTCGACGCGGCTCATCAGGCGCACGCCTTCGTCCAGCTCGACGATGCTCACGTTGTAGTCGCCACCTGCTTCAGGCTTGCGGCGCACCGTGGTCACGGCGTACACGGCGCCGGTGCCGGCAGGTGCCACCAGCGCGGGCTCTTCAGCGCCGCAGTGGGGGCACAGCACCCGCGGAAAGTACACCGCGCGCTGGCAGGCCCCGCAGCGCTGGATGAGAAAGCGGCCCGCGTCCAGCTCGGCCTGGTGGCGCGCCAGCACGCCGGTGCCGATCGGTTTTGATGTCGTCGATGAATGCGTCATTGAAATGGCCGGAGTTCGGCATGGGTTGCGTCGAGCATGCCGGCTACGCCCCATCCGCGCCATTCGCGATTCCCGAAGGGCCCCTCGGCGTGGCCGAACCGATCGGCCGTGTGTGCAAATGATTCTTTCTGCCAACGGCTTTCAGGCTTTGTGCCATGGGCACGCGAGGCCCCTGTTTTTAGACTGCACCGCGCCCGTTCCAAATTCACCCAGGACAAAATCGATGGAGACAACCGGCGCATCGCGCCCGCCGCTGGCCGGCATTCGCGTACTCGACCTGACCCGCCTGCTGCCCGGGCCGGTCTGCACATTGCACCTGGCCGACCTTGGCGCCGAGGTGCTCAAGATCGAAGACACCGGCCTTGGCGACTACGCCGCACCGGCCCTGCGCGCCATGGTCCAGCGCAACAAGAAAGGCATGCGGCTCGACCTGAAGCAGGCCGACGGCGTGGCGCTGCTCCACCGCCTGGCCGAGAGCGCCGACGTGCTGGTCGAAGGTTTCAGGCCCGGCGTGATGGACAGGCTGGGCGTGGGCTATGCCGCGCTTTCGGCGGTGAACCCGCGCCTGGTTTACTGCAGCATTACCGGCTTCGGCCAGACCGGGCCTTACCGCGACGAGCCGGGGCACGACCTGAACTACTGCGCACTCAGCGGCGTCAGCGACCAGATCGGCCGCGACGACGCCGGCCCCGCCCTCTCCAACCTGCCCATCGCCGACTTGCTCGGCGGCTCGATGAATGCGGTGATGGGCATCCTTGCGGCCCTGTTCGACGCGGCGCGCACCGGCACCGGCCGCCATGTGGACATTTCCATGGCCGACGGCGTGCTGGCGCATGCGCTGGTGCCGCTGGTCACGCTGGCCACGCAGGGCGCCACGCGCCGCGCGGGCCTCGACAAGCTCAGCGGGGCGCTACCCTGCTATGCCATGTACCGCACGCAGGACGGGCGCCACCTGTCTGTCGGTGCGCTAGAGCACAAGTTCTGGGAGCGCTTCTGCGACGTGCTCGGCCGGCCCGACCTGAAGCCGATGCACATGCCGCCCGACCGCGCCACCGCCGAGCGGGTGCGCGCCGACGTGGCCGCCCTGATCGAAGCGCGGCCGCTTGCGTATTGGGCCGATGTGTTCCATGGCCGGCAGTGCTGCGTCACACCCGTGCTGCGGCTCGAAGAAGCGTTGGCGCATGAGAATTTCATCGCGCGCGGCATGGTGCATCCACCGGTCGCCGAAGGCAGTGCGCCGCAACTGGCATGCCCCGTGAAGATGACTGGCTTCGAGTTTTCGATCGAGCGGCCGGCGCCGTCGCCGGGCCAGGACACCGACGAGGTGCTCACGGCGCTGGGGCACGACGAAACCGCGCGCGCCGACCTGCGCCGGCGCGGCGTGGTGGGCTGAGAGCGCGCCACCGCCCGGTGCAGCTGCTCCTAGAATCCGGCCATGCGTGCGCCGCACGGGGCGCTGCCGCACCTCGAACGCCCATGGCCATCAGGCACACACCGACACACAGCACGCGCCACACCATCGGCATCCAGCACGTCGACCAGATCCTGATCGGCGCGCGGGCGCGGGGCGCCGATGTGGATGCACTGCTGCAGCGTGCCGGCATCTCTGCAGCGCTGCTCGATGCACCGCTTTCGCGTGTCACGCAAGACCAGTTCGCGGCGCTCATCTTCGCGCTACGACATCGCCTGCGCGACGAGCTGTGGGGCCTGTGCAGCCAGCCGGTGCCGACGGGGAGCTTTGCGCAGGCCACGCGCCTCCTCATTCGCTGCCGCACGCTCGGGGAGGCCTTGACGCTCGGCCTGCGCCACTACCGTTTGCTGCTCAGCGACTTCGTGCCGCGCCTGCATGTGCAGCAAGGCGAGGCCACCTTCGCGCTGGTGCCGCGCGTGCCGCTCACGGCATCGGTGGCTTATGCGCAGCGGGCGTTTTCTTTTCTTGCCTATGGCCTGGTCTCCTGGCTGGTTGCGCGGCGCGTGCCGCTGCTGCAGGTGGATTACCCGCACCAGGACGAACGTGCCAGCGATGCGCCCGCGCTGTTCCAGGCGCCGGTGCGTTTTGGTGCGGGCTGCACCGGTTGGCGCTTCGAGGCGCGCTGGCTCGAACTGCCGGTGGTGCAGAACGAGCAAAGCCTGGAGGAGTTTCTTCGCCAGGCACCGGCCAGCCTGCTGGTGAAGTACCGCGACCAGACCAGCATGACCGAGCGCATCCGCCGCATCTTGCGGCGGCAGTTGGCCGATGAACTGCCTTCGCTCGAAGCGGTCGGCAAGCAGCTGGCCGTTACGCCGCAAACACTGCGCCGCCGCCTGGCCGAAGAAGGCCAGGGCTACCGCGCCATCAAGGACGACCTGCGGCGCGATGCCGCCATCGAGTACCTGGCGCGGCCCGAGCTGAATCTGGTCGAGATCGCGCAGCGGCTCGGCTTCTCGGAAGCCAGCACTTTTCACCGCGCCTTCAAGCACTGGACCGGCGTGGCCCCGGGCGAATACCGCACCACGCGGCTGCGCGAGCACTGAACCCGCCGGATCGGCACGCTGATCGAACGTGCCAATCCGAATCATCGGTTCGGCCATGGGCCGCACTGCATCGTCTCCCTAAACTTTCCTCATCGGTCCTGCGAAGTTCGCAGGTTCGACATGACACCGGCCACCGCCGGTGATCGCCACAGGCAGCGGTACAGCTGCCGAAAAAGACAGGAGACAGAGATGACGTATCGCGCTCTTTCCCGCCGCCAGGCCCTCGGCGCACTTGCCGCATCGGCCATGTGCCTTGCAGCGCCGGCTACCCTAGCCCAGCCGCCTGCCTATCCGCACAAACCCGTGACGCTGATCCTGCCCTTTCCCGCGGGTGGTGCAACCGATGCGCAGATGCGCGCCATTGCATTGGCGCTGGGCAAGGAAATCGGCCAGACGGTTGTCGTGGTCAACCAGCCGGGCCTGGCCGGCACGCTGGCGCCCGCGGCCATGGCGCGCAGCGCCGCACCCGACGGCTACACCATCTCCGTCGTTCCGGCCACGCTGTTTCGCCTGCTGCATCTACAAAAGGTGAACTACGACCCGGTGACCGACTTCACCTACATCATCAACCTCACGGGCTACACCAACGGCCTTGTGGTTCGCGACGACGCGCCGTGGAAAACGCTGCAAGACCTGCTCGACGATGCCAAGCGCCGTCCGGGGCAGATCAGCTATAGCTCCACCGGCGTGGGCAGCGGCGGCCACATTGCAATGGAACGCCTGTCGCGCGCCGTAGGCGTGAAGCTCAACTTCATTCCGTTCAAGGGCATGGCCGAGGAAACCAGCGCGCTGCTCGGCGGGCACATCGACGTCATTTCCGACCCCGGCTGGGGCGCGCTGGTCGAAAGCGGCAAGGCCCGCGTGCTCGCCACCCTGGGCGACAAGCGCCTGAAGCGCTGGCCGCAAGTGCCCACGCTGAAAGAAATGGGCCACGACATCACAGTCAATTCGCCGGTCGGCATCGTCGGCCCCAAGGGCATGGACTCGGCCCTGGTGAAGACGCTGCACGACGCATTCCAGCGCGCGATGAAAGACCCCACCTACCAGCGCGCGCTGGAGCTCTACGACCAGCCCGACATCTACATGTCGAGCGCGGCATACCAGCAATACGCCGCCGAGCAGACGGCGCGCGAGAAAACCTTCATCGAACAGCTCGGCATCAAGCTGCAGTAGCCGAGCGCTTTTTCTTCCATCCCGTGATCCAGGAAAGACCATGAAACGCAAAGTCATCGTTGCCGGCGTCGGCATGATTCCGTTCAGCAAGCCGGGCAAGAGCGAGCCCTATCTCGTGATGGGCGAGCGCGCCGCGCGCCTTGCGCTCGACGATGCACGCGTGCCGTATGCCGAAGTGCAGCAGGCCTACGTGAGCTATGTGTATGGCGACTCGACCGCCGGCCAGGCCGCCATCTACCGCGTCGGCCTCACAGGCGTGCCCGTGTTCAACCTCAACAACAACTGCTCCAGCGGATCGAGCGCGCTCTTCCTGGCGCGGCAGGCCGTCGAAAGCGGCATGCTCGAATGCGCGCTGGCGCTGGGCTTCGAGCAGATGGTGCCGGGCGCACTGAAAGGCGCGTACGACGATCGGCCCTCGCCGATGGCGCGCTTTGCCGAAGAGATGACCGCGCTGCAGGGCTTCGACCCCGCCGCACCGCGCGCCGCACAATTCTTCGGTGGCGCCGGGCGCGACTACATGAAGGAACACGGCATCCGCGCCGACACCTTCGGCCGCATCTCCGTCAAGGCGCGCCAGCATGCGGCGCGCAACCCCATGGCGGTGTTTCGCGACACGGTCACGCTCGACGAGGTGATGGCCGCGCCGACCGTGTTCGAGCCCATGACGCGGCTGCAGTGCTGCCCGCCCACCTGCGGTGCCGCCGCGGCGGTGGTGTGCTCCGAAGACTTTGCGCGTCGGCACGGCATCGACACCACGGTTTCGATTGCCGCGCAAGCCATGACGACCGACACGCCCAGCACCTTCGACTCGCACGACATGCGCAAGGTGGTCGGCTACGACATGACGGTGGCGGCCGCCCGCCAGGTGTACGAGGCAGCCGGCATCGGCCCTGAAGACATCGACGTGGTGGAGCTGCACGACTGCTTTACCGCCAACGAGCTCATCACCTACGAAGGGCTCGGCCTCACGCCCGAAGGCACGGCGGAGAAGTTCATTCTGGAAGGCGACAACACCTATGGCGGCCGCGTGGTCACCAACCCTTCCGGCGGGTTGCTCTCGAAGGGGCACCCCCTGGGCGCGACCGGACTGGCCCAGTGCGCCGAGCTCACCTGGCAGCTGCGCGGCCAGGCCGACCAGCGGCAGGTGGAAGGCGCACGCCTTGCGCTGCAGCACAACCTCGGTCTGGGCGGCGCCTGCGTGGTCACGCTGTACCAGCGCGCTTGAGGGGGCAGCCGCATGATCGACCGTCGCTTCATCGGCCACACCCTCCCCGCCTTCGATGTGCGCGTGGAGGCCGGCCGGCTGCGCTTCTTCGCCAAGGCCACGGGCCAGACCGATCCGCTGTATGTCGATGAAGAAGCCGCGCGCGCCGCCGGCCTGCCCGGCTTGCTCGTACCGCCCACATTCCTGTTCTGCCTTGAGATGGACGCGCCCGATCCGGCCGCCATCCGCAATCTGCTGGGCATGGACTACCGGAAGCTCCTGCACGGCGAGCAGCAGTTCACGTATCACGCACCGGCGCATGCCGGCGACACGCTGCGCTTCGAGCAGCGCATCGAAGACATCTACGACAAGAAAGGCGGCGCGCTGGAGTTTGTGGTGCGCCGCACGCAGGTGCACAACCAGCGCGATGCATGCGTGGCTGAACTGCGCACTGTGACCGTGCTGCGCAACGCCTGAACGGGTTTGAACCGCATCCCATGACTTCAACAACCTCGCACACTCCCCGGTTCGACAGCCTGCAAGTCGGCGACACGCTGCCTACGCTGCAACTCGAACCCGTCTCGCGCCTCATGCTCGCGCTGTACTGCGGCGCATCGGGCGACCACAACCCGATTCATGTCGACATCGACTTTGCGCGCAGCGCCGGGCAGGCCGACGTGTTCGCCCACGGCATGCTGTCGATGGCCTGGCTTGGCCGGCTACTGACCAACTGGGTGCCGCCCTCGGCACTGCGCAGCTACGGCGTGCGCTTTGCGGCCATCACGCATGTGGGCGACCGCGTGCGCTGCGAAGGCCGCGTGACGGAGAAGTTCGAAGCGAGCGGCGAGCGCCGCGTGCGGCTCGAGCTCTCTACCGTCGACCAGGACGGCCAGGTCAAGCTCACGGGCGACGCCGTGGTGGCCCTGCCTTGATCTCTTCATCTTCTCGAACCCAATCCATGAACAAGTTGAACAAGTTGCACGGCAAGGTCGCCCTTGTATCGGGCTCGGGCCGCGGAATCGGCCGCAGCATCGCACTCAAGCTCGCAAGCGAAGGCGCGCGCGTGGTGGTCAACGATCTCGACGAGGCTCCGGCCGCGGAAACGGTCGCCGCCATCCGCGAGGCCGGTGGGCAGGCCGTGGCCTGCATCGGAAGCGTGACGCAGCCCGACTTCGGCGCGCGCTTCGTCGGCACCGCAATCGAGACCTACGGCGGGCTGGACATCATCGTCAACAACGCCGGCTACACCTGGGACAACGTGATCCAGAAGATGAGCGACGAGCAATGGGAAGACATCCTCGCCGTGCACCTGACCGCGCCCTTCCGCATTTTGCGCGCCGCGGCCGATTTCATCCGCGAAGCGTCGAAGCGCGAGGCCGAGGCCGGCACGCCGGTGCTGCGCAAGGTGGTGAACATCTCGTCGACCTCGGGTGTCTACGGCAACGCGGGGCAAGCCAACTACGCGGCGGCCAAGTCGGGCATCAACGGCCTGACCAAGGCGCTCGCAAAGGAATGGGGCCGCTACAAGGTCAACGTGAACAGCGTGGCCTTCGGCCTCATCAAGACGCGGCTGACCGAGGCGGACGCCAATGCCGACGCCAGCATCGACATCGACGGGCGCCAGATCAAGGTAGGCGTCAACCCGCAGATCCTGAAGAACGCCGAATCGCTCATTCCGCTGGGCCGCGGCGGTACCGCCGAAGAAGCAGCGGGCGCTGTCTACCTGTTCTGCATTCCCGAGTCGGACTACGTGAGCGGACAGGTGCTGGTCTGCGGCGGCGGCCGCCCCTGAGCCGGAGCTGAGAGCGATGCCCTTGCCCACTGCCGCACGCCCCTGGATGGACGCCGAGTTGTCCATGCTGGCCGACACCGCACGCCGCTTCTTCGAAACGGAATGCGTGCCGCGCCAGGAAGAATGGGCGCGCCAGCACCACCCCGACCGCGCCATCTGGCGCCGCGCGGGCGAGCTCGGCCTGCTGTGCCCCGGCATTCCGGAAGCGTACGGCGGCGGTGGCGGCGGCGTGCTGCACGAGGCGGTCATCTGCGAAGAACAAGGCCGCGCGCTGGTCAACAGCTTCAGCCTCAACGTGCACAGCGGCATCCTCGCGCACTACCTGCTGGGCTACGGCTCCGAAGAGCAAAAGCTGCGCTGGCTGCCCAAGATGGCCACCGGGAACATGGTCGGCGCCATTGCCATGACGGAGCCCGGCGCGGGCACCGACCTGCAGCGCATCAAGACCACGGCCCGGCTGGACGGCGACTGCTACATGGTGAACGGCGCCAAGACCTTCATCACCAACGGCCTGCATGCCGACCTGGTGTGCGTGGCGGTGAAGACCGACCCCGCGCTGGGCGCCAAGGGGGTTTCGCTCTTGATGGTGGAAACAGCCGACCTGCCGGGCTTCCGGCGCGGCAAGCTGCTCGAGAAGGTCGGGCAACGCGGCCAGGACACGGTCGAGCTGTTCTTCGACGACGTGCGCGTGCCGGCGTGCAACCTGCTCGGCGACACCGAAGGCCGCGGCTTCGTTCAGCTCATGCAGCAGCTGCCGCGCGAGCGGCTGCTCATTGCGGTGGGTGCTGCCGCCACCATGCAGCGCGCGGTGGACGACACCGTGGCCTACGCCACGCAGCGCCAGATCTTCGGCGACACGCTGATGAGCCTGCAGAACACCCGTTTTCGGCTGGCCGAATGCCAGACGCAGGCTGCCATTGCGCGCAGCTTTGTCGACGATTGCATGGCACGCCTGTTGCGCGGCGAGCTCGACGCCGCCACCGCCGCCATGGCCAAGTGGTGGACCACGGACGCACTGTGCCGCGTGGCGGACGAATGCGTGCAGATCCATGGGGGCTACGGCTACATGACCGAGTACCCGATTGCGCGCATCTGGGCAGACGCGCGCGTCGGCCGCATCTACGGCGGTTCGAACGAGGTGATGAAGGAAATCATCGCCCGCGCGATCCAGCCCTGACGTCGAAGCGATGCAGCAAGAACAGGTTCCGCCGCCCATGACCGACCGCCCCTCTCTCGCCGAACCCCCGCCGCCGCACTGGCCGCGCGGACTGCCTGCGCGCATCCACGTGCCGCGCATCACGCTCTGGCAGCAACTCGAATCGGCGGCGCTGCGCTTTCCGGACAAGCCCGCCATCTTCTTCTGCGAGAACGCCGTCACCTATGCCGCGTTGCGCGACCAGACCGTGCGACTGGCCGGGCACCTGAAGCAGCACGGCGTGAACCGCGGCGACCGGGTGCTGCTGCTGAGCCAGAACTGCCCGCAGTTCGTCGTTGCGTTCCACGCCATCGTGCGTGCGGGCGGCGTGGTGGTACCCATCAATGCCATGAGCACCGCGGCCGAGGTGTCGCACTATCTGGCCGACAGCGGCGCCCGCGTGGCTTGCGTGGCGCAGGAGCTGCTCGCGGCGGTGGCGCCGGCGCTGCAGGACGGACGGCTCGCACATGCCGTCGTGCACACCTATTCGGATGCTTTGCTGCACCCGCCCACGCAGCCGGTGCCCGATGCCGTGACGGCGCCCCGCATGCCGCTCGATGTGCCCCGCGCGGTGGCGTGGCAGGCCGCACTGGCCGACGCACCGCCGCCGCATGAGGTGGATGTGCAGCCCACCGACCTGTGCCTGCTGCCCTACACCTCGGGCACCACGGGCCACCCCAAGGGCTGCATGCACACGCACCGCACCGTGCTGGCTTCGACGTACGGCGCTGCCCTTTGGCGCGGCCTGCATGCCGAGGCGGTGGTGCTCGCGGTGGCGCCGCTCTTTCACATGCTCGGGCTGCAGAACGCGATGCTGATGCCGCTTTCGCAAGGCGCGACTGTCGTGATGCTGCCGCGCTGGGATGTAGCGGCCGCTGGGCGCGCCATCGAGCGCTACCGCGTCACCACCTGGGCCGCACCGCCCGCCATGCTGAACGACTTCTTCGCCCACCCCGAAACCGCGCAGCGCGACCTGCGCAGCCTCAGCATGCTCAACGGCGGCGGCGCGCCGATGCCGCAGGCCGTTGCCACGCTGCTGCGGGAACGCTTCGGCATTTCGTACGTGGAAGGCTATGGCCTCACCGAGACGGCCTCTTTCCTGCACGGCAACCCGCCGGGCAACGGCAAGACGCTGTCGCTGGGCCTGCCGGCCTTCGGCGTCGATTCGCGCATCGTCGATCCGGTCACGCTGGCGCCGCTGCCCAACGGCGAAGTCGGCGAACTGGTCACGCACGGCGAGCAGCTCATGCTGGGCTACTGGAACAACCCGGAGGCCAATGCGGCCGCCTTTTTCGAGCGCGACGGCAAGCGCTTCTTTCGCACCGGCGACCTCGCCTGCCGCGACGCGGACGGCTTCTTCTTCATGCGCGACCGGCTCAAACGCATGATCAACGTCAGTGGCTTCAAGGTGTGGCCGGCCGAGGTGGAAGACCTTCTTCACCAGCACCCGGCCGTGCACGAGGCCTGCGTGGTGGCCGTGCCAGACGCCCGCCAGGGTGAGTCGGTTCGGGCCCTGGTGGTGTGCAGGCCCGGCGCGCAGGTTGATGCGGAAGGCATTGCCGCGTGGTGCCGCGAACGGCTTTCGGCCTACAAGGTGCCGCGCAGCGTGGTGTTCCGCAACGCCCTTCCCAAATCCGAGACCGGCAAGGTTCAGTGGCGGCTGTTGCAGGAAGAGGCCATTGCCGAAGCCGAACGCGCCGCGCATTGACGAAAACAAAGGAGACAAGCATGCAGACCTCATCTTTTTCTTCCGCTCCTGCGGGCCTGACACGCCGGTCGCTCGGTGCCGGTGCGCTTGCTGCATTCGGCGCGGTGGCACTCGGGCGGCACACCGCGGCGCTGGCGGCGGAGTTTCCGACCAAGCCCATCACCGTCATCCTCCCGTTTCCGCCGGGCGGCATGCTCGATGCGGTGGTGCGCGCGATGCTGGACGCGGCCTCGCAGGAGATCGGCCAGCCCTTCGTGCTGACGCACAGGGCGGGCGCAGGCGGCGTAACCGGTACCGCCAGCCTCACCACCATGGGCGATGCCGATGGCTACACGCTGGCCGTGATGCACAACACCGTCATCCGCCAGCCGCACATGATCAAGGTGCCGTGGGACCCGCGGACCGACTTCAGCTACGTGATCGGCATGGCCAGCCTGGCCACTGGCATTGCCGTGGCGGCCGATGCCCCCTGGAAGAGCCTTGCGGACCTGCTGGCCGATGCGAAGAAGCGCCCGGGCGAGATCAGCTGGGGCAATGTCGGCAGCACCAGCATCAACCGCATCTATGCCGAGCGGCTGGCGCGCGCGGCCGGCGTCAAGTTCAACTTCATTCCGTTCAAGGGCGGCAACGAGCAGCTCACCGCGCTCATCGGCCGCCACCTCGACGTGTCGGGCGACCCGGGCTTCGGTGCAATGGCAATGGGCGGCAAGGTGCGGGTGCTGGCCACCTTCACAGAAGAGCGGCTGAAGCGCTGGCCCGCGGTGCCGACCGTGAAGGAACAGGGCTACGACCTGGTGATCCAGTCGCCGTTCGGGCTGGTGGCACCGAAGAACCTCGATGCGAAGATTTCCGCCCGCTTGCAGACGGCCCTGCGCAAGGGCATGGAAGACCCGGCCTACCAGCGCCTCCTGAGCGACTTCGATCTTGCGGCGTGGCCGATGGACAGCACGGCGTTCCGTGCCTATGCGCAGGCCCAGTACACACGCGAGAAGCAGATGCTCGACGAGGTCGGCTTCAAACCCGAATGAAGCTCGTGCAGATGAACGAAACCCTCGCCCAACCCGAATCCGAATCGGTCTCGCGCCCCGTGGCAGGACCGGAGCGCCATGTGCCCTTTCTCGAGCTGCTGGCCGCCAGCCGCGACTTTGCGGCGGACGGCAAGGCAATCGTCTCGCTCGAGCTGCGGCCCGAGCTGTGCAACAACCACGGCGGCGGGCATGGCGGCGTGGTCATGACGCTGCTCGACAGCGCCATGGCGCACGCTGCGCTCAGCCGCATCGACTACAGCCGCGAAGTGGTGACCATCGACATGCACATCGGCTTCATGCGTCCCGCGTCGGGCCGGCTGGTGGCCACCGGCCGGGCGACGGGCGGTGGTCGCTCGGTGTGCTTTTGCGAGGCCGAGCTGGTCGACGGCAGCGGCACGGTGGTGGCCAAGGCAATGGGCACCTTCCGCTACCGCGCGCCGGCCGCTGCAAACGCCAGCGGCGCACCTCGCCCCAACTGAACCCACTCGGCTGGAGACACACATGTACCTGACACAGGGCCTGCACCGCGCCGTGCAGCGCCATCCCCACAAGACGGCCCTCCGCCATGTGGCGGAAGACTCGGAACGCTCGCTCGACTTTGCCGAGCTGCTGAACACGGTCGCGCGCCATGCCGCCGCCTTGCAGGCAAGGGGCATACAGCCCGGCGACCGCGTGGCGCTGCTGGCGCCCAACAGCGACCGCCTCATCGTGGCGCTGTGGTCCTGCTGGTGGCTGGGCGCCGTGGCGTGCCCGCTGAACACGCGCTGGAGCGTGCCCGAATTGCGCTTTGCTCTGAGCGATGCGGGCGCCCTGCTTCTTGTCAGCGATGAGGCGCTGAGCGAAACCGCCGCACCGCTGGGCGACCTGGCACCGGTGGTTTCATTCAGCGCGCTGGCCGGCGAGGCAGCGGGCCGCGCCCCGCTGCCCGACAGCCGCACCGGCGGCGATGCGCTGTGCACCCTGCTCTACACCGGCGGCACCACCGGGCGCTCGAAGGGCGTGATGCTCTCGCATGCCAATTTCTGGACGGCTTCGATGACGCGCGGCGCCGAGTTGCCGAACTCGCCCGACAGCGTAGCGCTGCTGGTGGCGCCGCTGTTCCATGTGGCCGGCATGGGGCGGCTGGTGGGCCAGTCGATGGTCGGCGGCACCTGCCTCACGATGCCGAGCTTTCGCCCAGAGCCGGTGCTCGCGGCCATCGAGCGCCACGGCATCACCGACACGGTGATGGTGCCGAGCATGCTGCAGAGCGTGCTCGACTGGCAGCATTTCGACCCGGCGCGCGTGCAGTCGCTCAACCGCATTGCGTTCGGCGCCGCGCCCATGCCGCCTGACCTGCTCGACCGCGCCCTCCAGGCTTGGCCCGAGGCGGAGTTCTTCCAGGCCTACGGGCTGACCGAAACCGCAGGCGCCGTCTGCATCAACCCGCCGCAGAACCACCGCGGCGAGGCGCGCCTTGCGGACCGCTGGCGTTCGGTCGGCCGCGCCGGGCTGGGCGCGGAGATCCGCATCGTCGACGAATCGGGCGCCGAGCTGCCGCGCGGCGTTGTCGGAGAAATCGTGGTGCGCGGCCCCATGGTCACGCGCGGCTACTGGAACCTGCCGGAGACCACCCAACAAGCGTTCCGCGAGGGCTGGTTTCGCACTGGCGACGCTGCGCGCATGGACGAGGACGGCTACATCTTCATTGCCGACCGGCTGAAGGACATGATCATTTCGGGAGGCGAAAACGTCTATTCCGGCGAGGTCGAGGCGGCGCTGCGCAGCCATCCGGCAGTGTCCGACGCCGCGGTGATCGGTGTGCCCGACACGCGCTGGGGCGAAGCGGTGCATGCGGTGGTCGTGGTGCGCCAGGGGCATCCCGCGGCCGAAGCGGTGAGCGATGCCATCGCCGCGGAACTCATCGCCGAGCTTACGGCGTGGTGCCGCCGCGAACTGGCCGGCTACAAGTGCCCGCGCAGCATCGCCTTTGCCAGGGAGCTGCCGATGAGCGCCGCCGGCAAGGTGCTCAAGACCGCGTTGCGGGCTGCATATGTGCGCTGATATTGCCGATGAGACGTCCGCCGAGATGGCCGCTCAGGTGGACCGGCGCAACGCCTACGCCCGCGTGCCCTTTACTCGGATGATGGGCGTGGAGCGTGCCTATTCGCAAGACGGCCGGGCGCGGCTTTTGATCGATGCGCGGCCCGAACTGCAGAACGTGATCGGCGCCGTGCATGGCGGCGTGATCCTCACCATGCTCGACGTGGTGATGGCGAGCGCTGCGGTTTCGTTGGTCGACTTCACCAAGACCGCCGTCACGCTGAACCTGAACACCAGCTTCCTGCGACCCGGCCTCGGCCGCATCGTGGCCGACGGCTTTGCGCTGGAGACCAACGACGGCGTCATTTCGTGCTCCGCCGAAGCGCGCGACGCCAGCGGCGAACTGGTGGCCAGCGCGCTCGGATCGTTTCGCTACCTGCCGCTGCCGCCGTCGGAAAACTGAGCGCAGCGGCGTCTTTCTTCACTCATACATCGCCCATGACCGAACACGCAGAAGCTTCTCTCGCACCGCTTCCCGAAGTGGCTTTCGACTTCCAGGGCCGCACGGTTTTCGTTGCCGGCGGAAGCAGCGGCATCAACCTGTCAATTGCCGAGGCCTTCGCCCGGCGCGGCGCCCGTGTGGGCATTGCGAGCCGCTCGCCCGAACGCGTGGCCGCCGCCGTCGAGCGCCTGCGCAGCCATGGCGGCTGCGCCGAGGGCTGGAGCGCCGATGTGCGCGATGCGGACAGCATCGGCGCCGCGCTGGCCGCGGCGCACGAGGCCTTCGGCCCCATCGATGTGCTGGTATCAGGTGCCGCCGGCAACTTCGTGGCGCCGGCGCTGGGCATGTCGAGCAAGGGCTTTCGAACCGTGGTCGACATCGACCTGGTGGGCACCTTCAACGTGCTGCGCGGGGCGCATGAATTCCTGCGGCGGCCGGGTGCATCGGTCATCAACATCTCGGCGCCGCAGGCTGCCAACCCCACGGCCTACCAGGCGCATGTGTGCGCCGCCAAGGCGGGTGTCGACATGCTCACGCGCGTGTTGGCCATGGAATGGGGCGTGGACGGCGTGCGCGTCAATTCGATCGTGCCGGGCCCCATCGGCGATACGGAGGGCGTGCGCAGGCTGGCTCCTGGCCCCGAGGCGCTTGCGGCCATGGCCGCCTCCATTCCGCTCGGCCGCTTCGGCCGCACGGAAGACGTCGCGCTGATGGCGCTGATGCTGAGCTCGCCCTGGTCGAGCTTTGTCACGGGCGCTGTCATTCCGGTGGACGGCGGCAGTTCGCTCGCCGGCGGGCGCGACCTGAGTTCCGCGCTCAAGCCGGCGGCCTGAATCCATCTCTTCTTCTACGCCATGACCACACCCGAAGCTTCCCCTACCTACGAGCGCATCCGCTTCGAAACTGAGGGCTCGACGGCCGTTTTGACGCTCGACGACCCCGCCACCCGCAACGCGCTCGGCCCGGCCATGCGCGAAGAAGTGGCCGATGCGGTACAGCGCGTTCGGCGTGACCGCAGCGTGCGTGCGCTCGTCATCACCGGCGCCGGTGGGCACTTCTGCTCCGGCGGCAATCTGCGCAGCATTGCAAGCGCGGGGCTGGACAACCAGGGCTGGCGCGAACGCCTGCACGACCTGCACGGCTGGCTGCGCGACCTCATCACGCTCGACCGCCCCGTGGTTGCGGCGGTCGACGGTGCGGCCTTCGGCGCCGGCTTCGGCTTGGCCATGGCCGCCGACTTCGTGATTGCCACGCTGCGCGCGCGCCTGTGCGTGTCTTTCATCAAGATCGGCCTCGTGCCCGACTGCGGCACCTTCTATACCCTGCCGCGCATCGTCGGTGCGCAACGCGCCAAGGAGCTGATGCTTTCGGGCCGCGAAGTCGGCGGCGAAGAAGCGCTGCGCCTGGGCATGGCCATGGAGCTGCAGGCGCCCGAGCAATTGCTGCCCCGCGCATGCGCGCTCGCGGACAGCTTTGCAGGCGCATCGCCCTCGGCGGTAAGCCTCATCAAGCGCAGCCTGGCTGCTTCGGACGACCTGGACACCCGGCTCGAACTGGAGGCCAGCGCCCAGGCGCTGGCGATGGGAACCACGGGCCACCGCGAAGCCGTGGCGGACTTCCTCGCCAAGCGCGCGCCGCGCTTCCAGTGGCCGGGCTGAACGCACGACGGGCCTTCTGACCGGCGAGCTACCGCGGCTCGCCAATTGCATATTGCACGTGCCACGTGCACGGCCGCACCAGTTCCGAGCACCGGCCTGCTCCAACCGCCCCCCTCAGCCTGTAGCGCCAAACGCCTTCACTGGCGACGCGGCGATTCGTCCGCGCAGGCACGGTCTTTGCATGACCAGAAAATCACGGTGTAACGAAGCACCGCTTTGGTGTGGTTTTCGCGGCTTGCGAACACCCGGCGCAAGAGGCGCCAGCACCTTCAGCCCGCACTCAGCGGGCGACCCCTTCCCCCAACCCCGCTCGTCAATGCAGCCACGCAAGGCTGCGTTGCGGCATTTGCATTTTCGAAAGGCCCCACCCCATGCACAAACTCAAGCTCGTGATGGTCGGCAACGGCATGGCCGGCGTGCGCACCCTGGAAGAGCTCCTGAAGCTCGCCCCGGACATGTACGACATCACCGTCTTCGGTGCCGAGCCGCACCCCAACTACAACCGCATCCTGCTGTCGCCCGTGCTCGCCGGCGAGCAGACCGTGGACGAGATCGTGCTCAACAGCTGGGAGTGGTACACCGACAACCACATCACCCTGCACGCGGGCAAGAAAGTCGTCGAAGTCGACCGGGTGAAACGCATCGTGCGCGCCGAGGATGGCACCGAGGCCCCCTACGACCGCCTCTTGATGTGCACCGGCTCCAACCCCTTCATGCTGCCCGTGCCCGGCAAGGACCTGAAGGGCGTCATCGCCTACCGCGACATCGCCGACACCGACTACATGATCGAGACCGCCAAGACCCACAAGCACGCGGTGGTCATCGGCGGGGGCCTCCTGGGCCTGGAGGCGGCCAACGGCCTCATGCTGCGCGGCATGAGCGTCACCGTGGTGCACGTCATGCCCTGGCTCATGGAGCGCCAGCTGGACGACGTGGCCGGCAAGCTCTTGCAGAAGTCTTTGGAAGACCGGGGCCTGAAGTTCCTCATCGGCGCCCAGACCCAGGAGCTGGTAGGCAATGACCAGGGCCGGGTGTCCGCCATCCGCTTCAAGGACGGCACCGAGGTGGCCGCCGACCTGGTCGTCATGGCCGTGGGCATCCGGCCCAACACCGAGCTGGCCGAGAAGATGCGCCTGCACTGCAACCGCGGCATCGTGGTCAACGACACCATGCAGACCGTGACCGATGCGCGCATCTACTCGGTGGGCGAATGCGCCGCCCACCGCGGCATCGCCTACGGCCTGGTGGCCCCCCTCTTCGAGCAGGCCAAGGTCGCGGCCAACCACCTGGCCCAGTTCGGCATCGGCCGCTACCTGGGGTCGCTCACCTCCACCAAGCTCAAGGTCACGGGCATCGACCTCTTCTCGGCCGGCGAGTTCATGGGCGGCGAAGGCACCGAGGAGATCGTCATGAGCGACCCCTTCGGCGGGGTCTACAAGAAGCTGGTGATCAAGGACGACAAGCTGGTGGGCGCGTGCCTGTACGGCGACACGGTGGACGGCAGCTGGTACTTCAAGCTCTTGCGCGACGGGCGCAGCGTGCACGACATCCGCGACAAGCTGATGTTCGGCGAATCGAACATCGGCGACACCGGCCACGAGGGCCACAACAAGGCCGCCAGCATGCCCGACGAGGCCGAGGTGTGCGGCTGCAACGGCGTGACCAAGGGCACCATCTGCAAGGCGATCAAGGAAAAGGGCCTGTTCACGCTGGACGAGGTCAAGAAGCACACCAAGGCCAGCGCCAGCTGCGGCTCGTGCACCGGCCTCGTGGAGCAGATCCTGATGTTCACCGCCGGCGGCGACTATTCGGCCACGCCCAAGAAGAAGGCGGTGTGCGGCTGCACCGATGCGAGCCACCAGGAGGTGCGCGACGCCATCAGGAAGGACCACCACCTGACGCACGACGCGGTGTACCGCCACCTGGGCTGGCGCACGCCCAACGGCTGCGCGACCTGCCGCCCGGCCGTGAACTACTACCTGATCAGCACCTGGCCCAAGGAGGCCAAGGACGATCCGCAGAGCCGCTTCATCAACGAGCGCAGCCACGCCAACATCCAGAAGGACGGCACCTATTCGGTGATTCCGCGGATGTGGGGCGGCCACACCACGCCGGACGAGCTGCGGCGCATCGCGGATGCGGCGGACAAGTACAAGATCCCCACCGTCAAGGTCACGGGCGGCCAGCGCATCGACCTGTTGGGGGTGAAGAAGGAAGACCTGGAGGGGGTGTGGAAGGACATCGGCATGCCGTCGGGCTTTGCCTATGCCAAGAGCCTGCGCACGGTGAAGACCTGCGTGGGCAGCGAGTGGTGCCGCTTCGGCACGCAGGATTCGACCCAGATGGGCAAGGACCTGGAGCGGGCGCTGTGGGCGATGTATTCGCCGCACAAGGTCAAGCTGGCGGTCTCGGGCTGCCCGCGCAACTGCGCGGAGGCCGGGATCAAGGACGTGGGGGTGATCGGGGTGGATTCGGGCTGGGAGCTCTATGTGGGGGGCAACGGCGGCATCAAGACGGAGGTGGCGCAGTTCCTGGTGAAGGTGAAGACGGCCGCCGAGGTGATGGAGTACTCGGGGGCGTTCCTGCAGCTGTACCGCGAGGAAGGCTGGTACCTGGAGCGCACGGTGCACTACATCGGGCGGGTGGGGCTGGACTATGTGAAGAAGAAGATCCTCGAAGACGAAGCCGGACGCAAGGCGCTGTGGGAGCGGCTGCAGTTCGCGCTGGACGGGGAGCCGGATCCTTGGTTCGAGTCGAGCCAGGCTTCTGTGGATGTGCGGCAGTTCACGCCGGTGGCGGTGGTGGACGAAGCAACGGACAAGGCCACCCAAGCCGCCTGAACGAGAAGGAGAAACAACCCATGAGCAACAACAGCAACACCAACGAGTGGAAAGTGATCTGCCGCGTCGAGGACATCCCCGTGCTGGGTGCGCGCCGCGTGGCGCGCCCGGTGGGCGTGGACGTCGCCGTGTTCCGCAATGCCGAGAACCAAGTCTTCGCGCTGCTGGACCGCTGCCCGCACAAGGGCGGCCCTCTCTCCCAGGGCATCGTGTTCGGCACCAGCGTGGCCTGCCCGCTGCACAACTGGGCCATCGGCCTGGACGACGGGTGCGCCAGGTCGCCCGATGAAGGATGCACGCCGAAGTTCGCAGTCAAGGTTGCCGAGGGCGTGGTGCATCTGGATTCGAATGAGCTTGCCACGCATGCGGTGGAACTCGAGCGCCCCGTCGCGGGGCCGGCCAACCGCGCCTGCCTTCAAACCGAAGGCTCGGCTGCCTGACACAACGAACAACATGAGCCTCACTCTTACGTCTTCGTCGCGCAGCGACGACCGCAACCAAGGCATGCCACCCGCGCACGGCCGCTGCACGCTCGTCGGCGCCGGCCCGGGCGACCCCGAGCTGCTCACGATCAAGGCGCTCAAGGCCATCCAGTCGGCCACCGTGCTGCTTGTCGACGACCTGGTGAGCGACGAGATCGTCGCCATGGCGCAGCCCGGTGCACGCGTGATCCACGTCGGCAAGCGCGGCGGCTGCAAGAGCACGCCGCAGAGCTTCATCGAGCGGCTGATGATCATGGCCGTGCGCGAAGGCGAGCACGTGGTGCGGCTCAAGGGCGGCGACCCCTTCATCTTCGGCCGCGGCGGCGAAGAGGTCGAGCACCTTGCGCAGGCGGGCATCCACGTCGAGGTGGTGAACGGCATCACCTCGGGCCTTGCCGGGTTGACCTCGCTCGGCGTGCCGCTGACGCACCGCGACCATGCACAGGGCGTCGTCTTCGTCACGGGCCATGCAAAACCGGGATCACCTGGCACCGACTGGCAAGCGCTGGCCGCCACCGCACATGCCGCGCGGTTGACGCTGGTCATCTACATGGGCGTGTCGGGCGCCGGCCGCATCCAGAACGAACTGCTGAGCGGCCTGCCGGCTTCCACGCCCATCGTGGTGGTGCAGAGCGCCAGCCTGCCGACCCAGCGGCATGCGGTGGGAACACTCGCGACGCTGGAGCAGACCATTGCCGACCACGGCCTGTGCAGCCCTTCGATCATCGTGGTCGGCGATGTCCTGCAAGGACTGGCTGCCGCGGCGTCTTCCGCGCATCTTGCGCTGGAGAAGGCGGCCTGAGGCTCCGGCCTCCCCTCGCCTCTCCTTTCCATTTTTTTCTCTCGGCTTTTTCTTCAAACCAAAGCAACGCCATGGCCTATTTGCAGCCTTCCGAATTCGTCACCAAGATGGTGGACGCCGGTGAATCCAAGATCTTCATGTCCACGCGGGACACGCTCATTCGCTCCTTCATGGCGGGTGCGATCCTGGCGCTGGCGGCTGTGTTTGCCGTCACCATCAACGTGCAGACCGGCTACTCGATCATCGGAGCCATCCTGTTCCCGGTCGGCTTCTGCATTCTTTACCTGCTCGGCTTCGACCTGCTGACCGGCGTGTTCGTGCTGACGCCGCTCGCGCTCATCGACAAGCGCCCCGGCGTCACCATCGGCGGTGTGCTGCGCAACTGGGGGCTGGTGTTCGTCGGCAACTTTCTCGGCGCGTTCACCGTGGCCGTGCTGATGGCCATCGTCTTCACCTTCGGCTTCACCAGCCCGCCCGACAAGGTTGGCCAGGTGATCGCCACCATCGGCGAGGCGCGCACGGTGGGCTACTCCGACCACGGCGCCGCCGGCATGCTGACGCTCTTCGTGCGCGGCATGCTGTGCAACTGGATGGTGTCGACCGGTGTGGTCGGCGCAATGATCTCGACCTCGGTAACCGGCAAGGTGCTTGCCATGTGGATGCCGATCATGGTGTTCTTCTTCATGGTGTTCGAACACTCGGTGGTCAACATGTTCCTGTTCCCGTCGGCACTGCTCATGGGCGGCAACTTCTCGATCATGGACTACATCATCTGGAACGAAATCCCGACCGTGCTGGGCAACCTCATCGGCGGCCTCTCGTTCACCGGCCTCACGCTGTACGCCACGCACGTGAAAACAGGCCCCAAGCGCGTGGTCCGCTAAGCACGGCCCAGCCGCTCGCCGCCAGTGACGATGCGTTCCGCACTCGCGGTCTCGATTGGCCAGCACTCCGACAAGGGGCGCAAGGAAACCAACCAGGATTTCCACGGCGCCGCCCTGCCGGAGGGACAGGTCCGCAGTGCCAAGGGCGTGGCACTTGCCATTGCCGGCGGCATCAGCAGCAGCGACGTGAGCCATGTGGCCAGCGAGTCGGCGGTCAGGAGCTTTCTGACCGACTACTACTGCACGTCGGACGCATGGAGCGTGAGCCGCTCGGCACAGCGCGTGCTCACGGCCGCCAACGCCTGGCTGCATGCGCAAACGCAGAACGGCGGCGGCCGCTTCGACAAGGACCGCGGCTACGTCTGCACCTTCAGCGCCCTGGTCGTCAAGTCGACGACCGCGCACATCTTTCATGTGGGCGATACGCGCGTCTACCGCTGGCATGCAGAGGCGCTCGAGCAACTGACCGAAGACCACCGTGTGTCGGTGGGCGGCGGGCAAAGCTACCTTGGCCGCGCACTGGGCGTGGGGCCGCATGTAGAGATCGACTACCGCGCCGTTCCCGTCGAGCAAGGCGATGTGTTCCTGCTGACTTCGGACGGCGTTCACGAGCACATCGACGCTGCCGCCATCAAGGCCGCACTGGATGCGAACCCCAACGACCTGGATGCCGCGGCCCGCAGCATTGCGGAAGAAGCCTACCGCCGAGGCAGCCCGGACAACCTGACGGTGCAGATCGCCAGGATCGACGCGCTGCCCGATGGCGACATCAACGAACTGTACGCACAACGCGCCGCACTGCAACTGCCGCCGGTGCTGGAGGCGCGCATGCGCTTCGACGGCTACACCATCGTGCGCGACCTGCACCACAGCCATCGCAGCCACATCTACCTGGCGACCGACGACGACACGGGGCAGCGCGTGGTGCTCAAGACCCCTTCAGTCGACCTGCAGAACGACGAGGCGCACCTGGACCGCTTTCTGCTCGAAGAATGGGTCGCGCGGCGCATCGACAGCGCACACGTGCTCAAGCCGCACGCCAGCCATCGCAAGCGCAACTACCTCTACGTTGCGATGGAGTTCGTCGAGGGACAGACGCTGGCGCAGTGGATGGTCGACAACCCGCGGCCCAGCCTCGAATCGGTGCGCGGCATCGTCGAGCAGCTTGCGAAAGGCCTGCAGGCCTTTCACCGCCTGGAGATGCTGCACCAGGACTTGCGGCCCGAGAACATCATGATCGACCGCACGGGCACTGTGCGCATCATCGACTTCGGCTCCACCTGGGTGGCCGGCCTGGACGACAGCACGCTGGCCGCGCCCGACCAGATACTGGGCACGGTGCAGTACACCGCGCCCGAGTACTTTCTGGGCGAAGGCGGATCGGCAAAATCGGACCTGTTCTCGCTGGCCGTCATCGTCTACCAGATGCTGACCGGACGGCTGCCCTATGGCGCCGAGGCGGCCCGCATCAGGACGCGGTCCGACCAGCGCAATCTGCAGTACAGGTCCGCGCTGGACGCGCAGCGGGCCATTCCGGCCTGGGTAGACGAAGTGCTGCGAAAGGCGCTCGCCCCCAACCCGCTCAAGCGCTACGAAGTGCTTTCAGAGTTTGTGCAAGACCTGCGGCAGCCCCATCCGGATTTCTTGAACAGCCGCGGCACACCGCTCGTCGAAAAGAACCCGGTGATTTTTTGGAAATGCACGGCCTTGCTGCTGGGCATTGCGGTGGTCGTGCTGCTTGGCTTGCTCAGCCAGCGGGGCTGAGCGTCGGTTTTCCAAAGGCAGGCAAGGTGGCGATGAAGGTTGTCCCTTCTGCGTTGCTCGACTCCACCGTCACCTCACCGCCATGCGCCTTCGCAATCCCCATGATGATGAACAGCCCAAGGCCCACGCTTCTGCCGGTGCCGACGGCCGATCCGCGGACCATCGGCTGGAACAAGGCCGAAATGAGCTCGCTCGGAATGGCGGCACCCCAGTTGTGGACCGAGACTTCGACGCGCTCAGGATTCACCGAGGTCTTGACGGTGACTTCCCTGTCCGGGTCACCATAGCTCACGGCGTTTGCCACCAGATTGCCGACGAGTTGCGCCATCCGATCCGGGTCGACACGACATGCCCCGCGCCCTTCGGTTTCATGGCGCAACGTCCGATCGGGAAAAGACAAGGCGAGTTCGGCCACGCTCTGGGCGACCACCTCGTGCAGGTCGACCGGTTGAGGGTTGATCGCAATGCCCTTCCCCACGCGCGCGACCGTGAAGTCCAGCAGGTCCGACACCAGGCGATTCGCGCGGTCCACCGACTGCGCCATTCGCGACAACACCCGTGCCTGGTTGTCGGTGGGTGCATGCTTGAAGAGAACCTGGATCCCGGTGTGAACGGCCGACAGCGGATTACGCAGATCGTGGCTCACGATGCCGATCATCTGCTCCGCAAAAAGCGCCCGGTCTTTCGTTTCGGCCTGAAGGCGCTCCACTTCAGCAATATGCGTCTCGAGCTTTTTCCGAGACAGAAGCAGTTCCTGTTCGTACTTGTCGCGGTCTCGTGCCACGAACAGGGCCACTTCCTGGGTGTGGTTAGGCCCGTGGCCGTGGCGAACGACATTCAAAACCATGGGCAGGGTGCTTCCATTCTTGTGCCGGATGTCGAGCTTCAACTCCGAGATGGAGCCTTGCATTTCCAGCAACGGCGCCCAATGGGTCTGGTGAAAGATGCGGGCGCCCATGGTCAACAGATCCTGCAGCCGCTTCTTGCCCACCAGATCTGCCTTGTCATAGCCAAGCCAGACGCAGAACGGCTTGTTGACGCGCAAGAAGACGCCCTTTGCGTCCGTCTCGACCAGCCCGCAGGGAGCACCGTCGAGCAGCGCCTCATCGGCAGGCCCAAGCGCTGTCATGAGCGGGCCTAGTAACCGCGCTGCGAGAGAAACGATGCGATCGCGTCGTTGCTGGCGCTCGGCTGGCTCAAGTGCGGACAATGTCCGACGTTGTCGATGATCGTCAGCACGCTGTCGGGCATGACCTTGTGCATGTATTCGCCGACCGCCACGGGAGCGATCAGGTCGTCGTCGCACTGGAGGATCAGCGAAGGCGTTCGCAGTTCGGCAATCGCGACCCGGTGGTCCGACAGGAAGGTGACGCGCGCGAAATGCTTCGCGATTTCCGGGTCGGTGCGGCAGAAACTGTTGGTCAACTCGACGCCGAGAGCGGGTTGCTCCGGCGCGCCCATGATGGCCGGCGCCATTGTGCTGGACCATCCGAGATAGTTGCTCTCTAGGGTGTGCAGCAACGAGTCGATGTCGGCGCGTTCGAATCCCCCGACATAGTCGCCATCATTGATGTAGCACGGCGATGGCCCGACCATCACGTGCGCCGCAATGAGGCCCGGGCTCGCAAGGTCAGCCAGCACGCCGATCATCGCGCTCACCGAATGTCCCACGAAGATGGCAGGGCCTTCGCCATAGGCCTTCACGATTTCGATCACATCGGCGGCATGGCCGTCCAGCGACGCGTACTTGTCGGGATCGAATGCCTTGAGATCGGAGCCGCCGCTGCCGACGAGGTCGAAAAGCACTGTGCGGTACCTCTTGCGGTACTCGGGTTCCAGGAGGCGCCACATGTTCTGGTCGCAGCCGAATCCATGCGCGAAAAACAGCGTGGCGGGGCCGCTGCCCGCCACATGGACGTTATTGCGATGCTGCAACTGGGCGGTCATGTGTTGTCCTTGGAGCTCGGTAGTTTTGCAAACCGAGCGAAGTATGCCCGCCCAAATCGGCTGGCAAGCCTCGTCTGGCAAGCATCCTACGTAATCCGTCAGCTCAGCCGTACGAGCTTCCCATCGCGTGAGGTTAGCTTTGTCCGCAGGCGCTAGTGGACCGCTGATCTTTTATTTAAAACCAATATGTTCAGAACGATCCTGGGAGTTGCGGCAAGCCCTCTGGTGGCAATCGCCCTGTTTTGCGCTGGCATCCTCACTGCGACGCTGCACTTGCTTGCCTTGCCTGCGCTGTATCTGTGGGAGCGCTATCTGGAGCAAAGGCCCCTCGCGGGCAAACGAGATCGCGACAAAGACCGGATTGACTCCGGAAGTCGAACCGGGAGATGAGTTCGCTCTGCCGAAGTCAGTTCGTCGCGAAGCAGTACATCAGACCAGCGCTGCCGCTCATCTTGAGTTGGTCGACGCTGCAGCCGCGCGTACCGTGCGACGAGTTCCACGAAGCATTGGCTACCGGGTCGGGATTGGTGCCCTTGCGGTCGTGATGACCCACGATGGCAGAGCCGCCGTCGCTCCTGGTCCAGTTGCCGCATGTGGTGTCCTTGCCGGGATCGGCCACGGCCAGGGTGCCGTCAGGGCGCGAGCCGGTGAGGATGTCGTGGCGGTTGACGGGGTCGCCGGCGCCGGAGACAACCTCGCCCTTCTCGGTCAGCGAGGTGTCCTTGCCGACCTTGGCGTTGGCGCTGTGCAGGTCGGCCACGCTGGTGGCGACGACCACACCCTTGGCATTGGTCCAGGGGCCAGTGCCGATGCGGTCGCGCGCATTGACAGCCGGCTGCCCGTTCGCGGCAGCGGTGCTCAGATAAGCGCGCCAGGTTTTGTTGCCGGCTCCCGCACTCGTGGCCAGCGACTGGCAGAAGCGGTCGGCTCCGGCCAAGCCTCCAAGGTCGCCGCCCTTGCCGGGGTTGACGCTGGTGATGAAGAAGCTCATGGATTTGCCGCCCGATGAACCCATGGCACCGCAACCAATGATCAGCGCGGTGGCTGCAACGGCGGCGCCAGCGGAGAGAAGTAAGCGACTGGGCATCTGGAGACTCCTGGCGGTGTTGGAGCCGGGAGGCTACCGCACCGTCGTGTCAGCGGCAACCGAGCGCGCCCTCATGCGGCCTGCTTCCACTCCCGCGGCGACAGGCCGCTTTGCGCCTTGAAAGCGCGCGACAACGCGGCTTCGCTCCCATAGCCGACTTCTTGCGCAATGAGCTTGAGCGGACGCCCCTGACGCAATGCCTGCTGCGCAAGACCGACGCGCCAGCGCTGCAGGTACACCCCCGGCGTGCATCCCACGGTGTCGCGGAACTGGATGGCAAACACGCTGCGCGACATGCCCGCTTCGACGGCAAGCGCGTCGAGCGTCCATTCGAGTGCGGGTTTTTCGTGCATGGCCACCACGGCATTGCGCAACCGCGGGTGCGACAGCCCCGCGAGCAGGCCGGAGCGGGTTTGCCCCTTTTCCATCAGGTGCCTGAGCACCTGGATGAGCACCACGTCGAACAGGCGGTTCAGCAGCACCTGCTTGCCGCAGCGCTGCTCGAAGGCTTCTTCGAACAGCAGTTCCAGCACGCCCTCGGTGCCGTCGATTTCTTCCAGCGGCAGGCACACGAATGCGGGCAGCGCGGCCAGGATCGGGTTTGCGGCGCCGCCTTCGAACTGCAGGTGCGCGCAGGCAAAGTCCGCGCCGCGCGCCGCGTCGGTAATGAACCTGTGCGCCATGGGCCGCGGGTACATCAAAAGGCTTGGCCGCTCGATGCGCAGCACCTCCGCGCCGCCGTGACTGACGCCCACCTCCCCGCGGCGCACCAGGTGCAGTTGGCCGGTGGCGCCCTCCCCGTCCAGGTCGTTGATTCCGCACAGCGCGCCGGTATGGAACACCCGCGCGCTGACGGAAAAGTGCGTCAGCAGGGCTTCGAGCCGATCAGGCATGAAATACTCCAAGTCAAGTTATCAGGACTTTTTATCACCAATCGTTTCACCACGCACGTAAAGTTCGTTCTGTCGATTCCGACCTGAAACCTCAACCCGAATCAAAGGAAAGAAACATGAACGCCGTTACCCGCATCTTCGCCATGGCCGCACTCGCGGTCGCCGCCAATGCCGTGTTCGCCGCCGACAAGTCGCCCGTGCGTCAGCCGGCCGCCGCGGTTGCAAAGACCGCGAGCTACATCACCACCAAGGACGGCGTGCAGCTCTACTACAAGGACTGGGGTCCGAGGAACGGCCCGGTGGTCACTTTCAGCCACGGCTGGCCGCTGAGCTCGGACAGCTGGGAATCGCAGATGATTTTCCTCGCCTCGAAGGGCTACCGCGTGATTGCGCATGACCGCCGCGGCCATGGCCGCTCGAGCCAACCCTGGGAAGGCAACGACATGGACCACTATGCCGACGATCTGGCGACGGTGATCAACACGCTCGGTGTGAAGGACGTGACGCTGGTCGGCTTCTCCACCGGCGGCGGCGAGGTGGCGCGCTACATCGGCCGCCACGGCACCAGCCGCGTCAAGAAGGCGGCACTGGTGAGCGCGGTTCCCCCGCTCATGCTGAAGACCGACAAGAACCCGGGCGGGCTCCCTATCGAGGTGTTCGACGGCATCCGCAAGGGCGAGCTGGAGAACCGCTCGCAGCTGTATCTCGACATTGCCTCGGGTCCGTTCTTCGGCTTCAACCGGCCGGGCGCCAAGGTGTCGCAGGGCTCCATCCAGTCGTTCTGGGCGCAGGGCATGCAGGCCGGCCACAAGAATACCTATGACTCGATTGCCGCCTTCTCGGCCACGGACTTCACCGAGGACCTGAAGCGCTTCGACGTGCCCACCCTGGTGGTGCATGGCGACGACGACCAGATCGTGCCGATCGATGCGTCGGGCCGGGCTTCCGCCAAGCTGATCAAGAACGCCAAGCTGATCGTCTATGCAGGCGCACCGCACGGCCTTGCCGACACGCACAAGGACCGGCTCAACAACGACCTGCTGAACTTCATCAAGGAATAAGCAGGCGCGGCGGCAAGCCTTGCCGCCGAACCGACGGCCTCCTGGCGCATGGCGACATGCGCAAGGAGGCCGTGCCGCTTGGGCAACGGCCAAGGGGTGAGGGACGCAGGCGCAAGGGCGCTCAGCGAATGCCCAGCGCGTGGTCCAGCGAAAGGCGCCCGCCGCCGCGGCCCACCAGATACAGCATGAGCGCCGCCCATGAGAGATGCGTCGGCCATGCGTCGGGGTAGACAAAGATCTGAATCACCAGCGTCATGCCCAGCAACGCCAGCGCCGAGACACGCGTGAACAGGCCCAGCACCAGCAGCAAGGGGAACAGATGCTCCGAATAGGCCGCCAGGTGCGCCGCGAGCTCGGGTGGAACGAGCGGCAGCTTGTATTCGGTGCGGAACAGTTCGTAGGCGCTGTCGGTCAGCGTAAGAAAACCTTCGACCTTGGTGCGGCCCGAGTAGAAGAAGATGGCCGCCACAGCCACGCGCGTGGCCAGCGCCAGCACATCGTGCGTCACCACGCGCGTGAGCGTTTCGGCCGCGGCGTTCCAATGGGCGCGCAGGCCGCGATTGCTGCCGGTTGCGATTGGCTCTGACGCCTGGAGATTCGTGCTCATGGTGTTCCTTCGTTGGATGCGGGCGACGAAGATGGGGCGGTGAATGCGCCGGCGCTCAGCAGGCCAGCAAAGATGGCGGCAAGGTCTGCTTGGGCATCGGCGGCCATTGCGCGCTCTGCGGCCTGCTGGAGAGTGGCTCCACTTGCGCAGGCATCGAGAAAGACGCAACCGGCCTGCGTGAGCCCTTGCCACGCTACGGCGTCGTACGGCCGTGTCAGCAAGGCGCCCTCGCCTTTCCAGGCCAGTTCATCGGTGACTTCGCCCCGCGCGCGGTTGCGCTCCCAGATGCTGAACACCGGCTGGTCGTCGAACCACGCCCAGCGTGCCGCGGGATGAGGCCTGAGAGACAAGGCTGCCATCTGCTCCGGCGATTGGCGGGCTATCCATGCAGCATCGGCGGCGGGCGCGTCCTCTGCGACATGGGCCTCGCGCCAGTGCGTGTCGAGTTGCGCCACGCCTGGCAGGTAGACCAGTTCAGCGGCAGGCTCGAAGCTGTGCAGAAAATCGGCAAAGCCGCTGCCGTAATGCAGAAGGCGTCCATCTCGGGGCGCTTCGGCATTCACGTAGAGCGCGGCGGCGGCGCGAAACCATTCGCTGCCCACCAGCCGCGCGACCGTTGGGAAGTTGGCCGCGAGTGCATCGATGCAGGCCTTCATCACGGTATTGCGATACACGGCGAAGGCGGGTTGCGTTGCAAGCTCCCGCATCGCGGGGTTCAGCCCTTCGGTTGGCGAGAACAGCGCCTTTGCAAACGCCTGCTGGAACAGGCCATGCGGCGTGGTCATGCGGTGGCCTCCTGCGTTGTGGCGTGCTCGAGTTCGGCGGCGGCCTGGTCGCGCTCGGCCATCAACTCTTCGAAGGCGGGCACGTTGCCATCGCGTTCGATCAGCGTGGGCCGGGCACCGGCGCGTTCGACAAAGCGCCGATACAGCTGCCAGACTTCCGGCGCGATGGGCGCGTCGTGCGAATCGATCAGCAGCGTGTCGCCCAGGTTCGGGTCTGCGTCATGGCCTGCAAGATGAACTTCGCTGACCAGCGCATGCGGAAAACGGTCGATCCAGTCATTGGCTGAAAACCCCAGGTTGCGGGCCGACACGTACACGTTGTTGATGTCGAGCAGCAGCTTGCAGCCCGTGCGCCGCGCCAGCTCGTGAAGAAAGTCGATCTCGTCCCATTCATGCCCATCTACGCGCAGGTAGTGGGACGGATTTTCGATGGCGATGGCGGTGCCCAGCGCGTCCTGGGTGCGCGCCACATTGGCCGCAACGCGGTGGAGCGCGGCGGTGCTGCGCGGAAAAGGCAGCAGATCGGGAAAGTACTGGCCGTTCCATGTGGACCATGCCAAGTGCTCCGACACCAGCGCCGGCTGGATGCGCCGCGCCAGCGCCGCGAGCCGCTGAAGATGCGCGGAATCCGGTTCGGACTCACCCGCCAGCGAAAGCGAGACGCCATGCAGCGAGACCGGATGGCGGGAGCGAATCGCTTCCAGCCACCCGAGCCGCGGGCCGCCCGCCACCATGTAGTTCTCCGGGTGCACCTCGAACCACAGGCCCTCGGTTCGTGCGCCGAGCGCAGGCTCGTAGTGCTCCGGCTTGAGCCCAACGCCGGCCATGAGGGCTTCTGGCATGGCGGCGCGCGCCGATCAGGACTTGATGGGAGCCAGCGAACCCATGCCCTTGGGCGTCTTGATCGTGGCGCAGGTGCCGGCCGGCACGTTCTTCCAGGCGTTGCCCTGGTAATCCACCTTCGAAGTGCCCGCGCAGGTGGTGCCGGGGCCGGCGGCGCAATCGTTCTTGCCTGCCATCGAAACGCCGTAGCACTTCTCCATCGCAGCCATTTTGTCGGCCATGGGTTTGTCTTGCGCAATGGCGGAACCGGCGGCAAGGGCGCCCAGTGCAAGGGCGGTAATGGCGAGAGGACGGTTGATCATGGATGAGCTCCGAAGATGGTTGAACATTTGCAACCGCGCCGGAATGCGCGGTTATTTTCTAGTTCGCCACTTCGGAAGCCGGGGTTACAGCGCTCCTCTCGATCGTCAAAAAAATTTTTGCGCGCAGAAACTCAGGCGTCGAACCAATCGCGGGCCGATCGCCCCTGGTCGGGCCCGAGCATCGAGAAGCCACCATCGACCGGGATGTCGGCACCGGTCACAAAGCGCGCGGCATCCGAGCACAGAAACAGCACCACTTGCGCGACGTCGTCCGGGTCCCCTGCCCGGCCCAACGGATGCAATGGTGCCGCCATGCGGTCGGCATGCGCACGGTCGCCGCCTGCCATGCGGCTCAACGCATCGGACCAGGTCCAGCCGGGCGACACTGAGTTCACGCGCACGCCGCGTGGCGCCAGCGTGGCGGCCTGGTTGCGCGTGAGCTGCAGGATGGCGGCCTTGGCCGCCGGATAAAGCGCACGGTTTGCCGTGCCGAACTTGCCGCCCACGCTGCCCATGTTGACGATGGCGCCACGCTGCGCGGCCAGCGCACCCGCCGCCTTTTGCACCAGCACCGCGCCGGACACGAGGTTGACGTCCAAAGCGCGCAGCCACTCGCCGCGCGTGGCCGCCATGCCGTTGTCGCCATAGACCACTGCGTTGTTGATGAGAAAGTCGATGCGGCCTTCGGTGGCGAGCACATCGGCCAACAGTGCATCGAGCGCCGCATCGGATGCGATGTCGCAAGCCACGAAGCGGCAGCGATTGCCGAGTTCGGCCTGCAGTGCCTCGCCGCGCACGGCATCGATATCGACAGCCAGCACCTGCGCACCGGCCTGCACAAAGGCACGAACGATGGCGCTGCCGAGCATCGCAGCGGCGCCGGTGACGATCGCAACCTTGCCTTGCTGACTCATGGCGTGCCTTTCGGTTCTTTCATGTCCTTGGGACCTTCATTGTTCTTCATGCGTGCAATCGCTTCATCGACAAGCATCACATCCGCGAGCATGGCCAGGGTTTCCAGGCTGGCCGCATGCAGGTGCGGCTGTGCGGTGCTGCATGCATCGGCCACCACCGCCACCTCATAACCCAGGTCGCTGGCGTGGCGCGCACCGTGCTCGACCACGTGGTTCGTCGCAATGCCCGCCACGTACAGCCGCGTGGCACC
Organism: Variovorax sp. S12S4; assembly: GCF_023195515.1. Lineage (NCBI taxonomy): Bacteria > Pseudomonadati > Pseudomonadota > Betaproteobacteria > Burkholderiales > Comamonadaceae > Variovorax > Variovorax sp. S12S4. Next base: position 4,951,600 of record NZ_JALPKR020000002.1, read on the forward strand.
GGTGCTGCGCACCACCTCTTCGAGCCCGCTGGCCCAGAACGGATTGTTGCGCTTGTGGGTGACGACTGCCTCGCCGGGCAGCGGTGCCAGCTCGGCGTAGAACTCTGCGCCCCACTGCCCGTCCAGCACGGCGCCGGTTTCCGCGACGCGGCGGAACAGCATGCTGTTGCGCAGGCAGTCCGCATACCCGGGTGCGAAGGCGATGCGCACGAAGATGACCGGCACGCCGCTCGCGCGTGCGCCGGCAATCAGCCGCGCGGCAGAAGCGATCAGGCGTGGCCGCGCGGGGTCGTCGGCGGCCACGCCCACCCGCACCTTGCCGTCCACGTGCAGCACGTCGTTCTGGTAGTGCATGGCGAGCAATGCGGCATTGGTCACATGAACACCTGCAAGGCTTCGTGCGGCGCGTCGCAATTGACGAGCTCTACGCGTTTCATTTCGATGCGCCACTCGGCGCCTTCGCGGCGCAGCGTGTGCAGCACGCTGCCGCCGAACGCGCGCTGTTCGGTCTTGCGCCACTCGACCAGGTGGAAGGTCGAGCGCACCACGCAGCCGGCTTCAGTGCGCGACTCGAGCGAGATGTTGCCCAGCACGTGCACGGTGCGAGTCGGCGGCTGCTGCGAATAGGCGCGGGCCTGCTCGAGCCGCCGCGCACGCATCGAGCGCAGCAAGGCGTCTTCGCAGAACAGCGAGGCATGGTTGAGGTAATCGGTCTGGCCGTGTACCAGCGGCACCCAGTACAGGCCATCGGGCGTGAACAGCCGCAGCCATTCGTCCCAGCGGTGCTCGTCGAGCAGGCGTGCTTCGTTAAACAGGAACTTCGTGATGTCCTGCTGCTCTTGCCAGTCGTTGAAGTTCATTCGGCGGCTCCCGTCTGCACGCCCATGTACGAGGCCCAGGCGGCGAACATGTTGCGCGGCGGCATTTCACTGTTGCCGTTGGAAGACCGGCCGCCCGGCAAGGGCTGGTCGCGGCCCATTCCGCGGTGCATGCTGACCCAGTCGCCGCCATCGGAAGCCAGGCCTTCCTGCACGCGGTTGTAGGCCTCCAAATCGTCGGGCATCACGTTCGACGACGGCGAATTGACGATGTTGGTGTACTTGAGCGTGCGCTGGAATGTGGCCTCCGGCGCACCCTTCAGGCGAAAGCTGAATATTTCGACTAGCGTGCGGTCCACCGAGAGCGGCCGTATCACCCGGATCTGCTGGAACGAGGTGTGCGGCGAGCAGCTTGGGTACACGATGGTGTTGTGCCGGTTCACGCGCAGGATCTGGTCGGCACGCGCCTCGCCCTGCTTTGCCTGAAGCGCCGCCACGTAGGCCAGGCTCACCGGGTCGGTTGGCGGCACGAAGATGCCTTCCATGAAGCCGTGGCCATGGTCGTAGCCCTTGAGTTCGAGCTTTTCCCAGAACTCCAGCGGCTCGCCGTTGCCATCGACGATCACCACCTCGAAGGGCTTGGGCGTGCCGGCCGGCATCGATTCGAATTCTTCCTTGGCCGCGCGCCAGGACGATTCATGCGTGGCCACCGCATGAATGGTGTCGTGCAGGTTCTCGAAGAAGATCTTCCAGTTGTTGCGCTGGATCACGCGCTGCACGCCGCCGGCCACTTCCACTTCGCCGTCCGGCGCGCGGTCGCAGAAGTTGTCGAGCGAGGTGGCCACGCCGCCCAGAAACTCGACGAGCTCAAGTCCCTCTTCGGCCAGGCTCGCGAACACGAAGCCGCGGTGGCTGGCCACGCGCGCCACCTTGCGCACCGAGTGCTGCTGCGCCTTCAGGTCGAGCGCGGTGTCTTCATAGCCGCTGCGCAGCGGCACCGAGAGCAGGCTGCCGTCGCACTTGAAAGTCCAGCCGTGATAAAGGCAGCGCAAGAACTTGCCGGCACTGCCGCTGCCGTCCGGAACGATCTTCGCGCCCTTGTGCGGGCAGCGGTTGTAGAGCACGTTCACCGCACCGTCGGTGTGGCGCACCATCACCACGGGCTCGCGGCCGAGCCGCGTGGTGAAGTAGTCGCCGATGTTCGGCACTTGGCTCTCGTGGCCGACGTAGAGCCAGGCCTGGCCGAAGACGCGGTCCATCTCGAGCTCGAAGATGGCGGGGTCCGTGTAAACGCGCTTGTGCACGCGGTCAGGCTGCACGAGCGCCTGCAAGTCGATGGTCATGGGAATGGGTCTCCTGAAATATGGTGGTCAGATGTCGAGCACCAGGTGCGGCGTCTTCGCGCGGGACACGCAGGTGCAGATGGCCCGGCCCTCGGCTTTTTCTCGGGCGCTCAGGTTGTGGTCGCGGTGGTCGGGAACGCCCTCTTCCACTGCCACGGCGCACACGCCGCAGTCGCCCTGCCGGCAGTCGTACAAAGGGTCCAGCCCGGCAGAGATCAGCACGTCGAGCAGGCTCTGGTGGGCGGACACGGTCAGCGTTTTGCCGGAGCGCAGCGTGCGCACTTCGAAAGGTTTGTCGCCCTCTTGCTCCAGCGCACCGGCAAACAGTTCGCAGTGCACGTGGTCGCCGGGCCAGCCGAGAGCGCGTGCCACGTCGACCGCGGCCTGCACCATGCCCTTGGGTCCGCACACATGAAGGTGGCGCCCGGGTTGCGGGGCGGAAAGCGCAGCGCGCAGATCGAGGCCGCGGGCCGGGTCGCCGCCGTCATGAACGACGGTGGCGCCCAGTGCGCGCGCTTCTTCCAGATAGGCGGTATGCCCCGCGCTTCGCGTGGCATAGAAAAAATCGAATGCGCGCCCTTCGGCTGCCAGCGCCCGCGCCATGCACAGCAGCGGCGTAATGCCGATGCCGCCGGCAATCAGGAGCGGCGGCACGCTGCCCGTACGCAGGGCAAAGTCGTTGCGCGGCGGCTGCGCCGTCAGCACGGCGCCGGGCGTCAACCCATGCATCCACGCAGAGCCGCCCGAGCCCTTCGGTTCATGCAGCACCGCAATTTCGTAGCTGCGGCTCTCCGCATGCGGCGCCACCAGCGAGTAGGCGCGCTGGCCGATACGTCCGTTGGGCTGGACGACTTGCACGCCCAGATGCGCGCCGGGCGTGTACGGCGGCAAGGCACCGCCATGCGCGCTGCGCAGCACGAAGGCCTTGATGGCAGGCGTGAGCGGCCTCACCGCTTCCACCACCAGTTCGAGCATTTCCGAGTCGCCCGCCATCATCCCAGCGGCAGGGCGGGATCGGCGATGGTCAGGCTGGCCGACTTTTGCCAGCGCGGCATCAGCGTGTTCGAAGGCAGGTGCTCGTCCACCAGCTTGCGCGCCGTCTCGACACCCGCCACCGGCAGGCCCTTTGCATCGAGCAGGCCAATTTGCACCAGCACACTGGCCTGGTCCCAATAGATGTGCTCGTGATAGAGCTTGTCGCCACGAAACTTGACGATGGCGACGAGCGGAATTTCCACCGGCTTGCCGGTGGGCGCGATGCCCGGCAGCATCCAGTCGATTTCCACCGTGTGGGTGAAGCAGAAAAGCATCTCGTCGACGATCTGCGTGGCGCCCACGGTGCGCGAGATGGGGGTGAGCCGCGTATCCGGCGGCGTGGTAGGAATGAAGTGATGCTTGTAGAAGCGCGAGAGCTCCCTGGCCCCTACCCCGCCGGTCATGGTGGGAATGTGGTTCACATAGGGCTCGCTCACCATCGTGCCCATGGTGGCGACCACGTCGCGTGTTGCGAACTCGTATTCGCAGTGCTTGTCCCAGAGCGCAGACAGGTCGTAGACGGGGCCGATGGCGTCCTTGAACAGCGCCATGGAGCGCTGGTGGGCCATGAGCGTGGAGGGCTTGTCGAAATGCTCGCCGCCGGTGCGTGCGAATGCGTGGTCGACGCCGGGGTACACATACATTTGCGCACCGGGCTTGCCTGCAAACGCCTCGAGCACCTGGTTGCGCGCTTCAGCCGGGCAGAACTTGTCGAGCTCGGCAAAGTGCAGCGCAATGGGGCATTCGATTTTCGGCAGCACGTTCAGGTCTGCCTCGATGCCCACGCCGTAGTAGCCCACTGCCGCATCCACGCCTGAATGCGCAGCCGCAAGATACGCGAGCTTTCCGCCCAGGCAAAAGCCCAGCGCGCCTACCTTGCCGGTGCATGCCGGGTGCGCTCGCAGCGCCTTCACGCTGGCCGTGATGTCCGAAACGCCGGCGGCCACGTCGAACTTCTGGAAGAAGCCGAAGGCGCGTTGCCAGTCTTCGGGCGAATAGCCCAGCTCGACATTCGGCTCCATGCGCCAGAACAGGTCGGGCGCCAGCACCACGTAGCCCTCCTCGGCATAGAGGTCGGCCACCTCGCGCACGTAGTCGTTGATGCCGAAGATCTCCTGGCACAGCACGATGCCGGGGCCTTGCCCCGATGGCGGCAATGCCAGGTAGCCGCGGAAGGTCTGGCCGTCGGCGGCTGCGATGTCGATGTATTGGCTCATGGGACGAGTCTCCGAAGTGGTGGGGTTCGGCGGACGATTCTGTGGAGCGCCCCGCGCGCTGTCTGTCCACTTCTTGCAGGCGCATGCCGCGCGAAAAGTGGATAGCCCGCCGTCCGCGTGCCGTGGAGACTCGGCCCCCGCGCATACATACCTTTGTTGCACCCCACGCCATCCGAATCACCCCTGAGGAGATCCTTCATGTCGCAGGCAAGAATCCCAACCGCCGTCGCTTTGCTGGCGCTCGCCGTCACGGCCGCATTCGCACCGCAGGCCCTGGCCCAGGCGCAAACCGTCAAGGTCGGCCTGGCAATGGACCTCTCCGGGCCGTTTGCCGTGGGCGGTGCCGAGGCCAAGGCCGGCTTCGCGGTGGCGATGAAGCAGCTGGGCGGCAAGCTCGGCGGGGTGCCGGTGGAGTTTGTCGAGGCGGACACGGGCGGCAGCCCCGACCTGGCCCGGCAGGTGGTCGAGCGCATGCTGCTGCGCGACAAGATCGACCTGTTCACCGGCCCCATCGGCTCGACGGTCGCGCTGGCCGTGGGGGCACCGCTCTTCGCGGCCAAGGTGCCCTATCTCTCGAGCAACACCGGCCCGAGCGACTACTCGGGGGCCAGGTGCAACCCGTATTTCTTCGGCGCGTCTTACCAGAACGATGCGTACCACGAAGCAGCGGGCAAGTTCGCTTCGGACAAGGGCTTCAAGAAGGTAGCGCTCATCGCGCCGAGCTACCCCGGCGGCAAGGATGCGATCACCGGCTTCAAGCGCAACTTCAAGGGCGCGGTGAGCGACGAGCTCTATACCAAGCTGGGCCAGCTCGACTACTCCGCCGAGATCGCACAGATTCGCGCAGCCAAGCCCGACGCTCTCTATTTCTTTCTGCCGGGCGCCATGGGCGTGAGCTTCATCAAGCAGTTTGTCGGCGCCGGCCTGTCGAAAGACGTGGCGCTGATCTCGACCGCCTTTTCGGCCGACGAAGACATGATTCCCGCCGTGGGCGAGCCGATGCTCGGGCTCTTCAACACCGCGCATTGGTCATACGACCTGGACAACCCGGCAAACAAGCGCTTCGTGGCCGATTTCCGCGAGCAGAACAACGGGCGCAACCCGTCTTTCTATGCAGGCCAGGCGTACGACGTGCTCATGGCGATGGACGCGGCGGTGCGGGACGTAGGCGGCAAGGTGGCCGACCGGCCGGCGCTGCTGAAGGCGATCAAGGCCGCAAAGTACAAGTCGGTGCGGGGCGACTTCAGCTACGGCGCCAACAACTTTCCCATTCAGAACTACTACCTGCGCGTGATCGGCAAGGACGCGAACGGGCGCATTGCCAACAAGGTGATCGGCACGGTGCTGCAGAACTACCAGGACAGCTCGTCCGCCAAGTGCGCGATGAAGCCGGCCTGACGAAGCCGGAGGTTCTAGTGCCGCGCGGGCTCTCGCGAAGTTTCGCGCGGAAGCCGGCCGAAGCGCTCGCGGTAGCAGGCGGCGAAGCGGCTCAGGTGCGAGAAGCCGCAGCTGAAGGCGACCTCGGTCACGCTCGCGCCGTCGTGCCGCGCCAACTGGGCGTACGCGGCATCGAGCCGCATGTTGCGCAGCACTTCCATGGCTGAAAGATCGCGGTAGCGCCGAAACAGCAGGCCGAGCGCGCGCCGCGACACGCCGGCGGCCTCTGCCACCTCTTCCAGCGAAAGCGGCGCATCGAGCCGGCTGCGCATGAATTCTTCGGCAAGCCGCAACTGCCGCATGCTGGCCGCCTCCGACCCGAGCCGCAGCGCGTCGTGCTGCCGCCGCACCGAATTGGGCCTGTGGCACAGCAGGTAGAGCATGAGGTTGTCTTCATAGTGGGCCAACCAGCGCGGGTCGTACGGCTCGTGGCCGTCCGCGGGGAGCAGCGATGCGAGGCCGGCCACCATGCGGCACCACTGGGTGCCCGCGGCATCGTCGAGCCGGAGCGGCAGCTCGAAGTCGATTTCGCCGATTTCTGCCGTGGCCCCTGCACCGCCCGCGGGCCTTGCGCCAAACGTTCGGCGTGCCACGTCCTGCAGACGGGCAAGGTCGATCTTGAGCATCAGCTGCTCGCAGTCCGCGTGCCAGCGCAGCCGCACGGGTTTGTGCGCGGACACCACGGCCCCCTGGCCGGGATGGATCTGCACGGTCTGGCCGCCGGTATGCACTTCGGCTTGGCCGCGCAGCGGCATCTGGACCAGCACGAAATTGCCCAGCGTGTCGGGCTCGATGTCGACATCGCAGCCATAGCGCAGGATGCACAGCGAGAGTGCGCTGAGTTCTGCCCGGCAGAAAACCGCATCGACATTGCCGCGACCCCAGGTGCTCCGGTGCGCCTTCAGCTCATGGGTCACCAGCGCATGGGTTTCGTCCGCCTCGCGCGATCGGAAGATCTCGCGCCCATACAGGGTGGAAAGCTGCTGGCTCGACCATGCGTCCACGAACACTCCTCGGGGGCCAAAAGTAGTGAGAGCTGTCTCTGCCGCTGGGGGCAGGAGCGCAATCTACCGCCCGAGGCCGGGTCTTGCCATGGGGATTGCCCCGGGCGGCATGCGCGGGCGTGCAAGAAGCTTGCCCGGCAGTCCGCCGCCTTCGGTCGTGGCTTGGTTGCGGCTGCCTAGGTCTGCTTGCCGCCGGTCTCTTCCGCTTTTTCCTTGTCCTTGTCTTGCTGCGCCTTCGGCAGCTTGACCTTGGTTACGGTCACTGAAACCGGGTCGCTGGCGGGAAAGGACTCTTCGACGCCGCTGTCCAGGGCCTCTTCGCTGGGCGCCTGCTCGACCGGCTTGGCCGGCTCGACCGCGGGTTTGCCGTGGTTCTTGGATGTGGGAAAGGGGAAAGCTTTTTCCGAAGTCGTCATGAGGGCTCCTCGGCCATGCAAGCCGCTAGGGCTTGCGCGGCTCCTTGTTGGTTTCCGAGCGGAGGTCTTCCCGCAACCCGTAGGCCGCGGAACCGTCGTGGCGCGATGCCTCCACGTTCTTGCGCTTGCTCGCCATGCGCTCGGCGGGGGCCGGTGCCGAGTCCTGTTCTCCGGTGGCCGCAGAACTGCTGGTGAACTTTTCTCCCGCGCCGATGTTGTCTACCCCGCCGCTGGTGGTGGGCCGGGATCCGTCGCCCGAGCCCAGATTTCCGGGTTCTCTGTTCATTTCGTTCGACTCCTGCTCACTCGAGGAGCAAAGTGGCAATGAGTCGATTCTGGGAACTCCGGAGCGCCCGCGCGTAGGACGACGCCAGCGTCCATCAGTCGGAAGCATCCTCGCCTCGGCACCCTTTTCAAAGTGTTGAATGTGTCGGTGCTTCGTATGTGCCGGTACACAACACCTGCCTTGCAGACGCGAAATAGTCCGGGCCATAGGCGCACTATTTAACGCTCGAATGTGATAAATTCACATTTACATACAATCTGACACATCATTACCTTGGCCAGCTGAATGAAAAAGCTCTCGTTTTCGCGTCGGCGCAATGGCTTCACATTGATCGAGGTAATGATCACGGTCGCAATCGTCGCCATCCTGGCTTCCATTGCGATGCCCAGCTACAACCGCTACATCATCCGAGCCAAGCGCTCCGCCGCCCAGGCGCAAATGATGGAGATTGCCAACCGGCAGCAGCAATTTTTGCTGGCGAACCGCAGCTATGCGGACAAGACGGCGCTGACGGCCAGCGGCTACTCGCTGCCCGCAGAGGTTGCCGCCAATTACGATTACACGATCACCCTGTCTGCGGAAGGCACTCCTCCCGGCTTTGTCCTGACTTTCGATTCGACAGGCGCCCAGGCGTCCGACGGCGACCTCACCCTCGATAACCAAGGCGCGAAAACGCCGGCCGACAAATGGTGAAGCCCCGCACGACCGCCGGACGCGCCCGCGCACAACGCGGCGCGACGCTGATCGAAGTGCTGGTCACCCTGCTGATCGTCGCCTTCGGCCTGTTCGGACTCGTGGGCCTGCAGGCTCGACTCCAGTCGTCCGAAATGGAGTCCTACCAGCGCTCGCAGGCGCTGATCCTGCTCAACGACATGGCCAGCCGCATTGCAATCAATCGCCGTATGGCCTCCAGCTACGTCACTGCTTCGCCGCTGGGCGCCGGAACCAACTGCCCCACAGCCACGGGCTCGCGCCAGCAGATCGACGCCTTGGAGTGGTGCAATGCGCTGCAGGGCGCGGCCGAAACCTCAGGCACCACCAAGCTCGGCGCCATGATCGGCGGGCGCGGCTGCGTGGAGGACTTGGGCAACAACGAATACTTGATCACCGTCGCCTGGCAGGGCCTGGTGCCCATTGCCGCACCGCCGGAAGGCGTGGCCTGCGGCAAGGATGCCTACGACGTCGCCCCCACCGCAACCACTCCAAGCCCGCAGTGCACGGCCGACAGGTGCCGCCGGACCGTGACGACGCTGGTGCGCATCGGGACGCTTTCATGATGCGCGCGCGCCCAGCAGGCAAAACCCGCCAACTTGCGCGTGCCCTGCAGCGTCAGCGCGGCCTGACGCTGATCGAGCTGATGGTGTCGGTCACGATCATGCTGATCGTGCTGGCGGCGCTGATTGCGCTGTTCCTCAATGTGAACAACACCCAGCGCGAAATGGTCAAGGTCAACCGCCAGATCGAAAGCGGCCGCCTGAGCGTTTTTGTGCTTGAGAACGAAATCACGCACGCGGGCTTCTGGGAAAACTACATGCCGGAGTTCGATGACCTCACGGTTTCCGGCGTGCCGGCGAAGGTGCCTACCGGCAATGCGCCCGATCCGTGCCTGCCCTATTCGGCGGTGAACTGGACGGAGGACTACAAGCGCAGCCTGCTCGACATACCCGTGCAGACCTACGACGCCGTGCCGGCCAGTTGCGCCGATCTCCTGCCGGACCACAAGCCCGGAACCGACGTGCTGGTGGTGCGCCATGCCGAGACTTGCGTGGCGGGCATGCCGAACTGCGAAGCCGACACGCTGGGCAAGCTGTATTTCCAGTCGTCGTTCTGCGGCACGCAGAAGCCTTCGGATTTCAGTCTCGACACGGCGGGCTTCACCACCGTGCTGGCCAAGAACTGCACCACGCCGGCGCCCAAGCGCAAGTTCATTTCCGACATTTACTACGTGCGCACCTATGCCGAAGCGGCAACCGACGGCATTCCAACCCTCATGCGTTCGCGGTTTGACCTTTCGGCTACCGGCCTCGCGCAGCAGCCTCCGGTTCCGCTCATCGAGGGCATCGATGGCTTTTGGGTGGAACTCGGCCTGGATACGTTGAGCAAGACCGGTGCGCTCGTGAACTACGCCCAGGCGATCAACTGGGCCGATTCCGTCAACAGGTCCACACCCACCAACCGCGGTGATGGAAGCCCCGACGGCAACTTCATCCATTGCAGCACGGCTTCGCCCTGCACTGCGGACCAACTGGTGAACCTGGCGGCGGTCAAGCTCTACGTGGTGGCCCGCAGCATCGAGGTTTCGCCAGGCCACACGGACACGCGCAGGTACAACCTTGGAAGCGGATCGCTGGGTCCCCTCAACGACAACTACAAGCGGCATGCGTTCACTACGGCGATCCGCATGACCAACGTGACCGGTCGCAGGGAGACTCCGTGAAGATGCCATCCACATTCGCCATGCATAGGCAAGGCGGCGCGGCGCTGATCGTTGGGCTGATCATGCTGGTGCTGATCACCCTCGCCGTTACCGCCGGATTCACGCTCAGCAACACCAATCTCAAGTCGGTAGGCAACATGCAGAACCGCAACGAGGCCGTGGCCGCTTCGAATCGGGCGATCGAGGAAGTGGCGACTTCCCTGCTGCTCCCCGGCGTCGACGGCTCGCCTTCGCTTGTAGCGCCAAAAGCAACCGCGAGCCTGGTCGACATCAACAACGACGGCAAAAATGATTACACGGTGCAGATTGCAGCGCCCACTTGCGTGCGTGCCACAAAGTCCACCGACAGCGGCGGTGGCGGCAATGTCGGCCCCGGCGGCATCACCGGGGGCGTCCACCAGCGGCTCGGGCCTTGCGACAGTGCCCGACCAATACAACTCGGTCTGGGACATCAGCACCACCGTGACGAACGAGAGCAGCGGCACGGTCACCGCGGTGCGCCAGGGCGTGAGAGCGCTCCTGAGCAAGGCGCAGTTCGAAGCGCTGTGCTCCTGACTTCCGGCCTCCTCCGAATGATCACGAAGACGAACGGATCGCAACCATGAAAAAGAACTTCTTCCGATCGCTTTTCGCCACGGCGATGCTGATATTCGGTATGCCCGCGGCCCACGCCGAAGACATCGATCTTTTCGTCGGCTACAACCAGGCAACGGCCACGGTACCCAACGTCTTGTTCGTGGTGGACAACACAGCCAATTGGACGCCCGTGTTCGAGAAGGAGATGGCTGCGCTGGCGAAGGCCTTCGGCAGCCTGGATCCGAACAAATTCAAGGTGGGCATCATGATGTTCACCGAAACCGGTGGGGGCAACTCGAACGTCGACGGAGCCTATCTGCGCGCGGGCGTGCGCATGCTCGACGCACCCAACAAACTCGCCTACGAAGCGCTGATCAAAAGCCTGGACGTGAACGGCGACAAGTCGAACGGCGGCAAGGCCGGCAAGATGATGGCGGAAGTCTACCGATACCTGGCCAGCAGGGAGCCGATTGCCGGAAACAGGAAGGTGAAGGCCGACTACAGCGGAAACGTCTTCGGCACCAGTGCCTCCAAGGCAATCTATGCCCTGCCGAACAACCCGCTGAGCGGAAAGGACGACACCAGCTACAGCGGCCCGGACACCGAAAACTGCATCGGCACCTACGTCATCTACATCAGCAACGGCGCTGCGCAGGACAACAACAACGACAGCACGATCTCGGCGAATGCCCTGCGTGAAGCGGGGGTGACGCAACCACCATCACACTGCCGGTGAGCGGTTCGCAGGACAACATGGCCGACGAATGGGCTCGGTTCCTGCGGGCTCGCATGGGTGTGAAGGTCTATACCGTCGAGGCCGCCTTGGCAACTGGCGGCCAAGGCCCCGGCTGGACGGCGCTGCTGAAGAGCATGGCGGAAAAAAGCGACGGCGAGTACTACGATCTCGCCGCCAAGCCAGAGCTAGGTGCGGCACTGAGCGAGGCGCTGGACAAGATCTTCAGCAAGATCCAGTCGGTCGACAGCGTGTTCTCGTCGGTGAGCCTGCCCCTTAGCGTGAACACGCAGGGCACCTACCTGAACCAGGTGTTCGTGGGCATGTTCCGCCCCGACGAAACCGCCTATCCGCGCTGGAACGGCAATCTCAAGCAATACAAGCTCGGGCTGGACCTCAACAATCAGCTGATCCTTGAGGATGCGGCCAACAACAACGCCGTCAACTCCGAAACCGGCTTCATCGATCCGTGCGCACGAAGTTTCTGGACGCCGGAGGAGATCAATACTTACTGGTCGTTCAACCCCTCCGGCGACTGCATTCGCACCCACCCGATCACCGGCGACAAAATTGACGTTTCCGCTTCGGACAGTCCCGACGGGAGTGTGGTCGAAAAAGGCGCTCAAGCCTATACGCTGCGCCAAATGCCTGTGGCGGATCGCAATGTCCAGACCTGTGCGGCAAATGACTGCTCGATCCTGACGAGCTTTACCACCGGCAACACGGCGGGCGTTACCAAAGAGGCGCTCGGCGTGGCAGACGAGACCGAGCGCACTGCGCTGATCAATTGGCTGCGGGGCATGGACAACAAGGGCGACGAGCGGAACGGCACCGATGGAAAACCTTTGACGTCCACCGCCATGCGACCCTCGGTGCACGGCGACGTGGTGCATTCGCGGCCGGTCGCCATCAACTACGGCACCGACGCCCAGCCCCAGGTGGTGGTGTTCTACGGCGCCAACGATGGCATGCTGCGCGCCATCAACGGCAACCGGAGCGCGACAATCGGTTCGGCTCCGGCCGGCAAGGAGCTGTGGGCTTTCGTGCCGCCAGAGTTCTACGGCAACATCAAGCGCCTGTACGACAACACGACGCGCATCAATTTTCCCAACCTGCCTACCGGCGCCGGCACCACCGCGCCGAAGCCATATGGCATGGACGGCGCCATGGCGGCCTACCGCCAGGGCGATGTCGCCTGGCTCTATGCGAGCATGCGCCGCGGCGGCCGGCTGGTTTACGCCTTCGACGTCTCCAATCCGGCTGCGCCCGTCCTGAAATGGCGCCGCGGCTGTCCCAACCAGGACAACGACACCGGTTGCGACACCGGGGTCAATGACATGACCGGCATCGGGCAGACATGGTCGCCCCCAAGATCGTGAAGGCCAGCGGCTATGGCGCCGGCAACACGCCTCTGCTGATGTTCGGCGGTGGCTACGACAAGTGCGAAGACGTCGACACTACCGCGTCCTCCCAGGCCTGCGGCGCGGCCACCAAGGGCAACAGGATCTACGTCCTGGATGCCAGCACGGGCAACGTCCAGAAAACCTTCGTCACGGACCGGGCAGTTGCAGGCGAAGTGACCGTCGTGAACGACAGCACGGGTTTGGCCAAGATCGCCTACGCAGCTGACCTCGGCGGCAACGTCTACCGTATCAAGATCGGCACTGCCTCGCCCGCCAGTTGGGAGATGACCAAGATCGCGTCGCTCGGCTGCGCCACCACGATAGAAGAACCACCCTGCACGCCCAACCGCAAGTTCATGTTCGGCCCCGACGTGGTCGAAGACAACGGCATGTACGTGCTTCTGCTGGGCTCGGGCGACCGCGAGAAGCCCCTGCGCTTCTATTCGGCCGCGTTCAGCGTCTCCAACCGCTTCTACATGATGGTTGACAAGCCCACCGACGATAGCTGGCTCCTCGCCGAGGCCGACCGTTGCGACGGCAGCAAGCTGCTGTGCCACAACTCCCTGCTGGCCATCACTGACACGACACCGCCCCTGGCTTCTGACCTTGCCAACAAGAAGGGCTGGTATCTCGCGCTTGCCGCCGGCGAGCAGGTGGTGACTTCATCGGTCACCGCCTATGGCAACACGACCTTCAACACCCACATTCCCACCGATCCGGCGGCGCAGCGCCAGTCCTGCCGCTCCGACCTGGGGACGGCCAATGTCTACAACGTGTCGTACCTCGACGCCAAGGCTCAGGCAGAGAACGGCACCCGGTTCCAGAATGTCGAAGGTGGCGGCCTCGCGCCTTCGCCGACGGTCTTCCGCGCGCCGCTGGACGACGGCACCTTCCGCGACGTGGTGATCGGCGCCAATCCTGATTCGTTCCTGAGCCCGAGGGGGAACCGCGCCCAAGGCCGCTTTCAAGCAGCCCAAGGGCCGGGTCTACTGGTTCATCCAGAAGTAAAAGGGTGCGCAAGGTGCAGACAACCGCCGGCATGCGAACACGTGGCTTCACGCTGGTGGAGCTGATGGTCACCATCGTGGTGCTGGTGGTGCTGGTGTCGGTGGCCGTCCCCTCGTTCGACAACATCCGGCTTTCGAGCCGGCTGACTTCCTACGCGACCGATCTGGTGGCCGGCAGCCAGCTGGCGCGCAGCGAAGCCATCAAGCGCAACGCGGCCGTGACGCTGTGCGCCTCGGCCAACGGCACGGCCTGCGCCACCAACGGCCAATGGGAAGCCGGCTGGATCGTCATCAGCAGCGGCGGGCAGGTGATCCAGAAGCAGCCGGCCACCGCCAGCGGCTACCAAATCCGCGACGGCGCCGGGCTCAGCGCCCTCTCCTTCGACGCCACCGGCGTCGGCGGCACCGCGGCCGACATCACGATCTGCCGCGCCAGCCCCGTGGGCAACCAGGAGCGGGTGGTGAAAATCAGCGCCACCGGGCGTTCGTCGATCACACGAACCAGTGTGGGTACCTGTGGTGCATGAATGAGGTCTTTTTGTGCGATCCTCGGCGATGCGGACAATAGTGCACTAACACGGGCCCCGGGGGCGGTCAGTTCACGCCCTTGCACCGCGATTGAATCAGTAAAAACGTCTCATTTCATGGAACACCAGCTGGACTGGGCACTTGCCGCGTGCGGCCGCATTCTGCGGCCGGTGGTGCGGCTCGCCCTGGCCATGGGGGTGAAGCACCCGCACCTGGAAGTCTTGCTGCGCGACCTGCTGCTGGAGGAAGCCACGCGCTCCTGGCGCAAGCAGGGTGTGGCAAAGCCCAATATCAGCCAGCTGTCGGTCACGACCGGGCTGAATCGCAAGGCCGTGACTTCCAAGGTTCGCGCTCCGGTGGATGCCCTGCCCCACACGGAAATCTCGGCCGCGGCCAAGACATTCACACTGTGGCTGCAGATGGTGTCGGAAAACCAGGCCTACCAGCGGCTCCCGATCACCGCCGACGCCGAGGACATTCCCTCCTTCGAAACCGTGGCACGGCTTGGCAGCCGCGGCAATGTGCACCACCGCGCCATCCTCGACGAACTGGTGCGCCTGAACATGGCGGCCGAGCAGGACGGCTGCGCCGAGCTCAAGGTCGACGGATTCGTGCCGGTGGACAACCTGCAGGCCATGCTGGCGTTTCTGGGCGATAACGGCCGCGACCACCTGCTGGCCGCGGTGTCCAACACCCTTGGCGAGCAGCCTCGAATGCTCGAGCGCGCGGTGTACGCGCGCGGCCTGGGGATGGAAGATTGCGAGAGCATCCATCAGCTGGTGCGCGAACGCTGGTCCGCCCTGCACCACGAACTGGCGGGCGAGATGACGCGCGCCGTCGACCGCGCCCCCAACGGCGCCAAAGGGCGCATCCGGGTCGGCATCTACACTTATTATGAAGACGACGCCGCGCCGCTTGCGCCGGTCGTCGCCCCCAAGCGGGAAGAAAAAACGCCATGAAGAACCACTACCGTTGGATGCGCGGCATCCTCCTTGCCGGAGCAATGGCCCTGCTGCTCTCGTGCGGCGGTGGGGGTGGCGGCGGCGGAACTTCCGTCGGCGGCGTGGGCCTTGGCGGCAGCGCGGCCGTGGGCGGCGGGAGCGGCGACGGCTCCCCTGGTACGGGCACCGGCGGTAGCGGCGGCACCGGCACCGCGGGCGGATCCGACGGTACGGGCACGGGCGGTGCAGGCACCGGGGGCACGGGCACCGGCGGCGGCAGCGACGGCACGAGCACCGCGGGCAACGGCACCGACGACGGTTCGGGCGTGGGTTCGGGCGGCACCGGCGTGAGCACCGCCGACGCGACGGGCGTAGGCTCCGTGGGCGGCATTGGCAGCATCATCCTGAACGGCGTGCGTTACAAGACCTATCCGGAAGCTCCGGACGGAATCGCTCCCGCTAACTTCAACCTCGAAGACACCAGCGAGCTGCAGATCGGCATGAGCGTGCGCATTGCCGGCAAGATCGACAACCAGTTCACCGCGGCCACGGCGCAGCAGGTGTTTTCGGCGGCCGAATTGCGCGGCGCGGTTTCTTCCATCGACCTTGCAGGCGGCAGCTTTGTGGTGATGGGCACCACGGTCACCACCGACAACGCCACCGTGTGGAGCGGCGGAAACAGCCTGTCGGACCTGGTTACCGCAAGCCAGGTTCAGGTGTGGGGCCTGCCCTCTACGCCGGGCACCTTGCGTGCCACCCGCGTCGAGCTGAAGCCGGCCTCGGCCGAACCGCTGGTCACCGGATTCGTGCAGAACCTCGACCGCATCGGCAAGAGTTTCGCGCTCGGACAGACCACGGTGAGGTACAGCGGCGCCCTGTTCTCCGGCGGCATCGATGAATCCACCCTCGCCGAGGGCTCCATCGTCCGCGTGCGCGGCACCGTGGCTCCGTTTGCGGGCATCTTCAACGCCACCAAGGTGCAGGGCTGGTATGCCATACCCACCCAGAACACCGCGGCGGTGCAGCTCGCGGGCATCGTCGCCAACTACAACGGGCTCGGCGACTTCAAGGTTCTCGGCACGGCGGTCAATGCGTCCAACGCACTCATCACCGGCGGCCTGGCGTCGTCGATCGGCAACGGCGTCAAGCTCGAACTCGACGGCTTCATGACCAACGGCGTGCTGGTGGTGACGAAGCTTCGCATCCGCAACGTCCCGGGCGTCGGCGGGCCGGTCGATTTCACGCTGATCGGTGCCATCGGCGGCTACCAGTCGCCCTCCAACTTCCGGGTGCAGGGCCGCCAGGTGGACGCCGGCCGCCCCGGAACCGCGTTCGAAGGCGGAACCATCGTCCAGCTGGCCAACGGCCGCCGCGTGACCGTGGTCGGCGACGCGGTAGAAAACGGCGTGCTCATCGCGAAGCGCGTCACCTTCACGCCCTAACGGCCTGCCACGCGGCCGCGCCGTCCAGCCGGCCGGCGCCTGCCCCAAAAACGCCCGAGAAAACCCAGGGGTTGCATTTGCACCTCCGGCTCGATCGCGGCATCCTGTGAGCCGAGCGCGACGAAAAAGAAGAAGAACGGCCCTGTTCGAACAACCTCTTTTTCGAAAGGTTTGGAATGAACCCCGATCTTGAACTCAGGCACGAGGTCTTCGCCCAGCTGAACTGGGACCCGGCGGTGGTGGGATGCGATGTTGACGTGTGCGTGGAAGGCGGCGTGGTCACGTTGCAGGGCAGGCTTGCCAGCGAACGTCTGAAGACCGCCGTGGAGCGCGCCGTGCGCCGCGCCGAAGGCATCGGAACCATCGTGAACCAGTTGACCACGGTTGATACGCATCAAGCCGCTACACCGCCCAAGCTTTGACACTTCGGGTGCCAACCCGAAGAAAGCAGCCCATGCCTCTTACCTCCCCGCCTGCGGCTGAGCAGGACTTCTCGCTTCTCGACGCCTGGTGGCGCGCGGCCAACTACCTGTCCGTGGGCCAGATTTACCTGATGGACAACCCCTTGCTTCGCGAGAAGCTCGAGCTGGCCCACATCAAGCCGCGCCTCCTGGGCCATTGGGGCACCACGCCGGGCCTCAACTTCGTGTACGCGCACATGAACCGGGTCATCAACGCGCGCGAGCTCGATGCCATCTTCATTGCCGGGCCGGGACACGGTGGGCCGGGCGTGGTCGCCAACACCTACCTCGAAGGCACCTACAGCGAGGTCTACCCCCATGTCGGGCCGGACGCCGAAGGGCTGAAGCAGCTCTTCACGCAGTTCTCGTTTCCGGGCGGCATTCCGAGCCACGTGGCGCCCGAAACGCCGGGCTCCATTCACGAAGGCGGAGAGCTCGGCTATTCGCTGCTGCACGCCTATGGCGCCGTGTTCGACAACCCCGGCCTGCTCGCCTGCTGCGTGGTCGGCGACGGCGAAGCGGAAACCGGCGCGCTGGCCGCGAGCTGGCATTCGAACAAGTTCCTGAACCCCGCGAGCGATGGTGCGGTGCTGCCCATCCTGCATCTCAACGGCTACAAGATTGCCGGCCCTACCGTGCTCGCGCGCATCGGCGACGAAGAACTGGCGCAACTGATGAGAGGCTACGGGCACGAACCGTACTTCGTGGCCGGCGACGATCCTGCGCAGATGCACCGCCTGATGGCGGCAGCGCTCGACAAGGCGCTCGACGACATCCACGCCATCCAGGCCCGCGCGCGAAAAAACGGCTTCAGCGAACGGCCGCGCTGGCCGATGATCGTGCTGCGCTCGCCCAAGGGCTGGACCGGCCCCCGCCAGGTGGACGGCGTGCCGGTCGAGGGCACGTTCCGTTCGCACCAGGTGCCGCTGACGGGTTTTTCCGGCAAGCCGGGCCATGTGGCGCTGCTCGAAGACTGGATGCGCAGCTACCGGCCCGAGGATCTGTTCGACGACGGCGGCGCGTTGCGTGTCGACATTGCGGCCCTTGCGCCCAAGGGGGCGAAGCGCATGAGCGCCAGCCCGCACGCCAACGGCGGCCTGCTGCTCACCGACTTGGCAATGCCGCCCTTCCGGGAGCATGCTGTCGCGGTCGAATCGCCCGGCGCGTCGGACGCGGAGGCCACGCGCGTGGCGGGCCGCTTCCTGCGCGAGGTGATGCGGCTGAACGCAGCGTCGCGCAACTTCCGCGTGATGGGGCCGGACGAAACCGCCTCGAACCGGCTCGGCGACCTGTTCGACGTGACGGCGCGAACCTCGACCGCCGAGATCCTGCCCGGCGACGAGCACGTGTCGCCCGACGGCCGCGTGATGGAAGTGCTCAGCGAGCACCTCTGCCAAGGCTGGCTCGAAGGCTACCTGCTCACCGGGCGCCACGGCTTCTTCTCTTGCTACGAGGCGTTCATCCACATCGTCGACTCGATGTTCAACCAGCATGCCAAGTGGCTCAAGGTAACGCGCGGCATCGGCTGGCGGCGGCCAATCGCCTCCCTCAACTACCTGCTCACCAGCCACGTCTGGCGGCAGGACCACAACGGCTTCAGCCACCAGGACCCGGGCTTTCTCGACCACGTGATCAACAAGAAGGCCGAGGTGGTGCGCGTGTACCTGCCACCCGATGCCAACACCCTGCTCTCCGTGGTCGACCATTGCCTGCGAAGCCGCAACTACGTGAACGTGATCGTGGCCGGCAAGCAGCCCGGCCCGCAGTGGCTGGACATCGATGCCGCGGTGCGCCACTGCACGGTGGGCCTGGGCGTCTGGACCTGGGCCAGCAACGACGAAGGCGCCATGCCCGACGTGGTCATGGCTTGCGCCGGCGACGTGCCCACGCTCGAAACGATGGCCGCGGTCGACCTGCTGCGCAAGATGCTGCCGGACTTGAGGGTGCGCGTGGTGAACGTGGTCGACCTGATGGCGCTGCAGTCACCCGATGCGCACCCGCACGGGCTGACCGATGCGGACTTCGACTCGATCTTCACCACCGGCTGCCCGGTGGTTTTCGCATTCCACGGTTACCCGTCGCTGATCCACCGGCTGACCTACAAGCGCGCGAACCACGGCAACTTTCATGTGCATGGCTACCTGGAAGAAGGCACCACCACCACGCCGTTCGACATGACTGTGCTCAACCGGCTGGACCGCTTTCATCTGGCGGCCGACGCCATTGGGCGGGTGGAACGGTTTCGCAACAGCGCGGGCCATGTGCAGCAACATCTGCGCGACAAGCTGCTGGAGCACCGCGCCTATGTCACTCGCCACGGCAAGGACATGCCCGAGATCGAGAACTGGCGCTGGGCGCGCTGAACAGCGCGCCAGCGCCCTTGCTCAGGCCGCCGCCATGGTCGCGCCGCCCAGCTGCGCGTCGTTCTCGGCGTCGCTGAGCCAGCGCCGCTTGTCGCGCAGCGGCGGCGCGCCGAACATGCGGCCGTATTCGCGGGCGAACTGCGAGGGGCTTTCGTAGCCCACGCTGTGCGCGGCGCTCGCCACGTCGGCGCCGGCCATCAGCATCTGGCGGCGCGCCTCCTGCAGGCGCAGCTGCTTCTGGTATTGCAGCGGGCTCATGGCCGTGACGGCCTTGAAATGATGGTGGAACGACGACACGCTCATGTGCACCGCGCGCGCCATGTCTTCGATGCGCAGCGACTGCGCATAGTTGACGCGCAGCGCGCTGATGGCCTTGGCAATGCGCTGGGTGTGGCTGTCTTGCAATGCAATCTGCCGCAGCCGCGCGCCCTCGCCGTTCACCAGCAGGCGGTACATGATCTCGCGCTTGATGATCGGCGCCATGATCGGCACGTCCTCGGGCGATTCGGCCAGCCGCAGCAGCCGAAGCACCGGCTCCAGCACCGGCATGGCAATGCGGTTGACGTACATGCCGCGCGAGGCGGGCGCGTTGGCCTTGGCGGGCAGCTTCTCGTCGCCGATGAGCTCGCCGATGTCGTCCATTGCCAGCTCCAGCCGCACGCCGAGGTAGGGTTCGTTGTCGCTCGTCAGGCGCACCTGGCCGCATACGGGCAGGTCGACCGAAGTCACCAGGTAGTGCATCGGGTCGTACACATAGATGTCGTCGCCCACGATGATCCGCTTGGAGCCCTGGGCAATGAGCCCGAGCGCCGGGGTTGCAAAGGCGTGCTTGGGACCGTCGGGCTTGCTGATGCAGAACACCTGCAGGCCGGCCACCGGTGTTTCCACCGTGCCGTCGCGCCCGCCGGTGATGCGGTTGATCAGCGCCACCAGTTCCTTCCTGGCTTCGTCGAGTTCGGGCTCCAGGGGCATCGGCTGGGCAATGGCGGCAGTGGTTTCGGGTGTTTCGTCGGACATGTTCGGGCCTTGTCGCGGGTTGGATCAACGGAGTCTGCGCCAGGCGTGCGGGCAGCGTGGAGGATCGGGTGGTTCAAAGCTTAGCGCCGCACTCATGAATCTGCACGGGCCTGGACATAGGTCTGGAGAAATAGGCAAAGACTTTGCAGAAACGCGCTCGTCGGCCCGGGGGCCGCGGGCGGATACTTTTTGCCGACGCCCCTCCAACGCAAAGGACCCTCTCCATGCAATATCGCAAGTTCGGCCGCACCGGCCTGTTCGTTTCCGAGCTGTGCCTCGGCACCATGACCTTCGGCGGCGCCAGCGGCATCTGGGGCCACATCGGCAACTTGCAGCAGGCCGAGGCCGAAAGCCTGGTCGGCCGGGCGCTGGACGCCGGCATCAACTTCATCGACACCGCCGACGTGTATTCCGAAGGCCTCTCGGAAACCATGACAGGCCAGGCGCTGAAGAACCTGAAGGTGCCGCGCGACAACGTCGTGGTTGCCACCAAGGTTTTCGGCGAAGCCGGCAAGAGCCCCAATGCGGCCGGCGCCTCGCGCTATCACATCATGGACGGCGTGAAGGCCAGCCTGAAGCGCCTGCAGCTCGACCATATCGACCTGTACCAGATCCACGGCTTCGACCCGGTCACGCCCATCGAGGAAACCGTGCGCGCGCTGGACAACCTGGTGCAGCAAGGCCACGTGCGCTATGTGGGCGTTTCGAACTGGGCCGCCTGGCAGATCATGAAGGCGCTGGGCATTGCCGAGCGCCAGGGCCTCGCGCGCTTCGAGTCGCTGCAGGCCTACTACACCATTGCGGGCCGCGACCTGGAGCGCGAGCTCGCGCCCATGCTGCGGAGCGAAAACGTCGGCCTGATGGTCTGGAGCCCGCTGGCGGGCGGCCTGCTCAGCGGCAAGTACGGGCGCAATACCGAAGCCGAAAAAGGCAGCCGCCGCACCACCTTCGACTTTCCGCCGGTGAATGTGGAGCGGGCCTACGACTGCATCGACGCGATGCGCGAACTGGCCGAGGCGCGCAAGGTGTCGGTGGCGCAGATCGCGCTGGCATGGTTGCTGCACCAGCAGGTGGTAACCAGCGTGATCGTGGGCGCCAAGCGCGTCGAGCAGTTGGACGACAACATTGCCGCAACGGGCATCCGGCTCAACGCCGATGAGCTTGCGACGCTCGACCAGGTGAGCGCTCTGCCGTCCGAGTACCCGGGCTGGATGCTCGAACGCCAGGGCGGCGCGCGGGCCAAGCGCCTCGCGGAATCAGGCCAGCGCGGCTGAGCGCCTGGCCAGATCAGGCGAGCGCGGCAGCCCGCCGCGCCGGGTGCGCCCCGGTGGCGCGCAATGCCCGTAGGTCGAGATGCCGCGCGGCATTGCCCGCGGACGCCTCCGCCAGGTGCGGCACCACGCCGAGCAACGGCGCCCCGAGCCGGCCGCGCAAGGTCTGCAGGTTGGCCTCGGGCGCAAGCATTTCCGGTTCGACGATGCTCGCGACCCAGCCTGCCAGCATGAGGCCACGCGCCCGGATGGCTTCGGCCGTGAGCAGCGCGTGATTCAGGCAGCCCAGGCGCAGCCCGACAACGAGCACCACGGGCAAGCCCAGCGCCACGGCCAGGTCTGCGCTGTCGAGGTCATCGCCAAACGGCACGCAGAACCCGCCAACCCCCTCGACCACCACCGCGTCGGCACGCGCCGACAAGGCCGCGAAGGCCGAGAGCAGCGGCGGCAATTCGATGCGCACGCCCTCTTCCCGCGCCGCCAGGTGCGGCGACATCGGCGCGCGCAGCAGGTAGGGGCAACGCAGCGCCAGCGGCGCATTGACATTGCCTGCGGCATTCAGCTGCTCGACATCGTCGTTGCGCCACGCACCATCGACCCAATCCAGGCCCGCCGCCACCGGCTTCATTCCGACCGAGCGCAGGCCGGAGTCGGCCAGCAGGCTCAGCATTGCGCTGCTGACCAGCGTCTTGCCGACGCCCGTGTCGGTGCCGGTAACGAACCAGCGGCGGGGCGTCATTGGTGCACCTCGGACTGCTGCGCCAATGCATTGCCCAGTGCATCGACCAGCCGGGCCACATCGGACTCGCTGTGGCTGGCCGAGAGCGTGATCCGCAGGCGCGCGGTGCCGGCGGGCACGGTCGGCGGACGGATCGCACCCACGCGCAGGCCGCGAACATCCAGCTGCGCCATCGTTTCCATTGCACGCGCGTTGCCGCCGACGATCAGCGGCTGGATCGCGGTGGGCGATTCCGGCAGCCACGCGCTGGCGTCGGGCGGCAAGATGGCCCCGAGGCCCCGGCGCAATTGGGCGATGCGTGCCTTCAGGCGCGCCCGGCGCGCATCGCCCTCTTCGCCTTCGATCAGCCTGAGACTTGCAAGCAGCGCATGCGCAATGGCGGGCGGTGCAGCGGTGGTGAAGGTGTACGGCCGCGCCCGCTGCACCAAGTAGTCGATCACGGTGCGGTGCGCCGCCACGAACGCCCCCGAAACCCCTGCCGCCTTGCCAAGCGTGCCGACGAGCACCAGCCGCTCCGAGCGCAGGCCCTCCGCCTGCAGCACGCCGCGCCCCGTGGCGCCCAGCACGCCGAAGCCGTGCGCGTCGTCCAGCACCAGCCAGGCATCGTGGCGCTCCGCCAGCGCGAGCAGCCCGGCCACCGGCGCAATGTTGCCGTCCATGCTGAAGACCGCATCGCTCACGATGAGCTTGACGGGCGCCTCGCAGGCGCCGAGCTGCGCATCCAGCGCGGCCAGGTCGCAATGCGGATAGCGCTCGACCCGCGCCTTGGCGAGCCGCGCACCGTCGATCAGCGACGCATGGTTGAGCGACTCCGAGAAAATCACCGCCTCGGCGCCGCCCAGCGCCGACAGCACCGCAAGGTTTGCCATGTAGCCAGTGCAGAAGAACAGGCTGCGCGCCCCGGGAATGAACGGCGCCATCCAGTCGCCGAGCCGCTCTTCCAGCTCCGCATGCGCGCGCGAATGGCCAAGCACCAGATGCGACCCGCCGCTGCCCGTGCCATAGCGTGCCGCGCCTTCGGCCAATGCCGCGGCCAGCGCCGGGTGCGCGGCAAGGCCGAGATAGTCGTTGCTGCTGAAGCAGAGCATGGCGCGCTGCGCTTGTGCGCCGGCGAGCGTCAGCATCTGCTCGGGCGCGCAGGCGGTTTCGGCGATCTGCCGCTGGCGGCGCAGCGACTGCGAATCGAGCACCGCAATCTCGTCCTCCAGCCGTTCAAGCAAGCGCGACATCGCGGCCTCCCTGTTCCGCGCGGCCGGGCACGTCGAGCGCCCGCAGCGTGGCCAGCGTTGCATCGACCAGCAGGTCGATCTCGCCGTCGCCAATCGTATACGGCGGCATCAGGTACACCGTGGCGCCGATCGGCCGCATCAACAACCCGTTCGCTCGCGCGGCCAGGTGAAAGCGCTCCGCAAAGCGGGCACCAGGTTCGCGCACGTCGAAGGCCGTGATCATTCCGCGCTGGCGCAGGTGATCGACCGGTATTCCGCGCAGCCCTTCGCGCAACCGGCCGACGAGCCGTTCGGCGCGCGCTCGGTTACGCCGCAGCGCATCCTCTTGCTCGAACAGGTCGAGCGTTGCAATGGCAGCGCGGCAGGCCAGAGCGTTGCCGGTGTACGAATGGGAATGCAGAAAACTGCGCGCCACGTCGTCGTCGACAAAGCCTTCGTAGATCGCATCGCGCGTCATCACCAGCGCCAGCGGCAGGTAGCCGCCGCTGATGCCTTTGGAGAGGCAAAGAAAGTCGGGCCAGATACCGGCCTGCTCGCACGCGAAGAAGCTGCCGGTGCGGCCGCAACCCACTGCGATCTCGTCGGCGATGAGGTGCACGCCGTAGCGGTCGCACAGCGCGCGCACCAGGCGCAGGTATTCGGGGTCGTGCATGGCCATGCCGGTGGCGCATTGCACCAGCGGCTCGACGATCACGGCCGCAATCGACGCATGGCTTTCGGCCAGCAGTGCCTCCAGTTCGGCGGCGGCGCGCCGTGCCACGTCGACTGCATCTTCGCCAGGCAGTGCGGCCCGTGCGTCAGGCGAGGCAACAAGGTGCGCGTTCGCGAGCAGCGGCGCATAGGCATCGCGAAACACAGGCACATCGGTCACATGCAGCGCGCCCAGCGTCTCGCCGTGGTAGCCGTTGCGCAGCGCGACAAAGTTGCGCTTGCCGCTGCGGCCCGCGTTGCGCCACGCATGAAAGCTCATCTTCAACGCGATCTCCACCGCCGATGCGCCGTCGGAGGCGTAGAAGCAATGGCCGAGCGCATGGCCGGTCAGCGCGGCGAGCCGCTCGGCCAGTTCCACCGCTGGCGCATGCGTGCAGCCTGCGAGCATCACGTGCGAAAGCGTGTCGAGCTGGTCTTTCAGCGCGGCGTTGATGGCCGGGTGTGCGTGGCCGAAGAGATTGACCCACCACGAACTCGTCGCGTCGAGGTAGCGGCGGCCGTCGTGGTCGTAAAGCCAGACGCCCTCGCCCCGCGCGATCGGCAGCGGTGGCACAGCTTCTAGCCGGATGCTCTGCGTGCACGGATGCCACACGTGGCGCCGGCTGCGCTGTTGCCAGCTCGCGTTTTTTGACGGCGCGGGCGTCGGGTGGGTAGCAGTCGTTGGCGGCATCCGCGTAATCCTTTAGGAGCAAGGCGCGGGATCGTATCGGCGCCGATTCGCCTCGGCAAACCGCCGGCTCCGATGCGAGATGTTGCCGGTTTGAGCGGCGTTGACCGGCGTAGGTGATGGTTCGAATCAAGCTCGTGCAACACGGCGGCTTCGCGTGCGCAGAACGTGGGAAGGGGCGGACGCAAGTTGTCTTGCAGGCGATAGAGATAGTTGCGGAATATCGAGGGTCCGCCGGAGCACGGGTGTGTTTTCTTGTTATCGGACAGGCCGATGGCTGATTTTGAAAATCAGAAAAATTGGGCCCGGCAGCTTGGCGTTTTCAGCCCTTCTTCACCAGCGCCGAGATGTATTCGCGCAGTGAAGTCGCCCCGCGTTCGGATCTTTCCGGCTCTTCCTTGTTATCGACGGTAAGGCGCGTCATGGCGGCATAAGACCTTGCGCCGGCCTCCGAAAATCCCATCGAACGAAACGCCTGCTCCCATCGGTCGGGCGGCGTCACGACCACTTCCACCGGCCGCCCCAGTGCCTCTGCGAACGCCTCAGCGACATCGCGTGGCGAGTAGCGCTCCGGCCCCTCGACATAGTGCGGCCCGGAAGAGCGGGCCTCGCCCAGCATGAGCCGCGCCGCAAACTCGCCAAGGTCGCGCGGCGCCACCATCGGCAGCGTGAAGTCGGGCGGATACATGCTGTCCAGCTTGCCCTCGCTTCGCGCGGTCTCGAGCGAGGCGTCCCAGTTGCTCATGTAATAGGCGGCACGAATCGCGCTCACTGGCACGGGCCGGGCGGCAAGCGCCTGCTCCATCCGGTAGAGCACATCGAGGTCGCCGATGCGGTCGCCAGGCTGCGCACCGTAAGTCGATTCGGCAACGATCTTCTCGAGCGGCAAGCCTTCGATCGCTTCGAGGATGCAATCCAGGCTCCTTTGCTCCTGGGCAGCCGTGTCGGTCGAAGGCGGCGCGGGCGGGTTGAGCAGGAACAGGCGCTTGCCGCCGGCCACCACGCGCCGCAGCGAAGGCACGTCGAACACGTCGGCCTCAGCGACGGTGGCGCCCTGCCGGTGCAAGGCTTCGGCATGTGCGGCGTCGCGCGTGACCGCGATCACCTTCTGGCCTTGCGCAAGCAGCGCAGAAACCAGCACCGAGCCGACATGCCCGGTGGCGCCAAGGACGATGTGCGTCATGCGTGTGCCTTTCTCCAACGGTTGCAAACCGGAAATGACATGGCTCGAAGCTATTGGCCCGCCGCCGCCGCGAGCGCCCGGCTTGGACGACGCCCGTCGTGGGTCTATTCCCACACAGCCGGCCGCGCGGCGCGCGGAGAAATGCATGTCCACGCATTCTTTTCAAGGAGCAATTCATGTCGAAGACGAACCCGAACACCCCCGATGAACGCGGCTCGCTCCCGCCCGATCACAACAAGGCGGGCAACCAGAGCCCCACGCCCCGCAACGAGCCACGCCGCACCGCCGAAAGCCGCCATGACCGCGAAAGCCATGTCGGCAGCAGCAACCAGACCCAGTCGCGGCGGGGCGGCGGCACGCACTGAGGGCGGCCGGCCGAACACCGCAAACCACACGTCGTCTCGACCGTGTCTCACCGCAACGAAGCCACTGCCGCCCTGAAGGCGCTGAGCATCGCCACCGACGCCTGCCGCGAGTGCCCACTGGGCGAGCCCGCGACGCAGTCGGTCTTTGGCGAAGGCCCGGTCGGGGCCGTGCTGATGGTGGTGGGCGAGCAGCCGGGCGACAAGGAAGACCTGGTGGGCCGCCCCTTCGTGGGCCCCGCCGGCAAGCTGTTCGACCGCGCCGTGGCCGAGCTCGGCTGGTCGCGCGAGAAGCTCTACGTGACCAATGCGGTGAAGCATTTCAAATACGAGCTTCGCGGCAAGCGCCGCATCCACAAGACGCCGGGCCAGCGCGAGGCCGAAGCCTGCAGGCACTGGCTCGAAAGCGAGATAGAACTCGTGCAGCCGCGCGCCTTCATTGCCCTGGGCGGCACGGCCGCGCGCTCTTTGCTGGGCCGGCCCGTGGCCGTGATGAAGGAGCGCGGCCAGTGGCAGGAGAATGCCGCCGGCCACCGCGTGCTGGTGACGCTGCACCCCTCTGCCCTGCTGCGCGGCGACCCCGAGCAACGAGAGGCCGCGTGGGAAGCCTGGCTCAAGGACCTGCGGGTCGCCTCGGATGTGATGAAGAAAACGGCGGCCACTAAAACTGCCAAGCGTGCAGCCCCCGCGCCCCGGCCGGTGCGCGCCCCGCGACGGACTCGAACGGCAGCCCCCGCCTAAGCCCTGGCCGCGCGAGATGTCATGTGCGCCGTCGCGTGCGCATGGTGATCGAATAGCGCAGCGTCTCGGTGGGCGCAATGGCGTGCTGCCATGCCCAGCGCGCTTCGCCGCGCAGCATGTAGATGGAGCGCGGCTCCATCAGCAGCTCGAGGCCCGCAGGTGCGCTGGCGCTGGCCGGTGGATAAGGCCGCAGTTGCATCACGGCATCGCCGAGCAGCGAAACACCGACGATGTCTTCAAAGTCGGGCACGTCGCGATGCCAGCCGAGCGGCGTCCCAGGTCGGTATTCGGCCACCAGCATGTGGGCGAAATCCCCGGGCGCCATGCCCATCCATTCGGCCACCCTGGCCCTCAGCGGGTGGAAAACCTCCGGCATGGCGGCGCCGGGCTTCAAGCGATGGTTGGCAAAGTCGTAGCTGCCACCAAAGCTGATGCCGCGGCGGCGCGCGGTGTATTCCTTGTAGCGCATCTCCCGCAGCTCGAAGCCCTGCACGATGCGCAGCAGCTCCTCTTCCTCGGCGCGCGTGAGAAATTCGTGCTCGTACCGCAGGCCTTCGATCGCGGCCGCCGGCACCTCGCCGAACAGGTCGGGCTCGTCGGCCAGCTGGATGCGCCTAGCGGACCGCATCGAAGCCTCCCCGCTCTCTTTTCGCGCGCGCCGGGCCGCCCGGTTGCAGCTCCCACCAGGGCGGCAGCAACTGACGGATTTCGGCGCGTGCAAACCGGTCGTCCAGCAGATGCAGCACGCCGCGGTCCTGTTCGGTGCGAATGACCCGGCCGGCCGCCTGCACCACCTTTTGCAGGCCGGGGTAGAGATAGGTGTACTCGTAGCCCTTGCCGAAGCGCGCCTGCATGCGCTCGCGCGTGATTTCGTTCAAGGCGTTGTATTGCGGCAGGCCCAGGCTCGCTACAAAGGCGCCGATGAGCCGGCTTCCGGGCAGGTCGATGCCTTCGCCGAATGCGCCGCCGAGCACGGCAAAGCCGATGCCCTGCCCGCCTTCTTCGAAGCGAGCCACAAAGTCGCGCCGCTCGGCCTCGGCCATGCCGCGGGTCTGCGCCCACACCGGCACACCGGGGTGCCTGGCCAGGAAAGCCGCGCAGGCTTTTTCAAGGTAGTCGAAGCTGCTGAAGAACGCGAGGTAGTTGCCCGGCAGGCGCTCGAACTGGGCGCCGATGATTTCGGCCACGCTGCGCAGCGAACCCGCGCGGTCGCGGAACCGGGTCGACACGTTCATGGCCACTTCCACCCGCAGTTGCCGGCTGCAGAAAGGCGAAGCCACGTCGAGCAAGGCCGTGTCCGCCGACAGCCCGAGCGCGTCGCGGTAGAACTCGAAAGGCGACAAGGTGCCGGAGAAGCAGGTGACCGATGCGGCATCGGCAAACCGCGGTTCGAGGAACGGTGCGGGCACCAGGTTGCGGATGGACAGGCTGCGCTGCTGCTGGTCTTGCGCGGGGCCCAGCGTCCGCTCGAAAACCGAATGGTCGTCGAACGATTCAGCCATCCGGGCGAACTGCAGCGCGTCGAAGAAGAAGCGCTGCAGCGGCCCCTGCAGGCCCTCCGGCGTGGCCGTGAAGTACTCGCCCATGGCCATGTTGGCCGCCTGCAGGGCGCGTGCAAAGCGCTCGGGCACCTCGTCGACAACGTCATACGGCTCGGTTTGCGATTGCTGCACCGTGTCCCACTCGCGGTAGAGCCGGGCGAGCGGGCCGCGCACCGCGGCAGGCGCCGCGCGGTGGGCTTCTTCGAGCGCCGGGCCGTCGAGCTGTGCGGTGTACATGCCGCGTGCGCGCTCCAGCAGGTTGTGCGCCTCGTCGACCAGCACGGCCGCGCGCCACTCGGCATCTTTCATGGTGGCAAAGAGAAAGGCGCTGCCGTCGAAGTAGTAGTTGTAGTCGCCCACGATCACGTCGCACCAGTGCGCCATTTCCTGCGCGAGGAAATAGGGGCACACGGTGTGCGCCAACGCAATGTGCCGCAGCGCCTGCCGGTCGAGCCGTGCGGTGCGCGCGGCCTCCTCTCGCGCGGCGGGCAGGCGGTCGTAGAAGCCTTTGGCGAGCGGGCATGAATCGCCGTTGCAGGCCCGGTCGGGGTATTCGCACACCTTCTCGCGCGCGGTGAGCTCGAGCACGCGCACCTGTGCGCAGTCTTTGCCCAGCAAGCGCAGCGCGTCCAGCGCCACGGCGCGGCCCGAGGTCTTGGCGGTAAGAAAGAAGATCTTGTCGATCTTTTGCGCGGCCCGGGCCTTGAGCAGCGGAAAGATGGTGGCCAGCGTCTTGCCGATGCCGGTGGGCGCCTGCGCCATGAGGCAGCGCCCGTTCACGCCGGCGCGGTATACCGCCTCGGCCAGTTCCCGCTGGCCCGCGCGGAACGTGCCGTGCGGAAATTCGAGCCGGCCGAGCGCGCCATCGAGCGCGGCATGATGCACCGCTTCGGCCTCGGCCCACGCGCTGTAGCAGGCGCACAGGCGCTCGAAATGCGCCTGGAGCTCAGCCCGTTCGTGCTGCTCTTCGAGCACGGTTTCGTCGCCGGTGGCGAGGTCGAGGTACACCAGCGCCACGGTCATGCGCTCGTAGCCGTGCATTTCGCACAGCATCCAGCCGTAGGTGCGTGCCTGTGCCCAATGCAGCGCCCGGTGGTTGCCGCGGATGGCGTCGAAGTCGCCGCGGAAGGTCTTGATTTCTTCGACGCGGCGTTCGCGCGGGTCATGCCCGTCGGCACGGCCGCGCACCTTGAGTGCGCCCCAGTGCGAGACCAGCGCCACCTCGCTCTGGTAGCCGTCGCCGCGCCGGCCCTGCACCAGCGCGTGGCCGGCCATGCCCTCGAGCGCGCTGGGCGCAGGCACAAAACGCAGGTCGAGGTCGCCCTCCTTGGCTGCGAAGGCGCACAGCGCCTTGACGGACACCGTGCGATCGCCGGGCGGATCGATTACCCCGTTCTGCAGCTTGATCGAAGGATTCGCTGTCACTTGGCTGGCACTGTATGAAACAACAGTATAACTGCGAGCCCCAGGTGGCGCACCGCATTGCCGCACAAGAGCGTCTCGGGGCCTTCTCCGACACAAAGGACCTCGGACTTGGGCAAAACTAGAAAAGTTTTGCTTACAAATCTTGCCCGAATGAAAACTCCGACCGCGATCGACCCCGATGATTTCGACCGCCTGCTGAGCCGGAACCTGAAACTGCCGCTGCTGGGCGGCCTGATCGGCGCACTGGTGTTCGTCGGCCTGATCGTCTTCTTGCTGTCGACCATTGGTGCGGTCGAGCACTCCGACCGCGTCACGCGCAGCGCCAGCGAGCTGCAGCGGCGCAGCATCGACATGGAAACCGGCCTGCGCGGTTTTCTCATTACCGGGGACGAGAGCTTTCTGGAGCCCTACCAAACCGCCCTGCCCAGGATCAAGGGCGACATCGACGCGCTCGGCAAGCTGGTTTCGGACAACCGGCAGCAGCATGAGCGGCTCGAACGCATCGCCGCGCTCCAGCAGGACTGGAATGAATACGCCCGCGGCCTGATCGCCGTGCGCAAGGGCGGCTCCGATTACCAGCAGGCGGTGCGGCAAGGCCGCGGCAAGCAGCTGAGCGACGCCATGCGGGCGGAGTTTGCCGGCTTCATCGAGACCGAACAGGGCTTGCGTTTCCAGCGCAGCGAGCAGGCCAATCGCACGAGTTGGCTGGTGGTGGGCACGTTCCTGCTGTTCACGCTGCTGTTCACCGGCCTGGTGGCGTACTTCGGCCGGCGGCAGCTGGTGCGGCTTTCGAACAGCTACGACGTGGTGCTGCAGGAGCAAGCCGCGCATGCCGAGCGGCTGGCGCAGCAGGCGTGGCTGCGAAGTGCGCAAACCGAGCTGGTGGGCGAACTGGTGGGCGAACTGAGCGCCAACGACCTGGGCCGCAAGGTCCTGGCCTTTTGCTCGCGCCACCTGGGCAGCGCGGTGGGTGCGCTGTACGTTCGCGAGCGGGACGGGTCGCTGCGCCGTGCGGCGAGCTACGGCTTCTCCATGGAGGCCGAAGCTTCGCCGCAAGTGTTTTCGCCCACCCAGAGCCTGCTTGGCCAGGCTGCGGCGGAAAGGCGCCGCATGCTCGTCGAGCCGATACAGGCCGACTACCTGAAGGTCAATTCGGGCCTGGGCGAAATGGCGCCCTCGGCCGTGCTGCTGATGCCGGTGTCGAGCAACGGCGTGGTCAACGGCGTGGTCGAGCTCGGCCTTCCGGCCGCGCCCGATTCGCGCGCCAACGACCTGCTCGACCTGGTGGGCGAAGACATCGGCGATTCGCTGGCCGCGGCCCGCTACCGCGAACAGCTGCAGGACGCACTGGCCGAAACGCAGCAGCTCAACGAAGAGCTGCAGGTGCAGCAGGAAGAACTGCGCACCGCCAACGAGGAACTCGAGGAACAGTCGCGCGCGCTGCGGGCTTCGCAGGCCATGCTGGAGAACCAGCAGGCCGAGCTGGAGCAGACCAACAGCCAGCTTTCGGAGCGCACCGAGGCGCTGGACCAGCGCAACGCCGCCTTGCGCCGCGTGCAGCGCGACCTGGAAGACCGGGCCGACGAGCTGCAGCGGGCAAGCCGCTACAAGTCGGAGTTTCTGGCGAACATGTCGCACGAGCTGCGCACGCCGCTCAACAGTGCGCTCATCCTGGCCAAGCTGCTTGGCGACAACCCGCAAGGCAACCTGAGCCCCGAGCAGGTGAAGTTCGCCGAATCGATCTATTCGTCGGGCAACGACCTGCTGACGCTCATCAACGACATCCTCGACATCTCGAAGGTCGAGGCGGGCAAGCTGGAGATCGTGGTCGAGAACGTGGCGCTCGACAAACTTGCGCAAAGCCTGGAGAGCACCTTCAAGCCGCTGGCCGGCGAAAAGCGGCTGGCCTTCAGGTTGGAGATGCGCCCGGGCACACCGCCCCTGCTGGTAACCGACCGGCACCGGGTCGAGCAGATCCTGAAGAACCTGCTCTCCAATGCGATCAAGTTCACCGACAGCGGCGAGGTGGCGCTGGTGGTTTCCGCCGCGCCGGACGGCGGCGCGGTCTTCGCGGTTTCCGATTCGGGCATCGGCATTGCACCCGACCAGCAAGCGCTGATCTTCGAAGCCTTTCACCAGGCCGATGGCACGACCAGCCGCCGCTTTGGCGGCACGGGCCTGGGTCTTTCGATTTCGCGCGACCTCACGCGGCTGCTGGGGGCACGCTCGCGGTGCAAAGCCAGCCCGGCCAAGGCAGCACCTTCACGCTGCAGTTGCCGGCCGTCGCGCCGCAAGGGCTGGAAGCGCCGGCTCCAGCCCCGGCTCCGGCCACACCGGCTGCGGCGCTGGCCTCCTCTTCGACCTTTCCCACCTCTTTCACCGGTCATGCGCTGCCCGCGCCGCCGGCACCCGGTGGCGCCGTGCCGCCACCGCTTTTTGCGGATGACCGCGAGCTGCCGCGCGACCAGGTGCGCCGGGTGCTCGTGATCGAGGACGAGCCGCAGTTCGCGCACATCCTCTACGACCTGGCGCACGAGCTCGGCTACCGCTGCCTGGTGGCGCACGGTGCCGCAGACGGCTTCGAGCTGGCCCAGCAATTCTTGCCCGACGCGATCCTGCTCGACATGCGCCTGCCCGACAGCACCGGGCTGGACGTGCTGCAGCGCCTGAAGGATTCGCCGAAGACGCGCCACATTCCGATTCATGTGGTGTCGGCCGCCGACAACGCGCAGGCCGCCGCGCTGCACATGGGCGCCATCGGCTACGCACAGAAGCCGGCCACCCGCGCCGAACTGATGCAGGTGTTCGCCCGGCTGGAAGAAAAGCTCACGCAGAAGGTCAAGACCGTGCTGCTGGTCGAAGACGACGCGCTGCAGCGCGAGAGCGTGATACGGCTCATCGGCGACGAAGACATCGAGATCATTGCCGTGGGCTCCGGCGGAGAAGCGCTCGAGCTTCTGCGCAAGCGCGTGTTCGACTGCATGATCACCGACCTGCACCTGCCCGACATGCAGGGCGGCGAGTTGCTCAAGCAGATGGCGGCGGAAGAAATCGTCTCGTTCCCGCCGGTGATCGTCTACACCGGCCGCAATCTCACGCGCGACGAAGAAGCCGAGCTGCAGCGCTATTCACGCTCGATCATCATCAAGGGCGCCCGGTCGCCCGAGCGGCTGCTCGACGAGGTCACGCTGTTCCTGCACAAGGTGGAAGCCGAGCTTTCCAGCGAACGCCAGGGCATGCTCAAGGCCGCGCGCGGGCGCGACCGCATCTTCGAGGGACGCACCATCCTGCTGGTGGACGACGACGTGCGCAACATCTTTGCGCTGACGAGCGCGCTGGAGCAGCGCGGCGCGGCGGTCGAGATCGGCCGCAACGGCCGCGAGGCGCTCGAGAAGCTCGCCCAGGTGCGCGAGATCGACCTGGTGCTGATGGACGTGATGATGCCGGAGATGGACGGCCTGGAAGCCACGCGCCGCCTGCGCGCCGACCCGCGCTTCGACAAGCTGCCCGTGATTGCCATTACCGCCAAGGCCATGAAGGACGACCGCGAGCAGTGCCTGGCCGCCGGCGCCAGCGACTACCTGGCCAAGCCTGTGGATTTGGAGCGCCTGTTCTCGCTCTTGCGCGTGTGGTTGCCGAAAATGGAGCGGCTGTGACCTCCACCGTCCCGCCCTCGCCGCTGCCGGCCTCCCCGCCCTCCCCGTTGAGCAACACGGAGATCGAGCTGAGGCTGCTGATGGAGGCCATCTACCTCAAGTACAGCTACGACTTCCGCAACTACACCGTGGCGTCGCAAAAGCGGCGCGTGCTGCATGCGCTCGCGCAGCTCGGGCTGCCGAGCATTTCGGCGCTGCAGGAAAAAGTGCTGCGCGACCCGGCGCTGTTCGGCCGGCTGCTGCAGTACCTGACGATTCCCGTGAGCGAGATGTTCCGCGACCCCGCCTACTTTCTTGCGCTGCGCCAGCATGTGGTGCCCATCCTGCACACCTATCCCTCGGTGAAGGTGTGGGTGGCAGGCTGCAGCACCGGCGAAGAAGTGTTTTCGCTCGCCATCTTGCTGCGCGAAGAAGGCCTGCTCGCGCGCACGCAGATCTACGCGACCGACATCAACCCCGCTTCGCTCGAAAAGGCGCGGCAGGGCATCTTTCCGATCGAGGCGGTTCGCGGGTACACGGCCAACTACCAGCGCGCGGGCGGGCGGAGTTCTTTCTCCGACTACTACACGGCCGCCTACGAGGCTGCCCGCTTCGACCCATCGCTGTGCGCCGACGTCATCTTTGCCGATCACAGCCTGGCCACCGACAGCGTGTTTGCCGAGACGCAGCTGGTGTCTTGCCGCAACGTGCTCATCTATTTCAACCGCGAGCTGCAAGACCGCGCGCTGGGCCTCTTTCATGAGTCGCTCTGCCACCGCGGCTTTCTCGGGCTGGGCTCCAAGGAGAGCATCGACTTTTCGAGTTATTCGCAGCGTTTCGATGCTCATTCGAAGCCGGAGCGCATCTACCGCAAGGCCACATGAAGCTGACCGCACCCCCAACCCCGGGCCGGCGTGTCGAGGCCGTGGTGCTCGGCGCATCCGCCGGCGGCATCGAGGCGTTGTTCACGCTGCTGAATGGGCTTCCGGCATCGTGGAAGCTCCCGGTCGTGATCGTGTTGCACGTGCCCGAAAACCACGAAAGCCACCTGGCGCAGATCTTTGCCGATCGCCTGCACCTGCCCGTGCACGAGGCGGCGGACAAGATGCCGCTCGCGGCCGGCAATGTGTATTTCGCACCGCCGGGCTATCACCTGTCGATCGAGCGCGATCGGCGCTTTTCGCTCAGCTGCGAGCCGCCGGTGCATTTTTCGCGACCCTCGATCGACGTGCTGATGAGTTCCGCCGCCGACGCCTACGGCCCCGCGCTCGCCGGCATGCTGCTGACCGGCGCAAACGAAGACGGCGCCGAGGGCCTCCAGCGTATTCACCAGGCCGGCGGCATCACCGCCGTTCAGGACCCCAACGAAGCCCAGATTTCCATCATGCCCCAAGCGGCCATCGCCTTGCATTTTCCCGATCACGTGCTGCCCCTGCGCGAGCTCCGCGCATTGCTCTTGCAACTGGAGTCCACCCATGCCCATTGACGTCGAAAGCAAGCTGCTGATCGTCGATGACCTGCCGGAAAACCTTCTTGCGCTCGAAGCCCTGATTCGCGGCCCCGGGCGCGCGGTGTACCGCGCGACCTCGGCCGAGCAGGCGCTTGCGCTGCTGCTCGACCACGAGTTTGCGCTGGCCATTCTCGATGTGCAGATGCCCGGCATGAACGGCTTCGAACTGGCCGAGCTCATGCGCGGCACCGAGCGCACGCGGCACATTCCCATCATCTTCGTGAGCGCGGCGGGCCGCGAACTCAACTACGCCTTCCAGGGCTACGAAAGCGGCGCGGTCGACTTCCTGCACAAGCCGCTCGATCCGCATGCAGTCACGAGCAAGGTCAACGTGTTCGTCGACCTGCACCGCCACCGCAAGGCGCTGGGCCAGGAGATGGAAAAGCTGGCAGCCGCCAACCACAAGCAGGAACAACTGGTGCAGCAGCTGCGGCATGCGCAGCGCGAGCTCGAGCGCGCGGTGCAGATGCGCGACGACTTCATGTCGATGGTTTCGCATGAGCTGCGCACGCCGCTGAACACGCTCTATCTCGAAACGCAGCTGCGGCAGCTGCATGTGGCCAAGGGCAACCTGGAATCCTTTGCCGCGGACCGGCTGCCCGCGATGATCGAACGCGACCAGCGGCAGATACGCAACATGGTGCGGCTGATCGACGACATGCTCGACGTGACGCGCATGCGGCGCGATGCGCTCTCGATACAACCGAAGCCGGTGGACCTTGCCGCCCTTGCGCGAACCGTGGTGGAGGGCCTGCGCCAGCAGGCCGAGGCCGCCGGCTCGGAGATCGCGCTCGAGGCGCCGCGCGAACTGCGGGGCGTGTGGGACGAGTTCCGCATCGAACAGGTGCTGACCAACCTGCTGACCAACGCACTGCGCTACGGCCGCGGCAAGCCGGTCGAAATGGTGCTCGGCCGGGTTGGCGGCACCGCGCACATCACGGTGCGCGACCAGGGCATCGGCATTGCGCCTGAGGACCAGCAACGCATCTTCGAGCAGTTCGAACGCACGGACGACAGCCGCAAGCACGCGTCCGGCCTGGGCCTGGGCCTGTACATCACGCGCAAGATCGTGTGCCTGCACAACGGCCGCATCGAGGTGGAGAGCACGCCGGGCGAAGGGGCGCTGTTCCGGGTCGAACTGCCGCTGGAATCCGTTGCCCGGACTGCGGCGCAAGCGGAAGCGTAGGCGCCTTCCTACTGCACACCTTGCGTTTGACCGGGATACTGCGTGGTTCGCCTTAGCTGATTGAAAGCGTGCCACCGTGAATGTGCTGATCGTCGACGACAACCAGGCCGCCGCAGACCTGCTGCAGGAACTGCTGACCTTGCAGGACCATACCGCCCGCTGCACCTACACCGCGCAGCAGGCGATGGATGCGGCCAAGGCCGAGCACTTCGATGCGGCGCTCATCGACCTGACCCTGCCCGATTTTCCGGGTGCCGAGGTGGCGCGGCGGCTGCGCTCGGAGGCTGCGGAAGGCGCCCCGCGGCTGCTGGTGGCCATTTCGGGCTTTTCAGCGGAAGACGCGGCCGGAGCCTCGGCGCAGGACCTGTTCGACCACCATCTTCAGAAGCCGATCGACTTCGGCCAGCTCGCCGCGATTCTTTCGGCGCCGCAATGAGCTTTCGGCGCTAGGCGGCGCGCGACGACAACTGCATTTCCGTACCGGCCGTCTTGAAGGCGATGGTCGGCGCGGTGAAGTCGCTCAGCGATGCGCCCAGGCCGATCTCTCCGCTGCCATGCAGCACGCATTCTTCGCGGCGCAGCGCAATCTCGTTGCTCGGCCCGCCGTTGCCGTGAAACCGCACCCAGGTGCCGTAGGTGCTGAGATCGGTCAGCACGCAACTGCCTTGCCGCAGCTCGATGCGCGCATGCAGCCGTGAAACGCGTGGATCGGTGACCACGAATTGCGCGTCATTCACACGGCCCAGGTGAATCGGCAACTCTTCAGTGCGAAACATGGAGCGCACGTCGAGCCACGCGAGCTCGATCTGGCCGAAGGAGGAGTCGGGCAGGCGCATGGGCATGAGCGCGGCCGGCACGGTCAGGAACGAGGTCACCTCCTCCTGCCAGTCGATACGGTGAACGGCCGACATTTCGCTGCGGCCCCGAATGGTAATGAGGCCCAGGTCGCGATGCCGCACGCCGACCTCGCGCAACTGCGAAATCACGGCGTCGGTGGCCCAGATCTGCCCGGGCCCCGCCAGGTCGCTGAGCCGGGAAGCCAGGTTGACCGCATCGCCGAAGCAGTCGCCCTCCACCTCGAGCACTTCGCCGCTTGCCACGCCGATCTGCAGCGCCATGCGCAGCGGCGCCGGCCAGGCCACCAGGCGCTTCTGGTGGTAGCGCTGCAACTCGATGACCGCATGCGTGGCCGCGGCGGCGTGCGAGAAGATGGCAAAAACGCCGTCGCCCAGCGACTTGACCACCCTGCCGCCGTGCGCCTGGCAGATGCTGCCAATCCATTGGGTGAGCCGCGTCACCGTTTCGGTGGCGCGCGCGTTTCCCATGGCTTCAAAGACCCGGGAGCTCCCGGTCAGGTCAGCGAAAACGACTGTGGAATTGGCATCCATGCTGTTGGGAGAACTCGATGGCAACAGTTGCTGATGCCCACACATTAACGGCCAGTTGGCGGATCGACGCTCGGGACGAACCTGTTAACCCCATTTATGCGTTTTGAACTTGTTAGGCCATTCGCTAGATGACATTAATTTTTACAACTTTCGTAGTCAAACGCCAACGACCACTTCAATTGAAGCGTAAAGTTTGTTGTTTACAAACAAGAAACACTGTTTCAGAACTTGTTAATCGCCCGACTGAGGCTTAAGGTAGCAACCGTCCTTGCTTCCGGCAATACGCTTTTAGTCCTCATGCTGACTTTTCGTCGCTTTTTTCGCTTCTTCGGAATTCCCGGTTTCGGGTCTCCCCGGATGGGAGAAAACCAGTTGGGAAGAATTCGTTCGGCCATGCTTTCGGTGCTGCAGGCGCACGGCGGCCATTCGGTACAGCGCGTTGCGCAGCGCGTGCGGTTTGCGACCGATGTGGAGTCGCTCTGGTATTTGCGCCAGGACGTGATGGTGGCGCTCAGCGCCATCGATGGCGAAGCGGCAGCCCGCCGCCAGATGAAGGCCATCAACAGCATGTTCGAGGGCGGCCTGCCGGGCTCGATGGGCCCGCGCGTGCACCAGCGCTTTACGCAGCACCAATAGCGGCGCCGGCACCGGGCGGTCAATGCGCGTGGTCGTGCGCGTGATGCGCATCGTGGCCATGCGCGTGCCTGTGCCCCCAGACCATGAACACATCCCGCCCCTCGGCGGCAAGTTCCACCTTGGCCCCCACGGGCAGCAGCACCTTGGTTTGCACGTGTCCGAAGGGCAGCCCCGTGAGCACCGGCACCTTGAGCGCCGCGCGCAGCCGGTCGACCACTGAATCGAAGCCGAACCCGCGGTCATAGCCCGGCACCTTGCGCATGCCGGTGAACTGCCCGAACACGATGGCGCGCTGCCTTGCCAGCACGCCGGCCATGCGCAGCTGGTCGAGCATGCGCTCGATGCGGTACGGGTGCTCGTTGGTGTCTTCGATGAAGAGCACGCCTTTATCCACCTGCGGGAAATAAGGCGTTCCGAGCAGGCTGATGAGCACGCAAAGGTTGCCGCCCCACAGGGTGGCGTCGTGCACGGGCTTGATCTTCAGCCCGGCGTCGCGCACGGGCATGCGCCAGCCGGTGCCTTCGCCCTGCCCGCCCACCAGGTCGTCGAAGCAGGCTTCCATGATGTCGTCGGCGCCGCCCTCGGCACCGAAGTCTTCGCCCACCGCAGGGCCGGCCCAGGTGACGGCGCCGGTCTTGACGTACAGCGCGTTCTGCAGGGCCGTGAAGTCGCTCAGGCCCACGAATTCGGTTCCGCGCTGGATCGCCTTGGCCACGGCCTTGTAGGGAATGGCGTCGAGGATGCGCGTAAGGCCGTAGCCGCCGCGCGCAATCAAGGCAATGTCGGCCCCGCTGGCGGCAGCGCGGCTGATCGATGCGAGCCGTGTCGCGTCGTCGCCCGCAAAGCGCTGGTGCACTGCAAGCGCGGCCTCGTCGACTTCGACTTCATAGCCCAGTGCCTTGAGTCTTGCCACGCCGCGCCGGAACGCGGCCTTGTCGCGAATCGCGCTGGAGGGGGAATAGATGTAGATGTGTTTGGTCACGCCGCCGAGTATCCCATTGCGTTGCGGGCCTGCTGTACCAGCGATGCAGCCTGCTCGGCGCTCGGACCCGATGACGAAGCAATGGGCCCGAGCGCACGCAGCGCGGCCTGGTAGCCACGGTCCGGGAACGGCGCGCGCCATGCATCGCCCACCGGCTCGCCGGCATCGGGTGCAAGGAGCACGGCCGTGAACCGCTCGGGTCTGGCAGTCTGCAGCAACGCCGCGAGCCCGGTGCCTGCGGCGCTGTGCACCAGCACCATCGGCCCGGCCGGCATGCGGTCGAGCCACTCACTCAGCACCTGGCAGTGCCATTCGGGCGTGTGTACCGCTTCGCGCTTGGGCTTGTCGCTTTTGCCGAAGCCGATGAGGTCCGGCACCAGCGTGCGCAGCCCCGGCGCGCCCACGAGATGGCGAAAGAAGTAGCCCCATTCGCCGGGGCCATGGAGGCACAGGCAACAGGCTGTCTGCGCGGCGCTCGGGCCTTCGCCTTCGCTTTCGTCTATGTAGTGCATGCGCCAGCCTTGCAGGCTGGGTAGGTCCTGGACGTAGCGCGGCTCGAAGGCGTAGCCCTCCAGCGCATCGAAGCGCTCGGCCGGCGTGCGCAGTGCGTCATCGCGCAAGGGCTCGGCCTGCTCGCGCGCCGCATCGCGCCGCTCCTTGAAGAATTGCTGGAGCACGGCGCTGCATTCGGCTGCCAGCACCCCGCCCTGCACCTGCGTGCGATGGTTCAGCCGGGGTTCCGCAAAAAGATCGACCACCGAACCGGCCGCGCCTGTCTTGGGATCGGCCGCGCCGAACACCACGCGCGCGAGCCGCGCATGCAGCATGGCGCCCGCGCACATGGCACACGGCTCGAGCGTGACGAAGAGTTCGCAGCCGTCCAGCCGGTAGTTGCCAAGCGCAGCGGCCGCGGCGCGCAGCGCGTTGATCTCGGCATGTGCGCTCGGGTCATGCTGCGCCACCGGCGTGTTTCGGCCTGTGGCGATGACCTGGCCGTTCTTCACCAGCACCGCACCCACGGGCACCTCGCCGGCTTCGGCGGCCCGGCGCGCCTCGTCCAGCGCCAGCGCCATCCAGTGCGCGTCGCCGGTCTGCGAAGGCTGTAGGGGCTCAGTTGTCATCCGGCATCTTGCGCGCTTGGGCAGCGGCGTCGAGCGCCTGGTTGACCTGGGTCTGAACCTGCTGCACTTGCGCCCGCGCATTGGCCGGCGCCTCGCCTGGCGCGGGTGATTCAGCGCCGGGCACCACCGACAACGCCGGGGCTGCAGTGGTGGCCAATTGCTTCTTCGCAAGCAGCCCGACGATCACCAGTGCCAGCACCAGGCCGAGCAATCCGAACATGCGCATCTCAGCTTCCTTGTGCCACCGGGGCTTCGCCCGTCATGCCAAGGCGCTCCATCCACACCGCGAGCGCCTTCTCGTCCGGCGTGCCGGCGCTGTAGACGGCGCGCATGGCGCCATGCGATTCGCGGCGGTGCTGGTTGAGCTTGAGCTTGCACTGCAGCGAGGTCACGCGCATTTCGAAGCCGACAATGCCGGCCAGCATCTTGAGTTGGAACTCCTCGCCCAAATCGCGCCACTGCTGCGCATAGGCGGGCTCATGGTCGCCAATGAGCTTCTTGAGCAGCGCATCCTTGTCGCCGGGCTCTTCGATCAGCCGGGCCTCGACGGTGCAATGCACCGCAAGATAGTTCCAGGTGGGCACCCGCGCCAGGTCGGGGTAGACCGAAGGCGACAGGTACGAATGCGGCCCCATGAAAGTGACGACCGCCTGCGGCCGCGCCTGCAGGTAGCGCCAGTGCGGGTTGGGCTTGGCGCAGTGCCCCAGCAGCACGAGCTGGTCGCCTTCGCGCTGTTCGGCCACGATGGGCAGGTGCGTGACGAACGGCAGCCCCTCGTCGTCATTGGAGATCAGGCTGGCGAACGGGTGTGCACGCATCAGCTCCAGCGCAATGGCCGGATCCTTGGCGTTGAACTGCGGGGGCATGTACATGGGGCGGTTTCCTCGTGGAGAGGCCCGATTGTCCCCCGAGCCGCCCTATCTTGAGCGCGGTGCCTCCAGCAGCTTCACCATCGCGGTGTAGCCGCGGGCCTTGGCAAGCTGCAGCGGCGTGTTGCCCTGGCGGTCGGCCAGCTGCAGGTTCGCACCGGCATCGACCAGCGCCGAGAGCGTGCGCTGGTGACGCAAACCGCCGTCGCCGAGCACGACGGCTTCGATTGCCGCCGTCCAGTGCAGGTTGTTGACATGGTCCAGCGGCGCGCCGGCTGCAATCAGTTGTCGCACCACTTCGTCGTGGCCCAGGTGCGCCGCCGCGATGAGCGCGGTGCCGTCATAGCGGCTCGTCACCTGCTTTGCACTGGCGCCAAGCGACAGCAGCAGCGCCAGCGTCTGGACGTCATCGGCCACCGATGCGATGGTGACCGCGTCGTAGCGATCGTCTTCAAGCGCATCGAGTTTCGCGCCGGCCTTCGCGAGCAGCTTCACCGCTTCGCGCTGCCGCGCATGGGCGGCTACGTGCAAGGGCGTGCGGCCCCGCGCATCGCGTGCGTCCAGGTTGGCGCCGGAGGCAATCAGGCTCTTGAGTTTTGGCAGGTCGCCATGCCAGGCGGCCCGGTGCAGCCCTTCATAGGCCAGCACCTCGGCCGCTTGCGGCTGCACCTGGGCCTGCGCGCCAAGCACCGCGCCCATGCCGAGCGCGACCGCCAGAGCCCCGGACCAGATGCCGCGCTTCATCATCATCAACCCAGCAGGCCCTTGACCTTGTCCAGCGCGGCATTGGCGCACTGCTCGTCCAGATGGCCGCCAGGCGCACCGCCTACGCCCACGGCGCCGATCACTTCGTTGCCCGACTTCACCGGCACGCCGCCGCCCAGCAGCAGCACGCCCGGCAGGTAGACCAGGTTGGCGCCAGCCGGGTTCTTCTGCGAGCCCTCCATCATGGCCTGCGTTGCGTTCTTGGCCGATGCCGAGGTCCAGGCCTTGCGCTCGCTCGAAGCCAGCGTGTGCGGACCGGCGTTGTCGGCGCGCTGCACGGCACGCACGGTGCCGGCGCGATCGACCACGGTGGCTGCCACGTTGTAGCCATTGGCGGCGCAGGCAGCCACGGCTTCGGCCGCGATCTGGTTGGCCAGCGCGAGCGAGATGTTCTTTTCGGTGCGCACCGCGGGCGCGGTGGTCTGGGCCTGTACGGCGGATGCGGCAAGCAGGATGGCGAGGCCGCCAAGGCGAAGGGTGGAACGCATTTTTCGATTTCTCCAGTGGATGCGGGTGGTTGCGCCGGCGCATTGCCGACGGCTGCGCCACTGTAGAAAACACCGGCCGCCGCGGCCATTCGTACGGCTACGCCCGGCGCTCCGTAGAACTACGGAGCGGCCGGGTTCAGGCGTCCCCGGCCACCAGCACGGCGTAGCGGCGAATCAGCTGCGCGAGCGAATCGCAGTCGAGCTTGGCAAACAGGTTGGCCCGGTGCGTCTCGACCGTGCGGGGCGACAGCGCCAGCATGCGCGCAATCTCCTTGTTGGTCAGCCCCTGCACGATGAAGGCGAGCACCTCGCGCTCGCGCTCCGACAACTGCGCCACCCGCTCGCGCGCGGCGTTGTCGGCCTGCGCGCGTTCGCGCGAGCGCACATGCTGGCGCACGGCGTGCTGCAGGGCTTCGAGCAATTGCTCGTCATCCACCGGCTTCTCGAGAAACTCGGCCGCGCCGGCCTTGAACGCGCGGCGACACATCTCGACCGTGCCGTGCCCCGTGAGCATGATCACGGGCTGGTCGACGCCCTGCGCCACCAGCCGGTCGAGCACGGTGAGCCCGCTGATGCCGGGCATGCGCACGTCGAGCACGATGGCGCCGACACTCGCGCGGTCGAAGTTGTCGATGAAGGCCTGCGGATCGGCCCAGCCTTGCACCCGCAGGCCCACTGTGCCAATCAAGAGCGAGAGGCTGTCGCGCACCGCCTGGTCGTCATCGATGAGATGAACGAGCGGCGACAACGGCGAATGCGGGACCGTGCTGTTCATGCCGCGCGCTCCTTGCTCGAGGCCGCCACCAGCGGAAGCAGCAGCGTAAAGCGCGCACCTCGCGGCGTCGCATTGGCCGCGCTCAGGCTCCCGCCCATGCCGCTCGCCAGCGTTTCGCTGAGGCTCAGGCCAAGGCCTAAACCGCCTTCCCGCGTGCTGAAGAAGGGCTCGAAAAGACGCGGCATGGCCTCGGGCGAAATGCCGCGCCCGTTGTCGGTCACGGTCAGCACGCCCTCCTGGCCGTTCCGGCCGACCGAAACCGCAAGACGCCGCTCGGACACGGGCACCAGGTCGAGCGCCTGCAAGGCGTTCATCAGCAGGTTGTG
Source organism: Variovorax sp. S12S4 (assembly GCF_023195515.1). Lineage (NCBI taxonomy): Bacteria > Pseudomonadati > Pseudomonadota > Betaproteobacteria > Burkholderiales > Comamonadaceae > Variovorax > Variovorax sp. S12S4. The sequence goes on from NZ_JALPKR020000002.1 coordinate 4,995,614, forward strand.
CACGATCTGCTCGAGCGCCACCGCCTCTGCCTGCACGCGCACTGGCGCCTGCGCGGTGGCGTCGAACTGGGCGGCAACGCCGCGTTGCGCGAACTCCGGCGCCAGCAGATGCATGGCGCTGCGCACCACCTCCTGCAGCACCAACGGCTTGACGTCGCCACCGGCCTCCGGGCGCTCGATCACGCGGCGCAGCCGGCCGACCACGCCGGCCGCGCGGCGCGCCTGCTCCACCGCCTGGCCCATGGCGTCTCGTGCCGCCGCAAGCTCGGGTGGATCGTCGTCCAGCAGACGCCGCGCGGCCTGCGCGTTGGCCAGCACGGCCGTAAGCGGCTGGTTCAGCTCGTGCGCCAAGCCCGCGGAGAGTTCGCCCAGCGCATTGAGCCGCGCCACCTGGCCGAGCCGCAGCAGCTCTTCGGCACGGCGGCGCGCAATGCGCTGGCGCTGGGCGGTCCACAAGCCGGCGAGCAGCAACGCCACAGCCACGGCCCAGCCTGCAATGCCGCGCCATGGCAGTTCGGCCCAGCCCACGCGGCGCTCGGCCACAAGGTCGAAAGGCTGGCTCGGCGATGCGAGGGGCTTGGTGAGGCCGAAGCGCCAGCCGCCAATGCCTCCTTCGGCCGCTTGCGCCGCCTGCCCAGGTTGCAGAACAAACTGCTGCGCGCCGCGCTGCAGGCTCACGCGCACCGGACTTTGCTTGGGGTTCATCGGCCAGTCGCGCCACGGCACCGAGCCGGCCAGGTCGATTTCGAGCGAATAGCTCACGGGCGTGGCGCCGATCACGAGTTGGTATCGGCCTTGCGCAAGATCGACGGCGGCCAGTTCGGCACGTCGTTGGCTGCGCGACTGGGCTTCTGCTGCGGCCAAGGCGCCCGCATGCTTCTCGTCGGGCCAAGGATCGTCCCCCGCCCGCCGCTGCACGCGCAGGATCGACGGATAGACCGAAGAGAGCCGCTGCTCCGGGCGATCTGCGCCATTGCCGGTTTCAAGCAGCGCCAGCGTGGCCAGCACCGCGTCGTATTGCACCATCTGCTGGCTCATGAGGCGGTGCGCAATGCGCACGTCGGCTTCGAAAGCCTGCTGCAGCTGGGCCAGCTCTGCGCGCGCGAGCCACACCGCGCCCACGGCCGTAAGGGCCAGCCATGCGAGCCACCAGCCCACCTGCGTACGCAACCACTGTTTCATGGCGCGAATTGTGCCCGCCGCGGCAAGGCCGGCCGATGTTGGCCGAGAATGCGGCCCCAGACATGGCTGAAGTGCAGGACTCCCTTTTCCCCGATCTTCCGCGCCCACCCGAGGCGCCACCAGCGGCGCTGCAAGAGCCCGAGGCCGAGCCGCCCGCAAAGAAGAAACCACGCGGCGGCACTGTGGCGGCGATGGCGGCCGACCCGGCACTCATCGAATTGGCCGCGGCGCTTCCGCCGGCGCTTCGGCTCGGTACCTCTTCATGGAGCTATCCGGGCTGGGCCAACCTGGTATGGGACGGCGAATACGCCGAATCGGTGCTCTCGAAAAACGGGCTCGCCGCGCTGGCGCAACACCCGCTCTTTCGCACCGTGAGCCTGGACCGCAACTTCTACCGCGCGCTTACGGCAAGCCAGTACGCGCGCTATGCGGCCATGGTGCCGGACGACTTTCGCTTTGTGGTGAAGGCGCCGAGCCTGGTGACCGACGCCACGGTGCGCGACGAGAGCGGCCGCGGCACGCAGGCGAATCCGGTGTTCCTGAACAGCGAGATCGCCATCCAGGAATTCGTGCAGCCCGCGCTCGAGGGCCTCGGCCACCGCATCGGTGCGCTGGTGTTCCAGCTGAGCCCGATTCCTTCGCAACTGCTGGCCGACCAGCCCGCACTGCTCACCCGCATCGGCGACATGCTGCAGGCCCTGCCCGGCTTGCAGCAGGCGGCACCGGACGCGGTCATTGCCGTGGAGGTGCGCGACCCCCAACTGCTGTGCCCCGCCTTCGCCGACATGCTGCGCAGCACGGGCGCGACCTTCTGCATGGGCCTGCACGCCAAGATGCCGCCCATAGAAGACCAGTTGCCGATGCTGCGCGCGCTGTGGCCAGGCCCATTGGTGTGCCGCTGGAACCTGCATCGCCGGCACGGCCGCTTCGGCTATGAAGATGCGGAAAAACTTTACGGGCCGTTCGACAAGATCGTCGACCCCGATCCGGAAACGCGCGCGGCTTTGGCCAAGGTGATTGCAGGCACCACTGGCGCAGGCCAGCGCGCCTATGTCACCGTGAGCAACAACGCCGAAGGGTGCGCGCCGCTCACGATTGCCTCGCTGGCGCGCGACATCGTCGACCTGCCGAAGCGCTAGCGCATCAACTGGCGGCGGGCCTGGCGGCGACGGTCATCTCCAGCTCGACGCTTGCGTTCTTGGGCAACGCGTACACGCCGACGGCCGTGCGCACATGCACGCCGTCATCGCCGAACACGCGGTGCAGGAGCTCCGATGCGGCATCGGCCACTTCGCTCTGCTGCGTGAAGTCGGCGGTGCACTGCACGAAGACCCCCACGCGCAGCAGCTTGCCGATTTCGTCGAGCGAACCGAGCTCGCGCCGCAGCAGCGTGAGGCAGCGCAAGGTGCAGATTTGCGCCGCTTCGCGGGCCTTGGCGAGCGACACCTGGTCGCCCACGCGGCCGGTGACGACGACGGTGGTTCCCACGCGCGGCACCTGGCCGCTGGTGTAGAGGGTGTTTCCATCGCGCACCACAGGTATGTAGTTGCCGCCGGCAACAAGCTCGCCCTCGAAGCTGTGGCCCAGCTCGGCGGCAATTCGGTCGGCAATCTGGTCTCGGGTCTGCGCGGTCATACGGTTTCCATGGTTCCATCAAACGATGGCCTCATTGTCGCCATCCGCGTTCGGCGCAACAGATACAGATTGCCCAGACCCGATGCACAACAGACGGCTTGGCGGAGCGCCTACTGCTCGATGGCGAGGTACACCCGCCCGCCCTCGATCTTCACCGGATAGCTGCGCAGGTCCTCGGTGAGCGGAGCGCACATGGCCTTGCCGGTGCGCACGTCGAAGCGGCCCTGGTGCAGCGGGCATTCGATCTCGTGGCCCTCAAGGAATCCGTCGCAAAGCCGCGCGTGGCCGTGGGTGCAGATGTTGTCGGTCGCGTGAATGCCGTCTTCGGTGCCGTACAGGGCAATGTCCCTGCCCTGCACTTCGATGCCCACCACGTCGTCGGCGGGAACCTCGTCGACCGACGCCGCGTCGATCCATGTCACTGTGGTCATAGGTGGATGCCTTCGAAACTTGGGGGGCTCAGATGGGATAGATGATCGAGTTGGGGATCATCTCGCTGTCGAACACGCAAAGACGTGTCGCGAACTTCAGTCCGTCAGGGGTCGCAACCACCGTGTCGATGTAGCGGCCGACGTTGAACACCGTCGAGGCCTGGTCGAGCTTGGTGCGGAACACCGCGTAGTTGGCCTCGCTGTGGATCGTGCCGTCGGCATCAACCTTGTGCACCAGCGGCAGGCCAACTACATGGCGCTGGTAGTACGGGTCGTGGAACAGCGTTTCCTTGATGCCGTAGACCCGGTCTTCGAGCATGCCCCGGCTCTCGAAAGACAGCGTGGCAAGCGGCAGCCCGCGCTCGTGGTTCTCGCGCGGCTGCAGCCTGTAGCTGCACTCGTCGATGAAGAACGCGGGCCACAAGTCCCACTGCCCCGAATCGACGGCATGCGCATAGGCCGCGTACAGGCGCGACAGTTCGAGGTAGGCGTTGGCGTCGAGGTTCATGCCGCCTCCATCACTTCGCGCCAGTAGCGGTACATGCCGCGGATCAGCGTTTCGGTGACCATGTGATCGGTGTTCTCGACCTCGCGCCCACCCAGTTCGGCGAGCGTGCGGTGATACGGCTTCTGCTCGAAGCCCTCCTGCGAAAACTCGATCACCTCGCCGTCGTCGGCCGAGACAAAACCGGCCGGCCCGAACAGGTTGGCCTGGCGCAGGCGCCTCTGGGTCATCTCCTCGGTGTCGTCCTCGAAGCCGAAGTGCGTCCAGACGAAATCGAAGGCGTCGTGCCCCACGGGCTGTATGTGGCGCGTCGACACGCTGTTGACCTGCTGCTGCAGGATGAGGCTGGGAAACAGCGTCATCATCACCGCCGTGGGCCCGTTCCACCAGGGCTCGGGCACGATGTCCAGAAAGCGCGGGTCCTTGAGCTGCATGCTTTCCTTGAAGCTGGACACCTGCGTGACCTGTGCGGCCTTGCCCGCACTGCCGCGGGTGGAAATCATCGCGGCGTGGCGGCCACGCGAATCCATCTTGAGCTCCGACTTGTTGTCCGCACGCCAGAGCCCGAAGGTGACGAACCATGTGTGCAAGAGGCCCGGGTGGTATGGGTCCTTGATGTTCTCCTGCATCAGCTTCCAGTTGCCGGGAATGCGCTGGCGGTTGTAGCCGAGTATGGTGAGCTTGCGGCCGTCGAACAGGCGATCGAAGTAGCCAAGGATGTCGGGGCCGAGAAAGTCCTCGAAGGGCTCGATGTCGTGGTCGAACGATGCGAACACCACACCGCCGCGCGAGGCCACCTTGAGCTTGGTGAGGCCGTGCTCCTCGGTCTTGAAATCGGCCGGCATGCCGCCGTTGACCTTGCCGTCCTGCTTCACACCGCGGCGAAATGGCACGCCCTGCAGGTCGCCCTTGAGCGTGTAGTTCCACTGGTGGTACGGACAGACGAACTCCTTTCTGTTGCCGTGGCGCTCGCGGCAGAACTGCATGCCGCGGTGGGCGCAGACGTTCTCGAACACGTGGATGGCGCCCGCTTCGTCGCGCGACATGACGACGGAGCGCTCGCCGATGGCCGTGCGCTTGAAGTCGCCCGGGTTCGGAATCTCGGCTTCCAGGCCCACGTAGCACCAGTGCTTTTCGTAGAAGAAGCGCTGCAGCTCCTTCTTGTGCAGCGCCTCGTCGGTGTAGGCCATGAAGGGAATGCGGCTGGTCTTTTCGCTTTCCCATCGCAGCTCGATCGGAAATACATCTTGCGTGCTCATCGCGGGTCTCCTTTTCTTGTCTGTCTCTGTTCTTCAGGTGCCTTGCAGGTAGAAGGCATCGGCATGGGTCTGCTCGGGTGCGAGGCCGCGCGCATGCACCAGCTGGGTCACGGCCTCGACCATCGGCGGCGAACCGCAGAGGTAGGCACGCCAGCCGTCGAGGCTGCCGGGCCCGTCGGCGCGTATGGCATCGGTGATGAGGCCCTGGCGCTGGTTCTTGCTCGCGGGGCCGGTAACGACCACCACATGCACCTTCAGCCCCGGATGCTGCGCTTGCAGTTCGGTGAGCTCGGCGAGCCCGTACACGTCGGCATCGGAGCGCACGCCGAGGTAAAGGTGAATCGGCTGCATCAGGTCGGCCTCAATCGCGCCCCGAACGATGGAGAGAATCGGTGCAAGCCCCGTTCCACCGGCCGCGCAGAGCATCGGCCCGCGGTGCTTCGTGCGCAGGTAGGCCGTGCCGAGCGGGCCGCTCACCCGCACCGAATCGCCCATGCGCAACTGTTCGAAGATGTGCGCAGTGACGCGCCCGCCGGGCACCTTGCGGATATGAAATTCAAGCTCCGCATCGCGGCTCAATCCGGCCATGGAGTACGGCCGCGCCAGGTCGGGCGCGAACTGCAATTGCGCGTACTGGCCCGGTGAAAACTCCAGCGGCTTGTTCGGCTTGAGTCGCAGGCGGCGGATGTCGTGCGTGAGCACGTCGATGCCGGTCACGGTCGCCTTGAGGATGCGCGCCGGATGCACCACCACCTCGTCGGGCTCCGGAATCTCGATGGTGCAGCTTTCGGTCAGCGTGCTTTGGCAAGCCAGCACGTAGCGCTCGCCCTGCCCGTCGGGGCGGATCGCGTCTTGCCCGGCGTCGAGCACCTGGCCAGCCACCACCTTGCAGCGGCAGGTTCCGCAGCGCCCCGACATGCAGCTATAGGACACCGGCACATGGTGCTCGCGCAGCACTTCGAGCAGGTTCGCACCGGGGCGGACTTCGAGCGTGCGGGCAATGGGGTGAATGTGCAGGTCCATCGTGGGCTTTTCTTTGCGGCGGCTCAAGAGGCCGGCCTGTCTCTGGAGCGGATGATGCGTGGCGAATGCAAATTGACCAATAGAATCCGGTGAATCGGTCACATCACCGATATGAATAGGTCTGCATGCAACTCAAGGACATCGACCTCAACCTGCTGCTGGTGTTCGACCGCATGCTGGCCGAGAAGCGCGTCTCGGCGGTGGCCGAATCGCTAGGCCTTTCGCAGCCGGCCATCAGCAATGCGCTGGCGCGGCTGCGCAAGCTGCTGGGCGACGAGCTCTTCTTGCGCACGGCGCGCGGCATGGAGCCCACGCCTTTCGCATTGCAGCTGGCCGAACCGGTGGCCTACGCCATGGGCGCGCTGCATTCGGCCCTGAACCAGCAGGTGGTGTTCGACCCCGCCACCAGCACGCGCAGCTTCACGCTGGCGATGACCGACATCGGCGAGATCTACTTCACGCCCAAGCTCATGGAAACGCTGTCTGGCACGGCGCCGGGCGTGACGATCAGCACGGTGCGCAACAACGCCGCGGCCAGCCTGCGCGATGAGCTCGAGGCCGGCCACGTCGACATTGCCATCGGTCTGCTGCCGCAGCTCAAGGCAGGCGTGTTTCAGCGCCGGCTGTTCTTGCAGCGTTATGTGTGCCTCTTCTCAAGTGCTCATCCGCTGGCGCGCAAGCGCAGCGTGTCGCTCAAGGACTTCAGCGCGGCCGACCACGTTCTGGTGCAGGCCGCCGGCACGGGCCACGGCAAGGCCGACGACGTGATGGCAGCGCAAGGCATTCAAAGGCACATTCGGCTCAGGGTGCCGCACTTCGTGGCCATTGGCCACATCCTGCGATCGAGCGAAATGATCGCCACCGTGCCGGAGCGGCTGGCGCAGAGCATTGCGGAGCCGTTCGGCCTGGTGTGGCGCCCTCACCCGGTGCCGCTACCGCAGATTGCAATCAACCTGTTCTGGCACGCGAAGGTGCATCGCGACCCGGGCAACCAGTGGCTGCGCGGATTGCTGTTCGACAATTTTGCGGACAGTGACTAGAGCGCGGCGGCGAAGAGCTTCAGGCGGGCCGGACCGCGGGCCACTGACCGAGCACCTCATGGATGCTTTCGCCCACGTGGCTTTCGATGAGGGCGAACGAATCCGCCCTCCACCGGACCGGCTCGATCGGATGCCGCTCGACCTTTGTGGGCGTGTAGGCCAGGGTCATGTGAGGCGTGAAGCCGTGATCGGGCTTGAAGCCCGCATCGGCCAGCGCTTCGCCAAGACGCTGCCTGAAGGCTGCCAGCGCTGATGTCCCGCTTTCGCTGCCGCACAAAACGAATGCCTTGCTCTTGTCGAACCGCATGACCTCGTCGAACACCACATCGAAAGACGGAGGCGCCACGCTCGCTGCCGCATCGATGGCGGCCTGCACCTGCTTGCGCGGCACTGCCGCCGGATAGCTGCCGAGGTGATGCAGCGTGACGTGCAGGCGATGCGCCTCGGTCAGCTTTCCCTTCAGTGCATGCCGGTCCTTGAGGCGCGCGCCCAGCGCGGCAATCGAAGCGGCGTCTTCAGCGTACGGAAAGATCGCCATGAAAAGCGAGCGAGGCAGGCGCTCCTTGCGGGGCGCTGTGCCGCGAGCACGGCGCAGGGGCGGCGGCGGAGGGTCGATACCTGGGAGAAGAAGCTGTTCGGGCATGGAAAAAAATAAGAGCGTCTTCCCCGGAGATTCGGACTGCTGCTGGGCCCATAGCTTACCGAAAGCACCCGCATCGGCCAGGCGATTTGCGTTCTTGACGAATCAGGGCGGCTGCCCTATTCTCCGCGCCGTTTAGGACAGCCGTCCTAGTTGCAGGAGGTACCGGATTGCAGATGACCGCCATGGCCGACAAGACCACCCGCGAGCAGATCGTGGACGCCGCGGATCAGCTGTTCTACAAGCGCGGTTTCGAGGCCACGTCGTTCGCCGATATTGCCAAGGTGGTGAACATTTCGCGCGGCAATTTCTATCATCACTTCAAGACCAAGGATGAAATCCTGGATGCGGTGATTGCCGCGCGCCTTGGCCAGACGCGCGGCATGCTGGCGCAGTGGGAGGCATGCGGCCCCGATCCCATGAGCCGCATCCGAAGCTTCATTCATATCCTGATTGCCAACCAGTCCCTCATCATGCGGCACGGCTGCCCGGTGGGTACGCTGTCTACCGAACTCGCCAAGCTGGACCATCCCTCGCTGAAGCAGGCCAACGGCCTGTTCACCCTGTTCCGCGTCTGGCTGCGAAAGCAGTTCGCGCTGCTGGGCCGCAAGGCCGATGCCGATGCGCTCGCCATGCACCTGCTCGCCCGGAGCCAGGGCGTGGCCGTGCTGGCCAATGCCTTTCGCGACAAGTCCTTCGTGCAGCAGGAAGTGCGGCAGCTGTGCGAGTGGCTCGAGTCCTGCGCGCGCAAGCCAGCCACCAGCAACCGCTGACCTCCAGACCCATCACCCTCCACAAACAGAGAAAACCATGTTCATCGTGCTCCTCAAATTCTCAAGCAACAAGGCCAATGCAGCCCAGTGGATGGAAGGCCACAAGGCGTGGCTCCAGCGCGGTTTCGACGACGGCGTGTTCATGCTCGCCGGCAGCCTCAAGCCCAACCAGGGTGGTACCGTGCTTGCGCACCGCACGACCATGGCCGAGCTGCAGGCGCGCGTCGACGCCGATCCGTTCGTTGCCGAGAAGGTCGTGAGCGCCGAGATCATGGAAATTGCGCCGGCCCGCGCCGACGAGCGGCTCGGCTTTCTGCTGGGTTGACTATCCCTATACCGCATCCACCTGATGACCACATTGATCGACGGCCCCGACGGCCAACCACGCTGCCGCTGGTGCGCAAGCGCGCCCGAATTCCTTGCTTACCACGACACCGAATGGGGCTTTCCAGTAGCCGACGACCGCCGTCTGTTCGAGAAGCTCTGCCTGGAAGGCTTTCAGTCGGGGTTGAGCTGGCGCACCATTCTGGCCAAGCGGGAAAACTTCCGCGCGGCGTTCCACGGATTCGACTTCGACAAGGTGGCCCGCTTCACCGCGAAAGACGTCGAGCGCCTGCTGCAAGACGCGGGCATCGTCCGGCATCGGGGCAAGATCGAAGCAGTGATCCACAATGCCGCCCGTGCGCAAGAACTGGTCGCAGGCCACGGCTCGCTGGCGGCCTTCTTCTGGAGCCATGAGCCCGATGCCGACTCGCTTGCGGAACCGCAAAGCGCTTCGACCTCGGAGGCTTCCATCGCGCTTTCCAAGGCGCTGAAGAAGCTTGGCTGGAAGTTCGTCGGGCCGACGACTGTGTACGCCTTCATGCAGGCCATGGGCCTCATCAACGACCATGCGCAAGGGTGTGTGGTCCGGGCAAAGGCGGCGCGTGGTCGCAGCGCGTTCCAAAAGCCGCGAGCACGCCCAATCGCTGATTGACAAAGGCGCGGAACTCGCGCGTGCGCCGCGGCTCTGACAAGCCATGCACGCCACGCCAGAACCAGGATCTGTCCGGGTCGAATCCGCACCGGATCGAGCACCGTCCGAACGGGCTGGCCGTGCGGCCGGCCTTCCACGGCGCACCGTTGCCGCGGCAATGGTCGTCTTTCCCGCGCTCTGGCTGGGTGCCCGTGCCCAGCCCGCAGCGGCCCGAATGGCCACGCCATCGCAAACCGAAGGGCCGTTCTATCCCGTCCGCCTGCCGAGCGATTCCGACAACGATCTACTGCGCAACGGCACGCTGAACTACCGTGGCGGCCAGCCCGCGTGGGTCGACGGCTCGGTGACCGACCTGGACGGCAAGCCGCTGCGCGGCGCGCAGGTCGAGATCTGGCAATGCGACGAAAACGGCCATTACCACCACCCCGGTGACGGTGATCGCGCCGATGCGGCCTTTCAGGGCTTCGGCCGCGTGGCAGTCGGCGAGGACGGCAGCTACCGCTTCCGCACCATCCGGCCCGTGCCCTACAGCGGCCGGACGCCGCACATTCACGTCAAGGTGAAGCTGGGCACGCGTGAACTGCTGACCACGCAACTCTACGTGGCCGGCGACCCGGGCAACGCGCGCGACTTTCTCTGGCGCAACCTTCCCCAAGCTGCGAGGGACGCCATCACCGTGCCTTTCGAGCGCGGGACGGACGGGCTGCGGGCGCGTTTTCCGATCGTGGTCGCGGCTTGAGTGCGCCCGGGCTTGGCGACAGCGCCGCCTGAACGCGCTGTCGCAAAAAGGCGGGCGTTTGTATCTTTTCGTACAAGCGCGTACTCCATCCGCCTACAGCCAGCGATCGGCAAAAATAAACAATCCCGGCATGGTGGAACTGGACGACTCAGATCAGCATGCCCTGGCCGCGCAGGCGGCAGAGTGGCGCAGGCGCGCGCTTCGCGGAGACCGGCATGCACGCGGCATCGCCCATGCCCTTGAGGTGAAGGTACGAAAGCTTCGCGGCGATGTACCACCCATGAATTACGACCTGGACACCCGGCCGCTCGCACCGTGGCAACCTTCCCGGCGCTGGTGGAACCCCTGGAAGCGCAACTAGGAAAAAAAAAGCCGCTGGGAGCAGCGGCTTTTTTATGGAGAAGTGAACCTCACTCCCACTCGATCGTTGCCGGCGGCTTGCTCGACACGTCGTACGTCACCCGGTTGATGCCGCGCACTTCATTGATGATGCGGCCCGACACCTTCTTGAGCAGCGCATAAGGCAGCTCGGCCCAGTCGGCGGTCATGAAGTCGCTGGTCTGCACGGCGCGCAGCGCGACCACGTAGTCGTAGGTGCGGCCGTCGCCCATCACGCCCACGCTCTTCACAGGCAGGAACACGGTGAATGCCTGGCTCGTGAGGTCGTACCAGGTCTTGCCGGTGGCGTCGTCCTTGAAGTTGCGCAGCTCCTCGATGAAGATTGCGTCGGCGCGGCGCAGCAGGTCCGCGTATTCCTTCTTCACTTCGCCGAGAATGCGAACGCCCAGGCCCGGGCCGGGGAACGGATGGCGGTACACCATCTCCGGCGGCAGGCCGAGCGCCACACCCAGTTCGCGCACTTCGTCCTTGAAGAGGTCGCGCAGCGGCTCGAGCAGCTTGAGGCCGAGCTGCTCGGGCAAGCCGCCCACGTTGTGGTGGCTCTTGATGGTGACGGCCTTCTTGCTCTTGGCGCCGCCCGATTCGATGACGTCGGGGTAGATGGTGCCTTGCGCGAGGAAGGTGGCGCCTTTGTGGCCTCCATCGCCCGCCTTGAGCTTGGCGGCTTCCTGCTTGAACACGGTAACGAACTCGCCGCCGATGATCTTGCGCTTGGCTTCAGGGTCGCTCACGCCGGCAAGCTTGCCGAGGAACAGGTCGCTGGCGTCGACGCGAATCACCTTCGCGTGCAGCTTGCCTTCGAACATCTCCATGACCATGTCGCCTTCGTTCAGGCGCAAGAGGCCGTGGTCGACGAACACGCAGGTGAGCTGGTCGCCAATGGCGCGGTGGATGAGCGCGGCAGCCACGCTCGAATCCACGCCGCCCGAGAGGCCGAGGATGACTTCTTCATCCCCCACCTGCTCGCGGATCTTCTGCACGGCTTCGGCGATGTGGTCGCGCATGACCCAGTCGGGCTTCGCCTCGCAGATGCCGAGCACGAAGCGATCGATGATCGCCTTGCCCTGCACGGTGTGCGTGACTTCGGGGTGGAACTGCAGCGCGTAGTAGCGGCGCGCCTCGTCGGCCATGCCGGCGATGGGGCAGCTCTCGGTGCTGGCCATGAGCTTGAAACCGGGCGGCAGTTCGGTGACCTTGTCGCCGTGGCTCATCCACACGTTGAGCATGCCGAAGCCTTCGGGCGTGGTGAAGTCGGCAATGTCTTTCAAGAGCGCGGTGTGGCCATGGGCGCGCACGGACGCAAAGCCGAACTCGCGCTTGTGGCCGCCCTCGACCTTGCCGCCGAGCTGGTGTGCCATGGTCTGCATGCCGTAGCAGATGCCGAGCACCGGCACGCCCAGGTCGAACACGGCTTGAGGCGCCTTGTCGGTGGTTTCTTCGTACACGCTCGCGTGGCTGCCCGAAAGAATCACGCCCTTGAGGTGGCCGTCGGCTGCGTATTCGCGCACCCATTCGTCGGTCACGTCGCAAGGGTGCACTTCGCTGAGCACGTGTGCTTCGCGCACGCGGCGTGCGATGAGCTGCGTGACTTGCGAGCCGAAATCGAGAATGAGGATCTTGTCGTGTTGCATGGAGAAGACTCGGTCAGAGCGTTGAAATGTCGAACAGCCTGACGCCCGCTTGCGGCGCAGCCTGGATGAGTTGCTCGTCGAAGGTGGCGAGCGGAAGATTGAGCGATTTGGCGAGCCACAGGTAACCCGCGTCGTATAGCGAAACGCCGGCGTCGATGGCGACGGCCAACACCGCCTTGTGCTGGGCCGGCGCGAGCTCGTGCAGTTCCACGCGGTGGCGAATGGCATCGAGCACGCTCCACAGCCCTTCGACGGCCGAAGGAGGAATGCGGCCGCTGCGAACGCCGTTGGCAAGGATGTTGGCGCACTCCCATTGCCAGGCGTTAGGCGCCTGCGGCTCCACTTCGTCGCGGCGAATGGCGGCGTAGAGCTTGCGGGTGTGTTCGCTGGCCTGGTCGGGCAGCAGCCAGGCGGCGGTGACGGAAGCGTCCATGACGAAGGCTGTCACGATTGGCGCCCTTCGTCGAGCAAAGCGCGCACGGGCTGGCCGGGCTTGATGCTGGCGTGCAGCGCGTCGATCTGGCCGAGTTCGCGTTCGATCTGCTCGTCGGTGATGACGGGCTTGCGCCGCACCGGCAGCATGCGCACCACCTCCTTGCCGTGGCGGGTGATGCGAACCTCCTCGCCCTTTTCGACCATGTCGATCAGGGCAGAGAAGTTGTTCTTGGCTTCGGCGATGCCGATGGATTGCATTTGGGCCAGAAAGTTTGAATCTGGCCCAAATTCTAATCCCAATCTGGCCTGACTTTCAAGATCTGGCCAGAATGAGCTTAGGCGGGCGCCGGGCCGCCCCAAGCCGGCCTGCGGCCCCTCGGGGGCAGCGACCCACACGCAGTGGGGGAGCGTGGGGGCCACAATTACTCGGCGCGGTAGTTCGGCGCTTCCTTGGTGATCTGCACGTCGTGCACGTGGCTCTCACGAATACCGGCGGTGGTGATCTCGACGAACTCGGCCTTGTTCTTCATCTCTTCGATGGTGGCGCAGCCGCAGTAGCCCATGCTGGCACGCAAGCCGCCCGACATCTGGTACACGATGGAAACCATCGAGCCCTTGTACGGCACACGGCCTTCGATGCCCTCAGGCACCAGCTTGTCGGCATTGGGATTGCCGGTGGTCGACTCCTGGAAGTAGCGGTCGGCACTGCCCTGCTGCATGGCGCCAATGGAGCCCATGCCGCGGTAGCTCTTGTAGCTGCGGCCCTGGAACAGAACGATCTCGCCGGGGGCTTCTTCGGTGCCCGCGAACATGCCACCCATCATCACGGTGCTTGCGCCCGCGGCAATGGCCTTGGCGATGTCGCCCGAATAGCGGATACCGCCGTCCGCGATCAGCGGAATGCCGGTGCCTTGCAGCGCGGTGGCCACGTTGTCCACGGCCATGATCTGCGGCACGCCCACGCCGGCAACGATGCGCGTGGTGCAGATAGAACCCGGGCCGATGCCGACCTTGACGGCGTCCGCGCCGGCGTCAGCCAGCGCACGCGCTGCGTCGCCGGTGGCAATGTTGCCGCCGATCACGTCGACCTGCGGATAGTTCTTCTTGACCCAGCGCACGCGCTCGATCACGCCGGCGCTGTGGCCGTGCGCGGTGTCGACCACGATGGCATCGACACCGGCCTTGACCAGCGTCTCGACGCGTTCTTCGGTGCCCGCACCCACGCCGACTGCCGCGCCCACGCGCAGGCGGCCGCTCGGGTCGCGCGCTGCATTGGGAAAGCTGGTCTGCTTGGTGATGTCCTTGACGGTGATCAGGCCCTTGAGCTCCCACGCACTGTTGATGACCAGCAGGCGTTCGAGCTTGTGCTTGTTGAGCAGCGCCTTGGCTTCAGCAAGGGTGGTGCCGTCGGGCACCGTAATGAGCTTTTCGCGCGGCGTCATGATCTCGCTCACCGGCACGTCCAGGCGGCTCTCGAAGCGCAGGTCGCGCCCCGTGACGATGCCCACCACCTTGCCGCCGTCGAGCACCGGAAAGCCCGAGATGCCCAGCTCGTCGGACAGCTGCATGACCTGCAGCACCGTGTGCGTGGGTGTGATCACCACCGGGTCGCGCAGCACGCCGGATTCGTAGCGCTTCACCTTGGCAACCTGCGCAGCCTGCTCGGCCGCGGTGAAGTTCTTGTGCACGATGCCGATGCCGCCTTCTTGCGCAATGGCGATCGCGAGGCGAGCCTCGGTCACGGTGTCCATCGCGGCGGAAACCAGCGGCAGATTGAGCGCGATGTTGCGGGAGAAGCGGGTGGCGAGGGAGGTGTCCTTGGGCAGGACCTGGGAGAACGCTGGCACCAACAACACGTCGTCGAAGGTGAGCGCTTTGCCGAGAAGGCGCATGGGTGAAGCTCCAAAAGACGGATTGTAACGATGCCCGGTACTTACCCGCCCCCTGAGGGGCTTCGACCGATATCGGGCGCGGGTTGCGAGAGCGTCAAACGTCGCCAATTCCCAACTCGGCGGCGTGGAAAGCGTGGGCCTTTCGTGTTGCAAAACGTAAGGCCCAGCTAAACTCGCCGCATGAAATTCGCGCATTGGCTCGTACTGGGATGTGTTTGCCTGCTGCCGCTGTCGGCCAGCGCGCAATGGCAATGGATCGACAAGAGCGGCAAGAAGGTCTTCAGCGACCAGGCACCGCCGCCCGATATTCCCGAGAAGAACATCCTGCGCCGCGCGGGCTCGCCGCCCCCGGCCCGCACCGGTTTTGGCTCGGCTCCCGCCGAGGGTGCCGCCTCCGACGAGGCAGCCGCCCCCAAGGCCCGCGAAGCCGCCGCAGCGCCCAAGCCGCCGGCGGTCGACAAGGAGCTCGAGGAAAAGACCAAGAAGGCACAGGCTGAAGAAAAAGCCAAGCAGGCCGCCGAGGCTGAGAAAAACGCCAAGATCAAGGCCGAGAACTGCGAGCGCGCACGCCAGGGCAAGGCCACGTTCGATAGCGGCATCCGCGTGGCCAAGGTCAACGCCAAGGGCGAGCGCGAAATCATGGACGATGCCGCTCGCGCCGCCGAGCAGAAGCGCCTTCAGTCGATCATCCAGAGCGACTGCAAGTAGTCTCGAAGACTCAGTAGCCGGCCTTGCCGCCCTTGCGGCGGTTCGCAAAAGGCCGGTACCCCGCGCGCCCTGCCGCTGAAAGCGCTCGCGGCGCGCCACCTTGGGGTCGACTGCCAAGGGCCGGCATAACTCGATGCGGTCGCCGTCCTTGAGCAGCTGGTTCCATTCGACTTCCCTGCCCCAGATTCCGGGCGTCATGGCCTGACGCCAATCCAGTTGCGGGAAGCGCTGCGCGAGGTCGCTGGCCTTCACCGCATCGTCCACGGTGGCCTCGGGCGCCAGCCGCAGCACTTGCTCGAACACCTCGCGCGGTGCGGGCGAGCAGCTCAGCGTGACTTCGATCATCCTTCCTTGCCGTAGACCTGCTCGGCGCGCTTCACGAAGGCTTCGACCAGGCTGGAGGCAACGGTGTCGAACACCGGCCCCACCAGCGCCTGCAGCGCAAAGTTGCTGAAGCCGTAGCTCATGTGCAGTTCGACCCGGCAGGCCCGGTCGCCGGGCTCGCCCACGGGTGCGAACTTCCAGATGCCGTCGAGATTGGAGAACGGCCCGTCGACCAGCTTGAGGTGCACTTCGCGCCCCGGTACGTGGCTGTTGCGGGTGGTGAAGCTCTGGTGAAGGCCGGCAAAAGCCAGGCCGACTTCGGCGGTCATGCCGGCCTCGTCTTCCTCGATGACCCGGGCCTTGTCGCACCAGGGCAGGAACTGCGGATACTTCTCCACATCGGTGACGAGCGCGTACATCTCTTCGGCGCTGTACCAGATGAGGACGGACTTGTTGACGGTTTTCATAGAATCGGGACAGCGTGCGCGACGGATTGTATTGAAGCCATGCGTCCCCATCTTTCCGAGCCATGGCCACCAAGAAACAAGATACCTCCTCGCGCATTGCCGACAACAAGAAGGCCGCGTACAACTATTTCTTCGAAGAACGCTTCGAGGCCGGCATCGTCCTCGAGGGCTGGGAAGTCAAGTCCCTGCGCGAAGGCAAGGTGCAGCTGACCGACGGCTACGTGGTGATCCGCGACGGCGAGCTGTTCGTTGTCGGCCTGCAGATCAACCCGCTCAAGAGTGCGTCGACCCACGTCAACCCTGACTCCGTCCGCACCAAGAAGTTGCTGCTGCACAAGGAAGAAATCCGCCGGCTGGTCGGCAAGGTCGAACAAAAGGGCTACACGCTGGTGCCGCTCAACCTGCATTGGAAGGCGGGCAAGGTCAAATGCGAGATTGCGCTCGCCAAGGGCAAGGCCGAGCACGACAAGCGCGACACCATCAAGGACCGCGAAGGCAAGCGCGAGGTGGAGCGCGCCATGAAAAGCCGCAGCCGCTAGTTTCTTTTTTGCGCGGCATGGAATAAAACGCCACTGCGGGTGTTTATGCGGTGCCGCCGGCTGGTCGGTGCACCGAACCAGGAGTCTTCCATGTCGCCTCTTCGCGTTTCTTCCGCCGGCCTTGCCGCGGCGCTGCTCGGCAGCGTGCTCGCACTTCCCGTTCTCGCCCAGCCCAAGGCCGCGGGCGGTGCGCTGGTCGGCCCGAACGGCATGACCCTCTACACCTTCGACAAGGACTCGGCCGGCAGCGGCAAGTCGGCATGCAATGGGGGCTGCGCGGCCAACTGGCCACCCTTCATGGCCACGGACGCCGACAAGCCGGCCGGCGACTTCACCCTCGTCACGCGGGACGACGGCAAGAAGCAGTGGGCGGCCAAGGGCTGGCCGCTCTACTACTGGGCCAAGGACACCAAGCCGGGCGACAAGACCGGCGACGGCGTTGGCGGGGCCTGGAAAACCGCCAAGCCCTGAGTGCACGTGATGTTTTGCTGAACTCGCGACGCCCGCCTACCGCGATTTGCCTTGAGGCCGGCATAAACTGCCGGCTCGCGCATCCAACTGGCTTGTGTTCGCGATTTTTCAACTGAAGGAGAAACTGCATGAAATTGCTCAGCGCCTCGATCCTCGCGGCGGCATTGCTCGCCGGCTGCGGTGGCATGTCCAACAAGACCGCCAGCGCACCCGACACCCCCACTCGCACCGCCGACGGCGTGCTCGTCGGACCGAACGGCATGACGCTCTACACCTTCGCCCGCGATACTCCCGGCGCCGGCACCTCCGCCTGCAACGCCCAGTGCGCCGCCAACTGGCCGCCGCTCCCCGTGGCCGAAACCGCCAAGCCCATGGGCGGCTACACCATCATCGTGCGTGAAGACGGCAAGAGGCAGTGGGCCTACAAGGGTTCTCCGCTCTACTACTGGACGAAGGACAGCAAGCCGGGCGACAAGACCGGTGACGGCGTCCTGAACGGCGCCTGGAAGGTTGCCCGCCCCTGAGGCCGGCCATCCGCTGAATGCAAAAGGCCCCGGCGAAAGTCGGGGCCTTTTTTCTTGTTTCGGTCCGCCTAGTGCGCGCTGGGCAGCACGCTGTCTGCCGCCGTGGTGCGCCGTCCGCGCAATGCGAGCAGCTCGTTGAACACCAGTGCGCCAATGACCAGCGCGCCACCGGTCAGCACACTGGGCGCGGGCGTCTCGCCGGCACCGAGCCACGCCAGCGCAATGCCGAAGATCACCTCGAGCAACGCGAGCAAGGCGACCTCAGGCGCCTTCAGCACCCGCGCGCAAAGCACCGAAAGCACGCACGGAATTGCCAGCTGGAACACGCCCAGGAAGGCAAGCAGGCCGAGGTCGTGCGCGTTCGCCTGAAAAGGCAGCGCAAAGGGCAGCGTGAACAGCGCGCTGAGCGCCGCGCCGATGAGCACCGCGGGAACCAGGTCGATGTCTTGCCCCTTGGCATGCGCATGCTGAACCACCGTCCAGTTGGTGGCGCCGGCCAATGGCACGCAAAGCGCCACCAGGGTTCCAAGCAGCGATCCGCCCGCCGCCGCCCCGCCCTGCACCAGCTGCGTGCCGTACATCCACGCAATGCCGAGCCCGGCCACCACAATGGCGAGCCAGGTTCGAACGGGCAGCCGGTGGCCGATGAAGATGCGCGCGGCCAACGCCGTGAACAACGGCCCAAGTGCCATGGTCACCAGCACGCTGGCAGTGGAAGCCAGCGTGAGCGCCACCATGAAGGCGGTGAACATCACCGTCCAGCAGACGCCTGAAATCCACAGCGCGCGGCCGCCGCGCCGTATCTGCGAAAACACCGCCCGGCCCCGCCAAAGCGGCAAGATCACCAGCAGCGCAAGCAGCGTGAAGAGGCTGCGCCAGAAGGTGATCTCGAAACTGTGCGCCTGCGCAAGGTGCCGCGTGACAACGCCCGCCGTGGCCCACATCAGGGTCACGGCGACCATCATCCACACGGCCCCTCCGTGCGTCAGGCGCAGCATCGGTGGTCGGTGTCGGTGTCGGTGCCGGCGATCAGCTCGCCGTTTCGCGACTGGCGCGCTTGCGGTCGCTTTCCTTCAGGAAACGCTTGCGCAGGCGCACGCTCTTGGGCGTGATTTCGACCAGTTCGTCGTCCTCGATGAACTCGACGCCGTATTCCAGCGTGAGGTCGATCGGGGGCGTGATCTTGATCGCATCTTCCTTGCCGCTCACGCGGAAGTTGGTCAGCTGCTTCGTACGCGTGGCGTTCACCACGAGGTCGTTGTCGCGGCTGTGGATGCCGACGATCATGCCTTCGTACACCGGATCGTTGGCCTTCACGAACATGCGGCCGCGGTCGTCCAGCTTGCCCAGGGCGTAGGTGAAGATTTCACCGTCGTCCATCGAGATCAGCACGCCGTTCTTGCGGCTGCCGATGTCACCCTTGTGCGGTTCGTAGCTGTCGAAGATGTTGCTGATGAGGCCCGAGCCGCGCGTCAGGTTCAGGAACTCATTCGTGAAGCCGATCAGGCCGCGCGCCGGAATGCGGTACTCGAGGCGAACACGGCCGCGGCCGTCCGGTTCCATGTTGACCAGTTCGCCCTTGCGCTCGCCCAGTGCCTGCATCACGCCGCCCTGGTGCTGCTCTTCGATGTCGGCCGTGACCAGCTCGATGGGCTCGTGCTTCTCGCCGTTCACGGTGCGGAACACCACGCGCGGCTTCGACACGGCCATTTCGTAGCCTTCGCGGCGCATGTTTTCCAAGAGGATGGTCAGGTGCAGTTCACCGCGGCCCATCACTTCGAAAATACCTTCTTCGTCGGTTTCGTTCACGCGCAGCGCAACGTTGTGCTGCAGTTCCTTCTGCAGGCGGTCCCAGATCTGTCGGCTGGTGACGAACTTGCCTTCGCGTCCGGCCAGCGGGCTGGTGTTCACGCAGAAGTTCATGGTCAGGGTCGGCTCGTCGACCTTGAGCATGGGCAGCGGCGCGGGCTTGTCCTTGTCGGTCACGGTGACGCCGATGCCGATGTCGGCGATGCCGTTGATCAGCACGATTTCGCCGGGGCCGGCTTCAGTCGATTGCACGCGGTCCAGGCCTTGGAAAGTCAGCACCTGGTTGACGCGGCCCTTGACGGTCTTGCCGTCCGGACCTTCCATGACCAGCACGTCGGTCATGGGCCGGAGCGTGCCCTGGCTGATGCGGCCCACGCCGATGCGGCCGACGAAGGTCGAGAAGTCGAGGGCGGAGATCTGCAGCTGCAGCGGCGCGTCCGGGTCACCCTTTTGCGACGGAACGTGCTTCAGGATGGTGTTGAACAGGGCCGACATGTCGGGGCCCCACTGTTCACCAGGAGCGCCCTCTTCCAGCGACGACCAGCCGTTGATGCCCGAGGCGTAGACCACGGGGAAGTCGAGCTGTTCGTCGGTCGCGCCGAGCTTGTCGAACAGGTCGAAGGCGGCGTTGACCACCTTGTCGGGGTTGGCGCCCGGCTTGTCGACCTTGTTCACGACCAGGATCGGCTTGAGGCCGAGGGCCAGCGCCTTCTTGGTCACGAAGCGGGTCTGGGGCATCGGGCCTTCTTGTGCGTCGATCAGCAGCACCACGCCGTCGACCATGGACAGCGCGCGCTCCACTTCACCGCCGAAGTCCGCGTGGCCGGGGGTGTCGACGATGTTGATGTGCGTGCCTTCCCAGGTCACGGCGCAGTTCTTGGCCAGGATGGTGATGCCACGTTCTTTTTCGATGGCGTTGTTGTCCATCACTGTGTCGACCACTTTCTCGTGCTCGGCAAAGGTGCCCGACTGGCGCAGCAGCTGGTCGACCATCGTGGTCTTGCCATGGTCCACGTGGGCAATGATGGCGATATTGCGGATTTGCTTGGTACTCATGGTGTCGCTTCGGTCTGTTGTGCGTTCAAAAGAATTTGCTGGATTTCGATGGGGTTCAGCAAGCGCCCCGGAATCAATTCGTTGGCCGTGATGTGGGCCGTTCCCAGGAAGGCCGGCGGTTCGATGCCGAACACCGCCACCTCGTCGGCATCGGCCCAGCTGCCGCGGCGGCGCAGGCCCGAGAGAAAACGTGCCGCATCTTCGTTGCCGAGCATGACGCGGCTGTGGCCGTCCACCAGGGATTCGGCAGGCAGGAGTTGTGCCAGGCGCTCTTCCTCGCCCATGGCCTCGAGCGCCTCGAGCGTGACGCACTGCGCCTCGCCGAAGCCGCCGGTTGCAGTGCGGCGCAGCGAGGTCAGGTGCGCGCCGCAACCCAGGGCTTCGCCGATGTCTTCACCCAGGGTGCGAATGTAGGTGCCCTTGCTCACCGAGGCAACGATCCGCAGGGCGGTTTCGTCCGTTCGCGTGATGCTCAGCCGATGAATGACCACGTCGCGTGGCGCACGCTCTATTTCAATGCCTTCGCGCGCGTATTCGTACAGCGCCTTGCCGTCTTTCTTGAGCGCGCTGTGCATCGGCGGAACCTGGCGGATCGGGCCGGTGAACTGCGCCTCGACACGGGCCAGGTCTTCAGGCGTGACGTGCACCGGGCGCTCGGCGATGACCTCGCCCTCGGCGTCCGCGGTGGCGGTCTTCACGCCAAGGCGGGCTGTGGCCACGTAGGTCTTGTCTGCGTCGAGGTGCAACTGGCTGAACTTGGTGGCTGCGCCAAAGCACAGGGGCAGCACACCGGTCGCGAGTGGATCGAGCGTGCCGGTATGGCCCGCTTTTTCGGCGCGCAGCAACCACTTGGCCTTCTGCAGGGCCTGGTTGCTGGAAAGTCCCAGCGGCTTGTCGAGCAACAACACCCCATGCACAGGGCGCCGCTGCACCCTTGTGCGTGGCGCGTTCATGGCTAGTCGTCTTTCGAACGCGAAGCGACGGCCTGCGCAATGAGCGCATTCATGTCGGCCGCACGCTCGGTGGTGCGGTCGAACAGGAAGTGCAGCGTTGGCACGGTGTGGATGTGCAGGCGCTTGAACAGGCCATTGCGGAGGAACCCCGCGGCCTGGTTCAGCGCTTCGGTGGTTTCGTCCACGTCGCCTGTGAGCACGCTGAAGAACACCTTCGCATGCGCATAGTCGGGCGTGACCTCGACCGCCTGGATCGTGACCATGCCCACGCGCGGATCCTTCAACTCGCGCGCGATCAGCTCCGTCAGATCGCGCTGGATCTGATCGGCAACCTTGAACGCGCGGTTGGGGGCGGCGGCTTTTCTTTTCGGCATGGACTCTCTCGCGTCGAACGCTTGTTACAGCGTACGGGCGATTTCCTTGATTTCAAAGAACTCGAGCTGATCGCCCTCTTTGATGTCGTTGTAGTTCTTGAGCTTGATACCGCACTCGAAGCCTTCGCGGACTTCGCGAACATCGTCCTTCATGCGCTTGATCGAGTCGACTTCGCCGGTGTAGATCACCACGTTGTCGCGCAGCAGGCGGAAATGCGCGCTGCGGTTGACCGAACCCGAGGTGATGTACGAACCCGCGACCGTACCGATCTTCGAGGCCACGAACACCGTGCGGATCTCGGCCGAGCCGATGATTTCCTCGCGGCGCTCCGGTGCCAGCATGCCCGACATCGCAACCTTGATCTCGTCCACAGCGTCATAAATGATGCTGTAGTAGTTCAGCTGCACGCCATTGCCTTCGGCCAGCTTGCGCGCACCGGCATCGGCACGCACATTGAAGCCGATCACGATGGCCTTGGAGGCGATGGCGAGGTTGATGTCGCTTTCGCTGATGCCGCCGACGCCGGCGTACACGATCTGCACCTTGACTTCTTCGTTCGCCAGCTTGAGCAGCGACTGGGCCAACGCTTCCTGCGAACCCTGAACGTCGGCCTTGATGATGATGCGCAGCGTCTGCACTTCGCCGGCCGAAAGGTCGGTGAACATGTTCTGCAGGTTCGCGGCCTGGGCCTTCGCCAGCTTGGTGTTGCGGAACTTGCCGGCACGGTAGGTGGCAATTTCGCGCGCACGGCGCTCGTCGCTCATTACCATGAACTCGTCGCCCGCTTGCGGCACTTCGGTCAGGCCCTGGATCTCGACCGGGATCGACGGACCCGCGGTCTTGATGGTCCGGCCGTCTTCGTCGAGCATGGCGCGCACGCGGCCATAGGTCGAGCCGGCCAGCACCACGTCGCCGGTTTTGAGCGTGCCGGACTGAACCAGCACAGTTGCGACCGGGCCGCGGCCCTTGTCAAGCTGGGCTTCGATGACCAGGCCCTTGGCGGCGGCATCCACCGGCGCCTTGAGTTCCAGCACTTCGGCCTGCAGCAGCACCTGTTCGAGCAGGTCGTCGATGCCCTGGCCCGTCTTGGCGGACACCGGCACGAACGGCACGTCGCCGCCGTACTCTTCAGGCACGACTTCTTCGGCCACCAGTTCCTGCTTCACGCGGTCCGGGCTGGCGTCGGGCTTGTCGATCTTGTTGATGGCAACCACGATCGGCACACCGGCAGCTTTCGCGTGCTTGATGGCTTCCTTGGTCTGCGGCATGACGCCGTCGTCGGCCGCCACCACCAGGATGACGATGTCGGTGGCCTGCGCACCGCGGGCACGCATGGCCGTGAAGGCCTCGTGACCCGGGGTGTCGAGGAACGACACCATGCCGCGCTCGGTTTGCACGTGGTACGCACCAATGTGCTGGGTAATGCCGCCGGCTTCGCCCGCGGCCACCTTGGCACGGCGGATGTAGTCCAGCAGCGAGGTCTTGCCGTGGTCGACGTGGCCCATGACGGTCACGACCGGTGCGCGCGGCAGCGCTTCGGCGGTTTGCGCGCCCACGTCCTCGTCGGTGAAGGCTTCCGGGTCGTCCAGCGCGGCAACCACCGCGTTGTGGCCCATTTCCTCCACCAGGATCATGGCGGTGTCCTGGTCGAGCGACTGGTTGATGGTCGCCATCTGGCCCAGCTTCATGAGCTGCTTGATGACTTCCTGCGCCTTGACGGCCATCTTGTGCGCGAGCTCGGCCACCGTGATGGTTTCAGGCACGTGCACTTCAAGAATGCGCGCCTCGACCGGTGCGGCCTGCACATGCTCTTCGTGGCCTCCACGGTCATTGCTGCCACGGCGGCCACGCGGGCCTCCGCGCCAGTTGCCGCGGCCGACACCACCGCTGGCATCGCCGCGGGTTTTGATTTCCTTCTTCTTGGCAGGATCGCCAGCCCAGCTCGACGAGAGCTTGGCCGACTTGACTTCCTTGCCGGCACCGGCGGCGCCAGGCGCAGCGGGAGCGCCGGCTGCGGCGGGCGCACCGGGGCGAGCCGCGGGCGCGGCCGGCTTGTGCAGCGTGCCCTTGACCGCGGCCTTTTCGGGCTGCGGCTTCTCGGGCGCCTTGTGCGGCACCAGCACGCGGGCCGGTGCGTTCATCATGGCGCGAATGGCTTCGGCTTCGGCGAGTGCCTTGCGGCGACGCTCGTCGAGGTCCTTGGCGCGAGCGGCTTCCTCGTCGGCACGGGCCTTCGATTCAGCGGCGGCCTTGGCCTTCGCGTCTTCCTTTGGCTTGCGTGGCGGCGGTCTGGGCGGCCAGCTTGGTGTCTGCGGCTTGCTGCTCCGCGGCAGCGGCTGCGGCGGCCGCAGGTGCTGCCACCGGCTTGGCCGCTTCCTTCGCGGGCGCGGCGGCGGCTTCGGCAGCAGCCTTTTTCTCGGCGGCGACGCGGGCGGCTTCCTGCTCGGCCTGTTCGGCGCGCTCGGCCTTTTCTGCCTGTTCGCGTTCGCGGGCTTCGGCTTCTTCGCGCAGGCGGCGCTTCTCGGCCAGCTCTTCTTCCTGGCGGCGGATCAGCTCGGCCTGGCGGCGCGCCTCTTCCTCGCGGCGGGCCAGTTCGGCCTCGTCGATGCGGGGTGCGGCGGGTGCCGCGGCGGGCGCTTCGGCCACGGGTTGCGCTTCAGGCACGGCCGGGTGGCCGTCGTCACGCTGGATGAAGGTGCGCTTCTTGCGCACTTCGACCTGGATGGTGCGGGCGCGGCCGGTGGCGTCGGCCTGCTTGATCTCGCTGGTCGACTTTTTCGTCAGCGTGATCTTCTTGCGCTCGGGCTCGGCGGTGCCGTGGCTGGCTTTGAGAAAGCCGAGCAGGCGCTGCTTGTCAGCCTCGGTGAGTGCATCGGTGGGTGCCGCTTTGGGCACGCCTGCGCTCTTGAGCTGGTCAAGCAAGGTTTCGGGAGTCTTCTTGAGCTCGTTCGCGAACTCGGCGACAGTGGTACTGGACATATTGGTTTCGTGCCTCCATGACCATCACTCTTGGCCGGCGAACCAATGTTCGCGGGCTTTCAAGATGAGGGCTTTGGCGTCATCGGCGCTGTGGCCGGTGATCTCGGTGAGTTCATCGACCGCGAGGTCGGCGAGGTCGTCGCGGGTGTGCACACCCGCCTCGGCCAGCTTGGGAATCAGCTCGGGGTCGAGGCCTTCGAGGTCGCGCAGATTCTGCGAGACGGTCTCGACGCCCTCTTCCTTGGCGATTTCCATGGTCAACAGCGCATCCTTGGCGCGCGTGCGCAGCTCGTTGATGGTGTCTTCGTCAAAAGCTTCAATCTCCAGCATTTCGGAGATCGGCACATAGGCCACTTCCTCGAGGCTGTTGAAGCCTTCGGAGATCAGGATGTCGGCGATTTCCTCGTCGACGTCGAGCTTTTCCATGAAGAGCTTGCGGCTGGCATCGGTTTCGACGGCCTGCTTCTGCGCAGACTCGTTGGCGTCCATGATGTTGATCTTCCAGCCGGTCAGGTCGGAAGCCAGGCGCACGTTCTGGCCGCCGCGGCCGATGGCGATGGCGAGGTTTTCCTCGTCGACCACCACGTCCATGGCGTGCTTTTCCTCGTCGACCACGATCGACGATACGTTGGCCGGAGCCAGGGCGCCGATCACGAATTGCGCCGGGTCTTCGCTCCACAGCACGATGTCGACGCGCTCGCCGGCGAGCTCGTTGGTGACGGCGTTGACACGCGTGCCGCGCACGCCGACGCAGGTGCCGATGGGGTCGACACGCTTGTCATGCGACAGCACGGCGATCTTGGCGCGCGAACCCGGGTCGCGGGCGCAGCTCTTGATTTCGAGCAGGCCTTGTTCGATTTCGGGCACTTCCTGGCGGAACAGCTCGATCATGAACTCGGGTGCCGAGCGCGACAGGATGATCGGCGCGCCGCGCAGTGTCAGGTCGACCTCCATGATCATGGCCCGCACGCGGTCGCCGTTGCGCAGGTTTTCCTTGGAGATCATCTCGCTGCGGCGCAGGCGCCCTTCGACGCGGCCGGCCTCCACGATGATGTCGCCCTTGTCCAGGCGCTTGACGGTGCCCACGAAAATCTTGTCGCCGCGCGACATGAAGTCGTTGAGCAGCATCTCGCGTTCGGCGTCGCGGATCTTCTGCAGGATGACCTGCTTGGCCGCCATGGCACCGATACGGCCGATGGGCACGGATTCAACCGCTTCCTCGATGTATTCGTCGACCTCGATGTCGGGCATTTCTTCCCGGGCTTCGAACAGGAGGATTTCCTGATCGGGCAGCTGCAGGCCGGCCTCGTCCGGAACGACGTGCCAGCGGCGGAAGGTTTCATAGTCGCCGCTGTCGCGGTCGACCGAGACGCGGATGTCCACGTCGCCCTGGTGGAGCTTCTTGGTGGCCTGCGCCAGTGCGGACTCGACTGCGCCGAAAACCACGTCGCGCTCGACGTTCTTCTCGCGCGAGATCGCATCCACCAACATCAACATTTCGCGATTCATGCCACCCACTCCTCTAGTCAGTCCGGAACATTCGTTCCGTCGTCAATATCCGAAAAACCCGGTTGGGTTTTGGCCTTGCGGCCCTTGAAATCCACAATTGGCGCAAGCCGCGCATCGCGCAGCTCGTCCAGCACGAAGCCGAGCGCATGCAACGTTGCAGGCGCGCGCTTCTTGCTCACTTTTTGACCCGGCTTGGGCTCGGGCGCATCGCTCCAGACGATTTGCCAGCCCGGGGCTCCGTTGGCCCCTTCCACGCGCTCCAGCGTGCCGCGAAACTTCTTGCGGGTAGCAGACACCTGCCCCGCCGCCGCGGCACCCATCGGCGCCTTGAGCGTGATGTCGATGATCTCGCCCACGAAACGTTCGAAATCCTGCTCATTGCGCAGCGGACGGTCAATACCCGGCGAGGAAACCTCGAGCCGCTTGTAATCGACACCATCGACCTCGAGCGCAAATTGCAGCTGCCGCGTGACCTTTTCGCAATCTTCGACGGTCACGAAAGGCTCGGGAATACCGGCAGCCACAGCTTCCGATGTGGGGGCCGTCCAGGGCAAATCAATCGTCACGCGCAGCAATCCCCCGGCCGACCGTTCGATCTCGACCAGGTCGTAGCCGAGTCCGGCTACGGTTTGTTCCACAATCTGCTGCAATGCCACGTGTTCGAAAACGCCTTGTAAAAATGCCTGTGCGAAATGCTTGTACGCGCCACCCGCCCGCCACGGATGCACGCATTGAAAATGCATAGACCAAAAAAAACGGGCGGTTGGTACCCGCCCGTTTGGTCGTGAGCCTCGAATTATATGCTATTCCTGTGATAAATGAAGTGGCTGGAGCGGCTCAAAACGCCTGCCGGCGCCGGGATCTGAACCAGACCAGCGCAAACAGCACGGAACCAAGCGCCAGCGCGGCGGCCGCCACCAGCAGCGGCAGCTGGAAAGACCCGGTCCGCTGGGCCAGCGGCGCCGCAAACAGCGGCCCGATGATCTGCCCGACCCCATAGGAAGCCGTCGCGAAGCCGATCAGCCCGGCCGCGGCATTTCCCCGCAAGCGGCGGGCATCTCGCATGGCAAAAAGCGTGATGGCCGTGAACGGCATGCCGAGCAGCAGGCTCCCAAGGGCAAAGCCCGTGATCGTCGGCCATGCGACCGACAGCACCACGCCCAGCGCCTGGAGCGCATAGGCCACGGCCAGCAGCAAACGGTTGTCCCAGTGGACGGGCGCGCGGGCGCCGATCAGCGCGCCTGGAATGATGGCCAGCCCGAACAGCGGCCAGAAGAAGTCGGGCCAGGGCGAACCCGGCAGGGCCTGGCGGGCGATCACCGGAAGGAACGTCGCGGTGATGATGTAGCCGAAGCCGGCCAGGCCATACAGCGCAACCAGCCAGATCGCGTCGCTGCGCGCCGACGCCGAAGCAGCCGGCCCGGCTGCAGCCGGAGGTGCCGCCGTGGAACCGCTGGCGGCGGGCAGGTCGCCGTCATCAAATATCCGCCAGATCAGCGCCACCAGCACCACCGCGAGCAGGCCGAGGCCGATCCACCCGGCTTCCGAGCCCCAGCGCCCCAGGGCGCCGCCGAGCAGGCCGGTCATGGCAATGCCGATACCGGGGCCCGTGTAGATCACGCCGGCCAATGCCGGCGAATTGGTTTCGGCCAAGCGCCGCAAGCCCCACCCGGACGCGAAAACGAAGACCCAGGCGCTCATCACCCCCGCCGCCGTGCGCAAGATGCCCCAACTGGTAAAGCTGTGGAGCACGCCCATGCCGATCAGCAGCACCGTCGTGGCGGCCAGCCCGCCGCGCACCATGCTCTTGGCCTTGATGCCGATGGCCGCGCAGCTGACTGCTCCCAAGAAGTACCCCAGGTAATTGAGTGAAGCCAGCACGCCTCCGGCCTCGAGCTGCAGCTTTCCCTCGTGCAGCATGATCGGCAGCATGGGCGTGAAGGCGAAACGCCCCAGGCCCATGGCCACAGCCAAAGTGACCATGCAGGCCAGCGCCGCGCGCCAGGCACCGCGCCGGTTTTGTCCGACTCCCGACATCTTTCTTCAGTTCCGTTGTTATTCCAGCAGCGCGGCGGCCACCAGTTTCTTTGTATAGGGGTGCTCGGGTGTATCGAGCACGCGCTCGACCGGGCCGGTTTCGAGGATGGCGCCGTCCTTCATCACGATGACCTGGTGCGCCATGGCGCGGATCACCTCGACGTCGTGCGTGATGAGCAAATAGCTCAGGCCACGCTCGCGCTGCAGGCGCTGGAGCAATCCCAGCACCTGCTTCTGGATCGTGACGTCGAGCGCACTGGTGGGCTCGTCGAGCACCAGCAGTTGCGGATCGACGATCAATGCGCGCGCAATTGCGAGCCGCTGTCGCTGCCCGCCCGAAAACTCGTGCGGATAGCGGTCGAGCAGCGACGGAAACTGCGCCTCGCTCAGCCCCACGTCGGCCAATGCTGCAAGAGCTCGCGCCCGCCGCTGCACCGTGCCCAGTTCGGGTGCGTGCACGCGCAACCCCTCCCCTACGATCTGCTCGACCGTCATGCGGGGAGAGAGCGAAGAAAACGGGTCCTGGAAAACCACCTGCATGACCCGGCGCAGGGCCAGGTCGGACGCGCGGTCGACCGCCCACCCCTTGCCGTCCACCTTCAGCGCGCCGCGGTACTTCAACAGCCCGAGCGCGGCCAGCGCCAGCGTGGACTTGCCCGAACCGGATTCGCCGACCACGCCCAGCGTTTCGCCGGGCGCTATGCGGAAATCGGCGTTCTCCACCGCGATGAATTCACCCTTGCGGAACCAGCCCGCGATGCCCGGCCTGGACACCGGATAGCTCACCCGCAGGCCTGTGGCCTCCAGCACCGGCTTCGCACCCGCGCCTAGGGCCACCGCGGAGACGTCGCGCTCCGGATGGCTGTCGATCAGCTTGCGCGTGTAGGCATGCTGCGGCGCTTCGAACACGGTGCCGACAGCGCCATGCTCGACGATGTGGCCGTTTTCCATCACCGCGACGCGGTCGGCAAACCGGCGCACCAGGTTGAGGTCGTGCGTGATCAACAGCACGGCCATGCCGTGCTTGCGCTGAAGGTCGGCAAGCAGGTCGAGGATTTGCGCGCGCACTGTGACGTCGAGCGCAGTGGTCGGTTCGTCCGCCAGCAGCAGGCGCGGCTTGCAGGCTAGCGCCATCGCAATCATGGCGCGCTGGCGCTGGCCGCCCGAAAGCTGGTGCGGAAACGACCTCGCCCGGCGTTCCGGCTCAGGAATTCCGGTGTCGGCAAGCAACCGGACGGCAGCCGCCTGCGCTTCCCGCGCGGAAAGCCCTTCGTGAAGTTCCAGCACCTCGGCAATCTGGTCGCCCACACTGTAGAGCGCATTGAGCGCCGTCATCGGCTCCTGGAAGATCATCGCGATCTCCTTGCCGCGGATGCCGCGCAGTTCACGCTCCGGAATCGACAGCAGATCGCGCGCATTCGAGCCGCTTCGCGCGTCGAACAATTTGGCGGAGCCGGTCACTTCGGCGTTCTGCGCCAGCCGCAGCAGCGACAGGGCCGTGACAGTCTTGCCCGAGCCCGATTCGCCGACAAGCGCGAGCTTTTCGCCCGCGGCGATGCGAAGGTCGACGCCGTGCACCACGCTCTTGCCACCGAAGGCGACGCGCAGGCCCTTTACGTCGAGCAGCGGCTGATGGGGCATTTCGCTCATTTGTCGGCCTTTCGTGGATCGAGCGCATCTCGCAGTGCATCGCCCATGAACGTCAGCAGCATCAGCGTGACGACCAGCACCCCGAAAGTGGAAAGCGAAATCCACCAGGCATCGATGTTGGCCTTGCCCTGGCTCAGCAGCTCGCCGAGCGACGGCGTGCCCGGCGGCACACCCAGGCCAAGGAAGTCGAGCGAGGTCAACGCCAGGATGGCCGCGCTCATGCGAAACGGCAGGAAGGTGACTACCGGCACCATGCTGTTGGGCAGGATGTGGCGCCACATGATCTGCAGGTTGCCGACGCCCAGGGCGCGGGCGGCGCGCACATAGTCCATCTGCCGGTTGCGCAGGAACTCGGCGCGCACGTAGTCCGCCAGGCCCATCCACCCGAACAGGCTGAGCAGGATCAGCAGCAACGCAACGCTGGGCGCGAAGATCGCGCTGAAGATGATCAGCAGATACAGCTCGGGCATCGAACTCCATATCTCGATGAAGCGCTGGAACGCCAGGTCGACCTTGCCGGCAAAATAGCCCTGCACCGCGCCTGCGATCACGCCAAGCACTGTGCCGATGGCAGTGAGCGCCAGCCCGAACAGCACGCTCACGCGAAAACCGTAGATCAGCTGTGCCAGGAGGTCGCGCCCGCGGTCATCCGTGCCAAAGAAGTTGTCGCCCGTGGGAGCCGCCGGACTTGGCGCCTTGGCGAAGTAGTTGAGTGTTTTGGGGCCGTAGGGATTGGGCGCGTAGATCGCCCAGTTACCGCCTTGCGTGATGCGCTCGCGAATGAAGGGATCGAGGTAGTCGGCCGGCGTCTCGAAATCGCCGCCGAATGTTTTCTCGGAGTAGTCGCGCAGCACCGGGAAATAGGTGCGGCCCTCATAGCGCAGAACCAGCGGCTTGTCGGTAGACAGCACTTCGGCAAACAGGCTCAGCACCACCATCGCGGTGAAGATCACCAGGCTCCAGTAGCCAAGGCGGTTGCGCTTGAAGCGTATCCACGCACGGCGGCTGGGAGAAACATGCGCCGTGCTAGTGGGTACCGCCTTGGCATTCTGGCCAGCCGGCACCGCGACGGACATCGCGCTTTCAGTCGAATTTGACACGCGGGTCCACCCAGACATAACAGAGATCGGAAATCAGCTTGGTCACCAGGCCGATCAGCGTGAAAAGGTACAGGGTGCCAAGCACCACCGGGTAGTCGCGCCGTATCACGCTCTCATAGCCAAGCAGGCCCAGCCCGTCGAGAGAGAACAGGGTCTCGATGAGCAGCGAGCCCGCGAAGAATGCGCCGATGAAGGCCGACGGCAAGCCGGTGATGATCGGGATGAGCGCATTGCGGAACACATGCTTCCACAGCACCTGCCGCTCACCCAGCCCCTTGGCGCGGGCGGTGAGAACGTATTGCTTGCGGATTTCTTCGAGAAAGGCGTTCTTGGTGAGCATGGCCGTTACCGCAAAGCTGCCGAGCACCATGGCGGTGACAGGCAGCGTGATGTGCCAGAGGTAGTCGACGATGCGTGCGCCCCAACTCAGTTCATCCCAGTTCGACGAGGTCAATCCTCGCAATGGAAACCACTGAAGCTGCCCGCCAAAAATGACCAGCAGCGCCACCCCGAGCACAAAGCCCGGAATGGCATAGCCGATGAGCACGATGAGCGTGCTGATCAGGTCGAACCGCGTCCCCGCCCTGACCGCCTTGGCGACGCCCAGCGGCACCGCAACACCGTAGCTGATGAAGAACGTCCATAGGCCCAGGCTGATCGACACCGGCAGCTTCTCCAGAATCAGCGTCCACACATCCTTGTTCTGGAAGAAGCTCCTGCCGAGATCGAAGCGCGCGAACTGGCCAAGCATCTGCCAGAGGCGCTCATGCGGCGGCTTGTCGAAGCCGTAGAGCGCCTTGATCTGTTCAAGCCGTTTCGGGTCGACGCCCTGGTTGCCCCGGTAGGAACCGCCGCCCGATTCGAAACCGCCACCACCACCGGCGCCCGCGGTTTTTGCCTCGGCCAGGTATTGCTCTACCGGCCCTCCGGGCACGAACTGGATCACCAGGAAAGTGACGAGCAAAACGCCCAGCAGCGTGGGAATGAACAGCAACAGCCGCTTGAGTACATAGGAGAGCACGGTTCGTTTCCTTCTCTTCTATTGTTTCTGCGGCTTGGCCCACCAGGTTCCCATGACCCAGGCTTCGGCACCGGCATACGGCGGCATCGGGGCCTTGAACGCCAGCCGGCGGTCGTCGTAGGCGACGCGGTGCGACGTCAGCGTCCATTGCGGAATCAGGTAGTGGCTGTGCATGACCACCCGGTCCAGTGCGCGGCACGCGGGCAATAGTTCGGCCTTGCTGTCGGCTTCCACGATTTTCTTCAGCAGCGCGTCGACCGCGGGCGTGGACACGCCCATGTAGTTGCCCGAACTCTCCGTCTTGGCGGCCTTGCTGCCGAAGATCTCGAGAAGCTGCTGGCCCGGGTTGTTGGTGCCTGGAAAGTTGATGGTGGTGACGTCGAACTCGAACCGGTCGAGACGCTCCTGGTAGAGCGCGAAGTCGACCGGCGCGAAGTTCAGCGAGATGCCGAGCTTTTCGAGGTTGCGCATCCAGGGCGACACCGTGCGCACGCCGCCTTCCTTGCTGTCAAGGTATTCCAGCGTCATCGCCTCGCCCTTCGCATTGCGCAGTGCGCCGTCCCGGTATTCCCAGCCGGCGGCTTTCAGCAGGTCGCGGGCGCGCCGAAGGTTGTTGCGCAGCGACTGCCCGGCGCCTTCGGTGGTGGGCGGGGCATACATCGGGCCGAAGCTCGCCTCCGGGATCTTGCCTCGCCAGGGCTCGAGCAGCGCCTTCTCTTCGGCGGAGGGCAAGCCTTGGGCTTCGCAGTCGGTGTTGCCGAACAGATCCTTCACGCGTGGATAGCCGTTGTAGAACATCTGGCGGTTCATCCACTCATAGTCCAGCGCCAGGCCCAGCGCCTCGCGCACGCGCGGGTCGCTCAGCTTGTCGCGGCGGCTGTTCAGCACGAAGCTCTGGAACCCGGAAGGCTTCTTGTGCGGAAACTCCCGCTTGATGAGCTCACCGGAGTCGAAGCGCTTGCCCGTGACGCGGCGCGCCCAGTCACCCGCCGAATAGAAGCTCATCATGTCGAACTCCCCGGCCTTCAACGCCTCGAGGCGGGCCGTGTTGTCCTTGTAGATCTTGATGGTGATGCGGTCGAAGTTCTGCGCGCCGCGGTTCACCGCCAGATTGCGCCCCCAGTAGTTGGGGTCGCGCACATAGGTGATGTCCTTGCCGAAGCGAACGGGCCCGATCTTGTAGGCCCCGCTGCCGATCGGAATGTCCATCACCACCTGGTCGAAAGGCTTGGCCTTGCCGTTCTCCATGCCCCAGGCACGACTGAAGACCGGCAGTCCGCCCACGATCAACGGCAATTCGCGGTTTGGCGTCTTGAAGCGGAAGCGGATCGTGCGGGCGTCCAGCACGTCGGCGCCCTCCACCTCCTGCAACATGGTCTTGTATCCGGGCGAGGTGAAGGGGCCGATCAACGTGTCGTAGCTGTGCTTCACATCGGCGGCTTCCACGGGCATGCCGTTGTGGAAGCGGGCCTCCGGACGCAGCCGGAACGTGACGCTGAGGCGGTCCGGCGCAACCGCGACGTCTTCGGCCAGCAGGCCGTAGCCCGAGGCGGTTTCGTCCATCGATCCGGTCAGCAGCGAGTCGAACAGCAGGCCGTCCAGGTAGGCCGGCGGCGCGCCCTTGATGGTGAAGGGGTTGTACTTGTCGAAGGTCGAATAGCGCTGGTTGCTCACGAGCCGGAGCTCGCCGCCCTTGGGTGCATCGGGGTTGACGTAGTCGAACGACTGGAAGCCGGGCGCGTATTTCAGGTCGTCCCAAAGTGCATATCCGTGCGCCCCCCATGCGGGAACCGCGCACAACGTCAATAACCAAGCCCAGGTAAACCGCATGCGAGAATTCTGCCCAAGATTTTCACGAGGCAACTTCATGGGCTTTCTTTCCGGCAAAAAACTGTTGATCACCGGCGTGTTGAGCAATCGCTCCATTGCCTACGGCATCGCCAAGGCCTGCCACGAACAAGGCGCCGAGCTCGCCTTCAGCTATGTCGGCGAGCGGTTCAAGGACCGTATCACCGAATTCGCCGCCGATTTCGACTCCAAGCTGATTTTTGACTGCGATGTGGGCGACGACGCGCAGATCGACAAGCTCTTTGCCGATCTGGCGCAGACCTGGCCCAAGTTCGACGGTTTCGTGCACAGCATCGGCTTTGCACCGCGCGAAGCCATCGCGGGCGACTTTCTCGAAGGGCTCTCGCGCGAGGGCTTCAAGATTGCGCACGACATCAGCGCCTACAGCTTCCCGGCCATGGCCAAGGCAGCCCTGCCCTACCTGAACGACAAGTCGGCGCTGCTGACGCTGACCTACCTGGGCGCCGAACGCGCGCTGCCCAACTACAACACCATGGGCCTGGCCAAGGCCTCGCTCGAAGCTTCGGTGCGCTACACCGCGGCGTCGCTCGGCCCCAAGGGCATGCGGGTCAACGGCATCAGCGCCGGCCCGATCAAGACGCTGGCGGCCAGCGGCATCAAGGGCTTCGGCAAGATGCTGTCCGCCGTGGCAGACGCCTCGCCGATCCGCCGCAACGTGACGATCGAAGAAGTCGGCAACGTGGCCGCCTTTCTGCTGAGCGACCTGGCCAGCGGCGTCACGGCCGAAATCACCTACGTGGATGGCGGCTTCAGCAACGTCGTGGCGGGAATGGCCGAATAAGGGACTGGCTCCCGGCTTCGACAGAACATTCCTTC
The DNA here is from genome assembly GCF_023195515.1 of Variovorax sp. S12S4. NCBI lineage: Bacteria > Pseudomonadati > Pseudomonadota > Betaproteobacteria > Burkholderiales > Comamonadaceae > Variovorax > Variovorax sp. S12S4. Next base: position 5,030,381 of record NZ_JALPKR020000002.1, read on the forward strand.
ATCGATTGGCAACGACTTCTTGCTAACCCGACGTTCCCTCTTGCTCGCCGGGATCGGCGCGCTGGCGGCCAATGCGGCCGCGGCGCGCCCGCCGCCCCAGCGCTGATGCTGGCCGAGGTCTATCGCCCCGGCATGTCGCTGGCCGACTATTGGGTCAGCGAAAAGTACGACGGGGTGCGCGGCTACTGGGACGGCAAGCGGCTCTGGACGCGCGGCGGCGAGCCGGTGGCGGCACCCGCCTGGTTTACCGCGCCGCTGCCCAAGCAGCCGCTCGACGGCGAGTTGTGGGCCGGCCGGGGCCAGTTTGCGCACGCCGTTTCTACCGCGCGCAGCCAGACGCCCAACGACGGCGCCTGGCACAGCATGCGCTTCATGGTGTTCGACCTGCCGAGCCAGGGCGGTGATTTCACCGCGCGGCTGGCGGCGCTGCGCAAGCTGCTGCCGATCACCGATGCCCCTTGGATCGTGGCCGTGCCGCAAGAGCGGGCCACCACGCATGCGGACCTGCAGGCACTGCTCGACAAGACGGTGAAGATGGGCGGCGAAGGCCTCATGCTGCATCGGGGCGGATCGCTCTATCGCGCGGAACGCAACAACGACCTGCTCAAGGTAAAACCCCATGAAGACGCGGATGCCCGCGTGGTGGGTCATGTGCCGGGCAAAGGCAGGCACGGCGGGCGGCTGGGTGCGCTGCTGGTCGAAACGCCCGAAGGCAAGCGCTTCAAGCTCGGCACCGGCCTGACCGATGCCGAGCGCGACAATCCGCCCGCGGTCGGCAGCTGGGTGACCTACCGCTTCAATGGCATGAACGCCAGCGGCCTGCCGAGGTTCGCCCGTTTCATGCGGGTGCGGATCGACCTGCCCTCTTGAACGCGGCAGGCCGAGCGTGCCGCGCGCTTCCTCGGCTCTTTGTTATTTCTTCGGCGCGGCCACGCAGTCCGCGTAATAGCGCTTCTTGCCGGTTTCGTCGATGCGCGCCACCAAGCCGTGGATGTCGGTTTCGAAGCCCGGGCACTGCAGGTTGAACTCGCGCGAAAACTTGAGGTAGTCGACGATCTTCTTGTTGAACACTTCGCCCGGAATGAGCAGCGGAATGCCCGGCGGGTACGGCGTGATCAGGCTGGTGGTGATACGGCCTTCGAGTTCGTCGATTTCCACGCGCTCGGTCTTGCGGTGCGCAATGTGGGCAAAGGCGTCGCTGGGCTTCATGGCCGGCGTCAGGTCGCTCAGGTACATCTCGGTCGTGAGGCGCGCCACGTCGTAGCGCGCGTACAGCTGATGGATGTGCTGGCACAGGTCGCGCAGGCCCAGGCGCTCGTAGCCGGGGTGCTGCTGGCAGAACTCGGGCAGGATGCGCCACATCGGCTGGTTGCGCGCGTAATCGTCCTTGAACTGCTGCAGGGCAGTGAGCAACGTGTTCCAGCGGCCCTTGGTGATGCCGATGGTGAACATGATGAAGAAGCTGTAGAGCCCGGTCTTCTCCACGATCACGCCGTGCTCGGCAAGGAACTTGGTCACCACGCTCGCGGGAATGCCCGTTTCGGCAAAGTTGCCCTCGAGGTCCAGCCCGGGCGTCACGATGGTCGACTTGATCGGGTCGAGCATGTTGAAGCCATCGGCCAGCTCGCCAAAGCCGTGCCAGTTGCGCGGCGACTTCTTGCTCTTGCTCGGCTTGCCGTTCTTCTCGCCCGTCATGATCCAGTCTTCGGCGCGGCCGATGCCTTCGTCGACGAGCTTTTCGGGGCCCCAGACCTTGAACCACCATTCGTCCTTGCCGAACTCTTCTTCCACCTTGCGCATGGCGCGGCGGAAATCGAGCGCCTCGAGAATGCTCTCTTCCACCAGCGCGGTGCCGCCGGGCGGCTCCATCATGGCGGCGGCCACGTCGCAGCTTGCGATGATCGCGTACTGCGGGCTGGTCGACGAGTGCATGAGATAGGCCTCGTTGAACAGGTCGCGGTCGAGCGCACGGTTCTGCGAGTCTTGCACCAGCACGTGGCTGGCCTGGCTGATGCCGGCCAAGAGCTTGTGGGTCGACTGGGTGGCAAACACCAGCGATTCCTTCGGGCGCACGCGGCGCTTGCCCATGGCGTGGTAGGCGCCATAGAACGGGTGGAAAGCCGCATGCGGCAGCCACGCCTCGTCGAAGTGCAGCGTGTCGACGTAGCCGTCGAGCATGTTCTTGATGGTCTCGGTGTTGTAGATCACGCCGTCGTAGGTCGACTGGGTGAGCGTCATCACGCGCGGCTTGACCTTGTTCGGGTCCACGTCGGCGAGCAGCGGGTTGGCCTTGATCTTGGCCTTGATGGCGCTCTGCTCGAACTCGCTCTTCGGAATGGGGCCGATGATGCCGAAGTGGTTGCGCGTGGGCTTCATGAACACCGGAATCGCGCCGGTCATGATGATCGCGTGCAGGATCGATTTGTGGCAGTTGCGGTCGACCACCACCACGTCGTCCGGCGCCACCGTGTGGTGCCACACCATCTTGTTGCTGGTGCTGGTGCCATTGGTCACGAAGAAGCAATGGTCGGCGTTGAAGATGCGCGCCGCATTGCGCTCGCTGGCCGCCACCGGGCCGGTGTGGTCTAGCAGCTGGCCGAGTTCTTCCACCGCGTTGCAGACGTCGGCGCGCAGCATGTTCTCGCCGAAGAACTGGTGGAACATCTGCCCCACCGGGCTCTTCAGGAACGCCACGCCGCCCGAGTGGCCCGGGCAGTGCCACGAGTACGAACCGTCTTCGGCGTAGTCGATCAGCGCCTTGAAGAACGGCGGCTGCACGCCTTCGAGGTAGCTCTTGGCCTCGCGGATGATGTGGCGCGCCACGAACTCCGGCGTGTCCTCGAACATGTGGATGAAGCCGTGCAGCTCGCGCAAGATGTCATTCGGAATATGGCGCGAAGTCTTGGTTTCGCCGTAAATATAGATCGGCACATCGGCGTTCTTGCGCCGCACCTCGCCAATGAAGTTCCGCAGGCTGAGCACGGCCGGGTCCAGGTCGGGACCCACGGTGAATTCCTCGTCGTCGATCGACAGGATGAACGCGCTGGCACGGCTTTGCTGCTGGGCAAACTGGCTCAGGTCACCATAGCTCGTGACGCCCAGCACCTCGAAGCCCTCGCTTTCGAAGGCCTGCGCAAGCGCGCGAATACCGAGGCCCGAGGTGTTTTCGGAGCGGAAGTCCTCGTCGATGATGACGATGGGGAAGCGAAATTTCATGAGCAGGGCTCCGGACAGGCAATGAGGCGCGAAGTGTACGGAATTCGGATGAAGGATTGCGTGAGCTTTTGACTCAGAATGTCGAGCGTCCATCAAAGAGGAGAAGACATGGCGAATTCCACCATCTGGTGGCTGATAGCGGGAGCCGCGATCGTGCTCGAATTGCTCTCGGGTACGGTCTACCTGTTGCTGCTGGCCACCGGCTTTGCAGCCGCAGCCATTGCCGCGCACCTGGGCATGGGCACCGTCACGCAGTTGGTCGTGGCGGCCGTGGTCGGCGTGGGCGCGGTGCTGGTCTGGTACGCCGTGCAGCGCAGGCGGCCGGCCGCCCCGCCCACCGAGGCAAATCGCGACGTCAACATGGACATCGGCGAAATCATCCACGTGGAGGCATGGAGCCCCGAGGGCACCGCCACCGTGCGCTATCGTGGCGCCCAGTGGACGGTGGTGCAGCGCGCGGGCCGCGTCCCGTCGGCCGGAGAGCACCGCGTGGTCGAAGTCATCGGCAGCCGCCTCGTGGTCGAAAAGACCTAAACACAGAATTCAAGAGGAGAAACATCATGGAATTTTCGGTTCCCATCATCATCCTGGTCATTGCGATCATCTTCATCAGCCAGTCGGTCAAGTTCGTGCCGCAGCAGAACGCATGGGTGCGCGAGCGCCTGGGCAAGTACCATGGCACCATGACGCCCGGCCCCAACTTCCTGATCCCTTTCATCGACCGGGTCGCCTACAAGCACAGCCTGAAGGAAATTCCGCTCGACGTGCCCAGCCAGATCTGCATCACGCGGGACAACACCCAGCTGCAGGTCGACGGCATCCTGTACTTCCAGGTGACCGACCCGATGCGCGCGAGCTATGGCTCGTCGAACTACATCGTGGCCGTGACGCAGCTGGCCCAAACGTCTCTGCGCAGCGTGATCGGCAAGCTCGAGCTCGACAAGACCTTCGAGGAACGCGACGTCATCAATGCGCAAGTGGTTGCGGCGATCGACGAGGCGGCGCTCAACTGGGGCGTGAAGGTGCTGCGCTACGAAATCAAGGACCTGACGCCGCCCAAGGAAATTCTGCTGGCCATGCAGGCGCAGATCACCGCCGAACGCGGCAAGCGCGCCCTCATCGCCGCCTCCGAGGGCCGCCGGCAGGAGCAGATCAACATCGCCACCGGCGAACGCGAGGCTTTCATTGCCCGCTCCGAGGGCGAAAAGCAGGCCCAGATCAACAACGCCCAGGGCGAGGCGGCCGCGATCACGGCGGTGGCCACCGCCACGGCTGACGCCATCGAGCGCGTGGCTGCGGCCATTCGCCAGCCGGGCGGTGAACAGGCCGTGCAGCTCAAGGTGGCCGAGCGCGCCGTCGATGCCTACGGCAAGGTGGCGGCCGATTCCAAGACCACGCTGATCGTGCCGAGCAACATGAGCGAAACGGCGGCGCTCATCGCCTCGGCCATGCGCATGGTCCAGGCCGGCAAACCGCAAAATCCGGCCTGAGCGACTGCTACAATCGAGGGCTCAGGAGCGGTGGATGAGCGGTTTAAGTCGCACGCCTGGAAAGCGTGTGAGGGTTAATAGCCCTCCGCGGGTTCGAATCCCGCCTGCTCCGCCAGAGATTGATTGTTCGTAACCGTTCGCGAACATGCAGCAAAAGAAGAAAGCCCGAGTTGCCCCAAGGCACCTTGGGCTTTTTTGTGGGCGCCGTTGTACTCCAGCAACGCGCCCGGCACCGCCAACCGAGGTCGTCTGGCGGTACCATCCAAAGGTCTTACTTTTCACGCCTGCAAAGGAGCCCGGATGGCCGGACAGCAACAAACTTCATCGCGTGGCGACACGTCACTCGAACAGACATTGGAGAAGACCGAAGCGGTTGCCGCGGACGTGCAGCGGGCATCGGACAACCTTGCGGTCGTGAACACGGTTCTCGAACAGGGGCTGCCTGAAGAAGTACAGGTGGGCGACGTGGCCCAGGCCATCGAGCACACCAGCCAGCTCGAGGAAAAGCTGGCCAAGTCGGCGGAAACACTGGCCGAGGTCAACGCGGCCTTGAGCGAAGAAATCGAAAAGCGGCTCGAAGCCACTGCCGAGCGGGACGAAAGCCAGGCCGAGGCGGAAGAACTCAAGGCAAGGATTCGAGCTGGCGCGTCGGACTGACCGTCTTTTCGGTCCGTCCCGGCCGAATGGATTGCGCCTTATCCCTTCTCCTACGCTGCGGACTCATCCGGCACGCTACGCTATTGGTTCTCAAAGCGAAACCACGGCATGGCCCTCATCACGTTCCTCGTAGAGGACAACAAGACCATCAGAGACAACCTGGTTCCGGCCCTCGAGGACCTTGTCAACGGACAGGTCGTCGGGTTTGCTGAAACCGAGTCGGCCGCGCTCGCCTGGCTTGCCGCCCATCCCCATGACTGGCAGCTTCTCATCATCGACCTGTTCCTGAAGGAAGGCTCCGGCCTTGGCGTGCTCTCGGGCTGCAAGACCCGCGGACCCGGCCAGCGCGTGGTGGTGCTGAGCAACTACGTCACGGCCGACATCCGCGCCCGCTGCGAGGCACTGGGCGCAGACGCGGTCTTCGACAAATCGCGCGATCTCGACGCCTTCATCGAATACTGCAACACCGACCGGCCCTCGGGCCACGCTGCCCTCACCTGATTGCCGGCGTAAGGCGGCAGGCAACAAAAAGGGCCCGAAGGCCCTTTTCTTTTTTGCGCATTGCTGCGCCATGCGGTGAGCCGATCAGCGCACCACGGCGATTTGCGTACGCACGCCACCCTTGTAGGTGAAGAGCGTCAGCGCGCCGTTCTTGATGTCGCCCTTTTCGTCGAAGGCGATCGGGCCGGTCACGCCCTTGTATTGCACCTTGCCGACTTCCGGCAGGTACTTTTCAGGGTCGGCGGAACCGGCCTTGACCATGGCTTCAGCCAGCACGTTGACCGCGTCGTACACGTACGGTGCATAGATCTGCACGTCCACGCCGTTCTTGGTCTTGAACTTGGCCTTGAAGTCTTCCAGCGGCTGCTTGAAGTCGCCATCGACACCGCCGGCTTCGGCGCAAACCACCATCTCTTCGCCGATGGCATCGCCAGCCAGCTTCGGCAGTTCGCCGGTGCACAGGCCGTCGCCGCCCATGAACTTGACGTTCAGGCCGAGCTGCTTGACCTGCTTGAGCATCGGGCCGCCAACGGCGTCCATACCGCCGAAGAACAGCACGTCGGGCTTGGCAGCCTTGAGCTTGGTCAGGATGGCGTTGAAGTCGGTCGACTTGTCGGTGGTGAACTCGTGGCCGACGATGGTCGCGCCGGCAGCCTTGGCTGCCTTTTCGAATTCTTCGGCAACGCCCTGGCCGTAGGCCGTGCGGTCGTCGATCACGGCAATGTTCTTGCCCTTGAGCGTTTCGACAGCGTACTTGCCCAGCGTGCCGCCGAGTTGCGTGTCGTCGGCCACCACGCGGAACGTGGTCTTGAAGCCTTGGCGCGTGTACTTGGGGTTGGTTGCCGAAGGCGAAATCTGCGGAATGCCGGCGTCGCTGTAGAGCTTGGAAGCGGGGATGGTGGTGCCCGAATTCAGGTGACCCACGATACCGTTGACCTTGCTGTCGACCAGCTTCTGGGCCACGGCCGTGCCTTGCTTCGGATCGCCTGCGTCGTCTTCGGGCAGCAGCTCGAACTTGGCGACCTTGTCGCCGATCTTGAGGCCCTTGGCATTGAGGTCTTCGATGGCCATCCGGGCGCCGAACTCATTGTCCTTGCCAAGGTGGGCAATCGGACCGCTGGTGGGTGCCACGTGGCCGATCTTGACGACCAGTGCGTCTGCCGGAGGCGCTGCAGGTGCCGGGGCCGCTGCCGTGGGCGCCGGTGCGGCGGGTGCAGCTGCTTCTTCTTTTTTGCCGCAAGCCACAAGCGTGAGTGCAGCCAGTGCGACCGCAGTCCATTTCAATTGCATGAGAACCTCCAGAACATGGATAAATAAAACTAAACAAGAAACCGGTCGTGTGATCCGGGCGCGCAGACCTCGCAAGTTTCGCGCCGCGGACCAGCGGCACCCTCACGCCTACCGACCTGCGGCGCAGTTTAGCTGAAGCTTTATGCTCCGGAAGCTGGCGTAGACCCTGTGTTTTCCGAGAGTTCGGCGGCCATTGCTTCAATGACCAAAGCACGCAAAACGGCCTCGATTTCTTCACGCAGCCGAGGCAGCATCGAGTCGAGTTGCTGTTGAACGGCGGCCGACACCGTGTCGCTCAAACGCTCTTCCAAAGACAGGTCCACGCGCTGCAGCACCCGATGCAAGAGCTGCTCTTCCAGGCGCACGATTTCGGCGTCGGACCGCTGCTCGGCCGGGGGCAACGCCACCGCTTCGGCGGGGTCGACCGGCGGTGCCGGCGTGCTGGCGGGAACAGGCGGCTTGCCGGCCTCGGCGGCCACGGGCTCGGCCGGGAGATCGAGCACGGTGGTCAGGGTAGGAACGAACCGGGGCGGTGTACGCAGCGTGCTGGCCATCAGGAAGCGCTCCTCGCAAAATCGTGCGGCTGGATGGTGTAGCCCCGGTCGGCATAGTGGCGCCACCGCGAGCGGCCGATCTGCCGGTCCGTGGCCTCGTCGCTCACGATGTCGATCAGGCGCTCGAACCGCTCGAAGCCCGCCGGAACCTCGGGCCCCAGGTTCACGAGCATCTCGCGGTGCGGAAGCGAAGCAACATCCGCACCCTCGGCCGAAAGAATGACCGGCGAACGGGCCACCATATGCGCCTGCGCGTCGCCGCGGCAATGCGCGATGAAGTCGGACGGCGAGAGTTGCCAGAGCGCGGCATCCACGGCCTCCAGCACCTGCGCCTCGCCCACCACCACCACGCGCAGCCCGCGCGCGCTCACGGCCTTTCGAACCAGCCGGCAGGCGTAGTTGACCTTGTCCGGCGTATTGAAGTGAAAGCCGATTTCCGTCACTGTGCGGACCGGGCCTTTCGCGCGGCGGGGCCGGCGTTCTTGCGCGCGGCCTTCGGCGCGGGCGCCTTGGCCGCACCGCTGCGTGCGCGTTCCATCAGGTAAGACATCAGCAGGCCCACCGGACGGCCGGTCGATCCCTTGGCCGCCCCGCTCTTCCAGGCCGTACCTGCGATGTCCAGGTGCGCCCACGCAAAATCGCCGGCAAAGCGCTGCAGGAACTTGGCCGCGGTAATGGCGCCGCCGGCACGGCCCGCCACATTGGCCACATCGGCAAAGTTGCTCTTGAGGCCGTCGGCGTATTCGTCGTCCAGCGGCAGGCGCCAGCAACGGTCTTGCGATTCTTCCCCGGCCGCCTGGAGCGCGGCGGCCAGCGTTTCGTCGGCCGTGAAAAGGCCGCTGCGCACGCCGCCCAGCGCCACCACGCACGCACCGGTGAGGGTGGCAATGTCGATCACGGCAGCGGGGTCGAAGCGCTTGGCGTACGTCAGCGCGTCGCACAGGATGAGGCGCCCTTCCGCATCGGTGTTCAGCACCTCGATGGTCTGCCCGCTCATGCTGGTGACCACATCGCCAGGCTTGATGGCGCGGCCGTCGTTCATGTTCTCGCACGAGGGCACCAGGCCCACCACGTTGATGGCGGGCTGGATTTCGCCCAGCGCGCGGAAGGTGCCGAGCACGCTGGCGGCACCGCACATGTCGAACTTCATCTCGTCCATTTCGGCCGCCGGCTTGAGCGAGACGCCGCCGGTGTCGAAAGTAATGCCCTTGCCGACCAGCACCACGGGCGCTTGGTCCTTCGGGCCGCCCTGGTAGCGCAGCACGATGAAGCGCAGCGGCTCGGCCGAGCCTTGCGCCACGGCCGCGAACGAGCCCATGCCGAGCTTCTGCACTTCCTTGGGGCCCAGCACCTCGCATTTGATGCGGGGCAGCTTGGCCAGGCCTTGCGCGGCGTCAGCCAGCAGCGTGGGCGTGCAATAGTTGCCCGGGCGGTTGCCCCATTCCTTGGCAAATTCGATGCCGGACACCGTGGCCCGGGCTTCATCGAAGGCCTTGCTCACAGCCGCGGCATCGCTCACACCCACCGTGAGGTTTCGGATGGAACGCCCGCCGTCGCCGTTCGAAGCCTTCGATTTGCTCGTGGTGTAGACATAGCTGGCGTCGGCTGCCGCGGCAACGGCGCAGGCCACCGCCGCGCCGTCGGCTTCATGCGCAAACACCATCACCACCCGCTTGGGCGCATGGGCCTTGGCCGCATTGACCGCCGCGATGACGCCGCTGCGCACCGACGCAGGCTTACCGTCGCCAATCGCAGCGAGCACCACGCGCGAGGCCACCACCTCGTCCGGATGGTAGAGCGCGAGCAGCTTGCCGGCCTTGTCGGGCAGGTCGCCGGCCTTGCGCGCGCTGGCAATCAGGGCGGAAAGCGGGTCCTTGGCGGTGATGGGGGCGCTGCCGACGAGCACGATCAGAACGTCGGATTTTTCGGCCGCGGCGCGGGCGACGGTGAGGGTCTTGAGCTGAAAGTCCATAATCCTTTTTTTCCTCGAACGATGTTATTCCATTCTTCCCTACGCAAGGAGCTGTCGCGCAGCTTCGGAGCGACCCTCGTGGTCCTGGTCACCATCGTGATGACCATGATGCTCATCCGCACGCTCGGGCTCGCCTCCAAGGGCAGCGTGAACCCGTCCGAAGTGTTCCTCGTGATGGCATACACGGTGCTCGGTTACATGCCGACCATTCTGAGCCTGAGCCTGTTCATTGCCATTGTCGGCACCTTGTCGCGCATGTACCGCGACAGCGAAATGGTGATCTGGTTCTCCAGCGGACGCGGCCTGGTCGACTTCGTGCAGCCGCTGTTCCGCTTTGCCTGGCCGGTGCTCGCGCTGATCGCCATCATGGCTCTGCTGGGCTGGCCCTGGGCCAACTCGCAAACCATCGGCATGCGCGCGCAGTATGAAAGGCGCAGCGACATCGAGCGCGTCACGCCCGGCGAATTCCGGGAATCGGCCGGCCGGATCCGCGTCTTCTTCATCGACAAGGACACGCCCGACGGCGCCACGGCCACCAACGTGTTCATCTGGGCCATCGAGCGGGGGCTGCAGATCACCACATCGGCGCGCAGCGGCCGCATCGAGAACGTGGGCGAGCACCGCTACCTCATGCTGAGCAACGGCCAGCGGGTCGAACGCCCGCTGCTGCCCACGGCAACCTCGGGCCTCAAGATCAGCGAATTCGAGACCTACGGCACCCGCGCCGGCGGCAACGACTCGTTTACCACCGACTCCACGCCGGCACGCGCCAAGCCAACGCTCCAGCTCCTGCGCGAGCCCGGCGACGCGAACCGCGGCGAACTCGCCTGGCGCATCGGCATGCTGCTGGCCGCTATCAACTTCGTGCTGCTCGCACTGACCGTCTCCAGCGTGAACCCGCGCGTGGGGCGCAGCGGCAACCTGCTGTTTGCGCTGTTCGCCTTCGTCGTCTACTACAACATGCTCAACCTCGGCCAAAGCTGGATCAGCTCGGGCCGCTACGGCATGGGCTCCTTCATGCTGCTGCTTCACGGCGGCGTGCTGCTGATCGGCGTGGCATGGCTGGTTTTGCGCAATAACAACTGGGGCAGGCGGCGCAGGACGGAACGCGTCATTGCCGGCGGCCTGCCGTCCCAGCCCAACAAGATCGACCCGACCACGTGAAAACAATCCGACGCCTGATCTACGTCGAGGCACTGAAGGCCGTGGCCTTCGTGACGCTCGGCTTCCTGAGCCTGTTCTTCTTCTTCGACTTTGTCGATGAGCTGCAATCGATCGGCAAGCCTGAAAGCCTGGCCTACGGCCCGGCGCAGGCACTGGTCTACGTGACCCTGCTCATTCCGAGCCACCTTTATGAGCTGCTCCCGATCACGGTGCTGATCGGCTGCATCTTCGTGATGGCGCGGCTGGCACAAAGCTCCGAATACACCATTCTTCGCACCAGCGGCCTCGGCCCCTGGCGCGCGCTGCGCACCCTGCTGCTGCTGGGCGTGGGTTTCGTTTTCCTGACCTTTGCCATCGGCGACTACATCGCGCCGGCGTCCGAGCGCACGGGCCAACTGCTCAAGTCGCGCTACCAGGGCACCTTCTCGCTGGTCGGCAACACGGGCGCGTGGCTCAAGGAAAAGCGCGACAACGTGTCGTACGCCGTCAACGTGCTGTCGATTTCGCGCGACGGCTCCCTTCGGAATGCGCGCATCTTCGAGTTCGACGAAAAGGGCTATGTGCGCAAGCAGCTGCTCGCAACTTCCGCGCGCATCCTCGACGACCGCTGGGTCTTGTCGGATGTCGAGCTGCAGGACTACGACACGCGCAGCGACGCCAACAAGGCACACATCCTGACCAGCCGGGTGCCAGAGATCGAGTGGCCGACCACCCTCACGGCCGAAATGGTGTCGGTCGCCCTTTTGCGGCCCGACCGCATGAGCACCATCGACCTGTTCGACTACATCAGCCACCTCGAAGCCAACGGGCAGACCGCCCAGCGCTACGAGATCCAGTTCTGGCGCAAGGTCTTCTATCCGCTCTCGTGCCTGGTGATGGTGGTGCTCGCCCTGCCCTTCGCGTACCTGCATTTCCGCCAGACCGGCATCACCACCTATGTGTTCGGCGGCGTGATGATCGGCATCAGCTTTTTCCTGCTGAACAACGTGTTCGGCTATCTCGGCAACCTGAGCAACTGGTCACCATGGCTGACCGCCGCTGCGCCGGGGCTGATCTATTCGGTCATGTCGCTTGCCGCATTCAGTTGGCTGGTTCTTCGAAGATAGAAGCGGGGAAGCCGGACATGACCACGGTGAATGCAAGGGGCATCATCCTCCTGGCCCATGGCTCGCGCGACGAGCGCTGGCGCGAGCCCATCGAGGCCGTGGCCGCGCGCGTCACGGCGCTCGATCCGCAGGCGCGGGTGGTTTGCGCCTACATGGAGTTGGCAACGCCCGACCTGCGCACCGCGTCGGCAGCGTTGATTGCGAGCGGCGCCAAGTCGCTCAGGGTCGTTCCGCTGTTCCTGGGCATGGGCAAGCACGCCCGTGAAGACCTTCCGCTGCAACTCGACGCCCTGCGCGGCACTTGGCCCCAAGTCGAATTCCAGCTTGCCAACATCGTGGGCGAAGAGCCTGAACTGGTCGAGCTGCTGGCCAGAATCGCAACCAAATCTTGAACTCCCGGGCATTTCGATAGACTCCGAAGGCATAATGAATTCCGCAATAAGACGGAATTTGATATGAATCTGCACCAATTCAAGTTTGTTCAGGAAGCCGTGCGGCGCAACCTGAACCTCACGGAAGCGGCCAAGGCGCTCCACACTTCGCAGCCCGGGGTGTCTAAAGCCATCATCGAGCTCGAAGAAGAACTCGGCGTCGAAATCTTCGCCCGCCACGGCAAGCGCCTCAAGCGGGTCACCGAGCCGGGCCAGCACGTCATTGCCAGCATCGAGCTGATCATGCGAGAAGTGGGCAATCTCAAGCGCATCGGCGAGCAGTTCAGCGCGCAAGACAGCGGCACCCTCTCCATTGCCACCACCCACACCCAGGCGCGCTACGTGCTGCCGGTGCCGGTGGCCAGGCTCCGCGAGGCCTACCCCAAGGTCAACGTGAGCCTGCACCAGGGCTCGCCCGACCAGGTGGCGCGCATGGTGATCGACGAAATTGCCGAGGTGGGTATTGCGACCGAATCGCTCGCGGACTACGCAGAGCTGGTGACCCTGCCTTGCTACGAATGGCAGCACGTGCTGGTGCTCCCCAAAGACCACCCGCTGGCAGCCAAGGAGCGCATCTCGCTCGAAGACCTGGCGCACGAGCCCATCATTACCTATCACCCGTCGTTCACCGGCCGCACGCGCATCGACCACGCCTTTGCGCAGAAAAAGCTCACGCCGCGCATCGCGCTCGAGGCCATCGACTCCGACGTGATCAAGACCTATGTGCGCCTGGGCCTGGGCGTTGGCATCGTGGCCGAGATGGCGGTGCGCGACGAGTCGAATGCCGACCTCGTGGTGCGCCCCATGGGCCACGTGTTCGGCCAGAACATTGCACGCGTGGCGTTCAAGCGCAGTGCCTACCTTCGCAACTTCGTCTTCAAGTTTGCCGAGCTGCTGTCCGACCGGCTCGACCGCAATCTGATTGCCAAGGCCCTGAGCGGGCATCAGCAAGACTACGATCTTTGATATTTCAGCAGCCCCAGCTTCCGACCACGACCATGAGCACTGTTCTTTCCGCCCCACGCACGCCGGAGATCACCACCAAGCTGCCCGCCGTCGGCACCACCATCTTCACCGTGATGTCCGCGCTGGCAACCGAGAAGAACGCGGTGAACCTCGGCCAGGGCTTCCCCGACTTCAACTGCGACCCGAAGCTGCTTGAAGACGTGACGGCCGCCATGGCCGCGGGCCACAACCAATATCCGCCGATGCCCGGCATTCCCGCACTGCGCGAAGCCATTGCCGGCAAGATTGCCGCGCTGTACGGCCACAGCTACAACGCTGCCACCGAGATCACGGTGACCGCGGGCGCCACGCAGGCGATCATCACGGCCATTCTTGCCGTGGTGCGCGCGGGCGACGAGGTCATCGTGCTGGAGCCTTGCTACGACAGCTACGTGCCCAACATCGAGCTTGCAGGCGGCAGCGTGGTGCGCGTGCCCCTGACGCCGGGTACCTTCCGACCCGACTTCGACAAGATTGCCGCGGCGCTCTCGCCGCGCACGCGCGCAATCATCGTCAACACGCCGCACAACCCGAGCGCCACCATCTGGACCGCGGCCGAAATGCGCAAGCTCGAAGAGCTGCTCGCGCCGACCGACGTGTTCGTGATTGCCGACGAGGTTTACGAGCACATGATCTACGACGGTGCGCAGCACGAAAGCGTGGCCCGCTTCCCGGGCCTTGCGGCGCGCAGCTTCATCGTGAGCAGCTTCGGCAAGACCTATCACGTCACCGGCTGGAAGGTTGGCTACGTGGCGGCGCCCGCGCCGCTCATGGCGGAATTCCGCAAGGTGCACCAGTTCAACGTGTTCACGGTGAACACACCCATGCAGCATGCGCTCGCGCAGTACATGGCCGACCCAAAGCCGTACCTCGAGCTTCCGGCCTTCTACCAGCACAAGCGCGACCTTTTTGCCGCAGGGCTCGCCGAAAAGACCCGCTTCAAGCTGCTGCGCAGCGAAGGCAGCTACTTCCAGTGCGTCGACATCTCGGCAGTCAGCGATCTCTCCGAAGCCGACTTCTGCCTGTGGCTCACCAGCGAGATCGGGGTGGCGGCCATTCCGCTGTCGGCCTTCTACGGCAACGTCTTCGACCAGCGCGTGGTCCGTTTCTGCTTCGCCAAGAAGGACGAGACGCTGATCTCCGCGCTGGACCGTCTCGCCCGCCTTTGAGTGGGCTGAGGCGGCTTCAAGGCCGACGCCAACGGTAGGACAGTCCTGACCGCCGAAGGAGCGGCTTTCCGGCGTGTGTTGCGCTCCCGGACACCGAGCATCGATCTCGTAACAACAACGTCCAGGAGAAAAGCATGTCCCTCTCGTTCATTCTGCTGATCATTCTGATCTTGCTGCTGATCGGTGCGCTGCCGAGCTGGGGCTACAGCCGCAGCTGGGGCTACGGGCCAAGCGGTGGCCTGGGCCTCGTCCTGGTGATCGTGATCATCCTGGTGCTCATGGGACGCATATAGCGCTCACTGAAATTTCTCGCACCTGAAGAAGCCCGCGCAAGCGGGCTTTTTTGCGGCCTGCGATCAGGCCTGCAGCTGGGCCCAGGCTTTGTCCAGCCGCTTGATGCTGACTGGCTGTGGCGTGCGCAGTTCCTGCGCGAAAAAGCTCACGCGAAGCTCTTCGAGCAGCCAGCGGAATTCGAGCATGCGATCGTCCACCACGCCCTTGCGCTCCGCCACCAGGCGCCAGTAGCGCTGCTCCTGCGGGCGCAGTTCGGCCAGCTTGGCGGCGTCGCGCGCGGGGTCGGCACGGAGCTTGTCGAGTCGCAGCACGATCGCCTTGAGGTACCGCGCGAAATGCTGCAACTGCGTCCACGGCGCATCGGCAATGAACCGCTTGCCCACCAGGCGCTGCAACTGCTGGGCGGCGTCCTGCACGGCTTCGGGCTGGATCTTGGTGTCCTTGATCTTGCGTGCGGCTGCCGCGTATTCGATCAGGATGGTCGATGCAAGCCGCGCCACCTCGTTCGCAATCAGCGTGAGCCGGCCCCGGCCCTCTTCGAGCCGGCGCTTGAATGCAAACTCGTCGGTGGGCAGCGGCTCCTGCAGAAACGCGCGGTCGATCGCCACGTCGATGATCTGCGTGCGCAACTCTTCCGATGTGCCGAGCGGCATGTAGGCCACCGCCATCTTCTGCAGATCGGGGATGTTCTTCTCGAGGTACTTGAGCGCGTCTTTCAGCTGCAGCGCAAACAGCCTGCGCAGGCCGGCGCGGTGCTTTGCGGCGGCCACGGCGGGCTCATCGAACACTTCGATGGTGACGGCATCGCCCTCGTCGCGCAACGCCGGAAACCCGATGAGCGACTGCGATCCGCGGCGCACTTCCATCAGTTCTGGCAGCTCGCCGAAGCTCCAGCTCGTGTAGCGCTGGCCGGCGGGCAAGCTCGGCGCGGCCTGTGCCGGCGCGGCGGCGTTGCCCTTGGCTTGCGCGCGCCCATCGGCACCATCCGCCGGCTTTCGCTCCGCGGATGCCTTGACGTTGAGCCCCGCCAACGCCTGAAAGGCACCGCGCGCCTGCGCGCCCAGTTCGGCCTTGAGCGCCCCCAGGTTGCGCCCCATGCCAAGCTGGCGCCCATGCTCGTCCACGATGCGCAGGTTCATGAACAGGTGCGGCGGCAGCATGTCGAGCTTGAAGTCGGCGCGCTTCACGTCGATGCTCGTGGCATCGCGCACGCGCTTGAGCAGCACGTCGGTCAGCGAGCCGTGGCCGAACACCTCGGGCGCCGAGAGTTCTTCCGCCAGCTTTGCCGCCGAATCGGGCAGTGGCACCAACCTGGAGCGCGGGCGCTGCGGCAGGCTCTTGAGCAGCGCCTGGATCTTGTCCTTGAGCATGCCGGTGACCAGCCATTCGCAGCGCTCTTCGCTCACCTGGTTGAGCACGAAAAGCGGCACGCTCACCGTGAGACCGTCCTTCGCGTCGCCCGGCTCGTGCAGGTAGCTCGCGGCACAATCGACACCGCCGAGCCGCAGCGTGGGCGGAAACGACTGCGTGGTAATGCCTGCCGCCTGGTGGCGCATCAGCTCTTCGCGCGTCAGGTACAGCAGGCGCGGCTGCTCCTTCGAGGCATGGCGGTACCAGTTCTCGAAGCTGATGCCGCTCGCCACATCGGCGGGCAACTGCGCGTCGTAGAAGGCGAAGATCAGCTCTTCATCGACCAGCACGTCTTGCCGGCGCGCCTTGTGTTCCAGCCCCTCGACCTCGCGCACCAGCTTGCGATTGGCCGCAAGGAACGGAAACTTGCTTTCCCACTGCCCGCCAACCAGCGCCTCGCGAATGAAGATCTCGCGCGCCGCCACCGGATCGACCTTGGTGAAATCGACGCGGCGCCCGCTGTAGACCACGAGCCCGTACAGCGTTGCGCGCTCGAGCGCCGAAACCTGTGCGCCCTTCTTCTCCCAGTGCGGATCGAGCAGTTGCTTCTTCAGCAGATGGCCGGCCACCTGTTCGAGCCACTGCGGCTCGATGTTGGCAATGCCTCGGCCGAAGAGCCGCGTGGTCTCGACCAGCTCGGCCGCAACGATCCAGCGGCCCGGCTTTTTCTTCAGGTGCGCGCCCGGATGGCGGTAGAACTTGATGCCGCGCGCACCCAGGTACGCCTCGTCGTCTTCCAGCTTCCAGCCCACGTTGCCGAGCAGGCCCGCCAGCATCGACAGGTGCAGAGGTTCGTAGCCCGCGGGCTCGGCGTTGATGCGCCACTTGTGCTCGGTCACGACCGTGAGCAGCTGCGAATGGATGTCGCGCCATTCGCGCACGCGGCGGATGTTGATGAAGTTCTGTCGCAGCAACTGCTCGTACTGGCGGTTGCTCAGCTTGTGGGTGTCGCCGTGCCCGCCGCGCGCATCCGCGATCCATTTCCACAGGCGCAGGTAGCCGCTGAACTCGCTCTTCTCGTCGTCGAATTTCGAATGTGCCTGGTCGGCCTGCTGCTGCGCATCCATCGGGCGGTCGCGCACGTCCTGCACACTGAGGGCCGATGCGATGACCAGCACCTCTTCTAACGCGCCGCGTGTGCGCGCCTCCAGGATCATCCGGCCGACGCGCGGGTCGAGCGGCAGCTTGGCCAGCTCGGCACCCGTGGCCGTGAGCTCGTTGGCGTCGTCCACCGCGCCCAGTTCGTTCAGCAGCTGGTAGCCGTCGGCAATCGCACGCGGCGAAGGTGCTTCGAGAAATGGAAAGCGCGCCACGTCGCCCAGGCGCAGCGACTTCATGCGCAAGATGACGCCGGCGAGCGAAGAACGCAGGATCTCGGGATCGGTAAAGCGCGGCCGGCCTTCGAAATCCTTCTCGTCGTAAAGCCGGATGCAGATGCCGTTGGCCACACGGCCGCAACGCCCCGCGCGCTGGTTGGCCGCGGCCTGGCTGATCGGCTCAACCAGCAATTGCTCGACCTTGCTGCGGAAGCTGTAGCGCTTGACGCGCGCCGTGCCTGTGTCGATCACGTAGCGGATGCCCGGCACGGTGAGCGAGGTTTCGGCCACGTTGGTGGCCAGCACAATGCGCCGGCCCGTGTGGCCGTCGAAGATACGGTCCTGCTCGGGGCCCGACAGCCGTGCGAACAGCGGCAGCACCTCGGCGTTGCGCAGCAGCGGCTGGTGGCTCAGGTGGCGGCGCAGGTGGTCAGCGGCCTCGCGGATCTCGCGCTCGCCGGGCAGAAAAACGAGGATGTCGCCCGCGTTGTGCGGATCGCGCCAGAGCTCGTCGACGCCATCGGCAATGGCGTCGTTCAGGTCATGCTCGCGCGACTCCTCGAACGGCCGATAGCGCTGCTCGACTGGGAAAGTACGGCCCGACACGTAAATGATCGGCGCAGGTCCCTTGCCCGAGGCAAAGTGCTGCGCAAAGCGGTCGGCATCGATGGTGGCCGAGGTCACGATCACCTTCAGGTCGGGCCGGCGCGGAAGAATTTCGCGCAGGTAGCCCAGCAGGAAGTCGATGTTCAGTGAGCGCTCGTGCGCCTCGTCGATGATCAGCGTGTCGTAGGCCTTGAGCAGCGGATCGGTCTGCGTTTCCGCCAGCAGGATGCCGTCGGTCATGAGCTTGACCGACGCGTCGCGGCTCAGCCGATCCTGAAAGCGCACCTTGAAGCCGACCACATCGCCTAGCGGCGTTTTCAGTTCTTCGGCAATGCGCTTGGCCACCGAGCTTGCCGCAATGCGGCGCGGCTGCGTGTGGCCGATGAGTCGGCCCTTGCCCGGCGGCGCATTGAGCTTGCCGCGGCCGAGCGCCAGCGCGATCTTCGGAAGCTGGGTGGTCTTGCCCGAGCCCGTTTCGCCGCAGACGATCACGACCTGGTGCGCCTCGATGGCGGCCATGATTTCATCGCGCCGGCCGGAGACCGGGAGCGATTCGGGAAAGTCGATGCGCAAGGGAGCGGAAGGTGTCGTGGTCGTCAAGGGAAAGCTATTCGGAGAAGACGCGGCAGGCAAACCGTCGATTATCGGCGCGCGCCGCCACTGTTGCACGGCTCCCACAATGCGCGGCTGCCACGCAACAGGCGGAGTAAATAGTCTTTACTCCCGCGCAACCCGCCGCTACGATTGCGCCCATGACCTCCTTCCTCGTACCCCCCACTTTGCGCGGCCGCCGCGCAAGCCATGCCCCGGTGCATGGCGGGGTCGAGCTGCCGCGTCCGGCCTGAAGAAGAAGCCCGCGCGTCCGTTGCACCGGACGCCCTGCTCGCTTCCACGGCCGAAGCGCAGCAACCGACCCTCACACAGCATCTGCATTGCCGCCTTCTCGCCCGCGAGGGAGCGGCGGCTTCTTCATTTCCGTTTTTTTCAAGAATTTCCATGTCCAACGACATTCATCCAGACCTGCATGCGGCGCTCTCCGAGCGGACGCGCCATCTGCAGGCAGTTGCCCAGGCGCTCAAGACCGAGCTCTTCGGCATCGACGACATCATCGACCGCGTGATCGATTCACTGCGGGCGTGGTACGTGTTTCCGCAACTCATCAGCCGCCCGGTCATCGTGTGCCTGTGGGGCCTCACGGGCACCGGCAAGACGCAGCTGGTGCGCAGGCTCGCGCAGCACCTGGGCTTTTACGACCGCTTCATCGAAGTGCAGATGGACGGCTTCAGCCACGGCTCGGGCTACAGCAGCCGGGGTTCGATTTCGGCCATGCTGGCCGAATCGGGCATCGACGAAGGCACGCCGGGCATCCTGGTGCTCGACGAGTTCCAGCGCTTTCGCACGCTCGAGAGCAACGGCAACGACGCCAGGGTCGAGCGCTACCAGGACGTGTGGGCGCTGCTCTCCGACGGCCGGCTGCCGCCGGCGCTGTCGATGCTCGGCGAAATCGAGGCCTCGCTCGCCCAGGCCGAATACGAGCAAGACCGCGACGGCCCGCCCGACAAGAAGAAGGCGAAGAAGCGAAAGCTCCACCTTGCCCCCTGGGAAGCGCAGGAAATCAAGCGCTGCCTCAAGCTGCCCGAAACGCTGCTGCAGATCATGGCCTGGAAGCCTTCCGAGGTGCATGCACGGCTGCGCGCCTTCCGCGACACGCAGCAGAGTTGGGAGACCGACTACAGCAAGCTGCTGGTGTTCGTCTCGGGCAACCTCGACGAGATGTATGCCGAAACCGCGCGGCGCGTCGAAGACTGCGACACCGACGCCGACATCTTCCATGCGCTGACGAAGAAGCTCTCGCTGATCGATGTGAAGAAGGCGCTGGCCGAACGCTTCAAGCCCGAACAGGTGGCGCGGCTGGGCAACAACCACGTCATCTACCCGTCGTTCAGCCGGGCCACCTATGTGCAGCTGATTCTTTCGATCTGCGACCGCTACGTGGAAGAGATCCGTGAAAGCTCGGGTGTGCGCTTCATGCTCGAGTCGAGCGTGTACGAGCAGATCTACGCCAACGCCGTTTTCCCGGCACAGGGCACGCGCCCGCTGTTCTCCTCGATCCACGCGATCCTGAGCGCGACGCTGGTCAACGCGGCACTCTGGGCGCTGGAGCAAGGCGCGGGCGGTACAGAGCCGGTGTGGCTGTCGCTTGAAACGACGGGCGACAAGGCTTGCATCGTGGCTCGGTACCGGGAAGGCAAGCGCGAGGTGCGCCGCAGCTTTGCGGTCACGCTCGAGCTCAACCGGCTCAAGCAGCGCTCGAACGAAGACTTTCGGGCCCTGCTGGCGGTGCACGAGGCCGGCCACGGCGTGGCCTACGGCCTGCTGTTCGGCCGCGCGCCGCAGGAGATCAAGATCAACGTCGCGTCTTTCGAGGGCGGCTACAACAGCTACGAAGACCGCAAGGCATGGTCGCGGCAGAACCTGCGCGACCGTATCTGCGTCGGTCTGGCGGGCCGGGCCGCGGAGCAACTGGTGTTCGGCGAACAGGCCTGCACCTCGGGTGCGTCGCAAGACTTCCGCCAGGCCACCGCTTTCGCCGCGCAGTACGTGCGCCATTACGCGTTCGGCACGCGGCTGAGCCGCACCGACGTGGCCAACGACGCCGAGGACAACCTCAACACCGACCTGAAGGCCACCAACCCGGAGATCGAAGCGCTGCTCGCGCAGGAGCATGCACGCGCGCTGGCGCTGCTCGAGGCGCACACGCCGGCCTTCATGGCGGTGGTCGATGCGCTGATGCGCGAAGGCTCCGTGGCGCCGTCGCAACTGGCCGAAATGCTCGACCTGCCCGCCGACGCGGGCGAATCGACCGACGCCTATGCCGCGCTGCTGGCCACCTTCAGGGCACGCAAGCTGCCCGGTTCGGAGCCTCCCGAGGCGCCGGGCGGCCCCGGCGCCGCCCGGCTGCTGCGCGCGTTGGCCTGAGCTGCGCGAACCTTCGTTCAAGAATGCACAATCACGCTCCATGTCCACCGTTTTCAACTTCACCTTCGTGCCCTGGTTCCGCTCGGTCGCGCCCTACATCCACACGCACCGCGGTAAGACTTTCGTGGTCGCCCTGGCGGGTGAGGCGATTGCGGCGGGCAAGCTGCAGAACATTGCGCAAGACCTGGCGCTGATCCAGAGCATGGGCGTCAAGATCGTGCTGGTGCACGGCTTCCGCCCGCAGGTCAACGAGCAGCTCGCCGCCAAGGGGCACGAGGCGCGCTATTCGCACGGCATCCGCATCACCGACGAGGTGGCGCTCGATTCCGCCCAGGAGGCCGCCGGGCAGTTGCGCTACGAGATCGAAGCCGCATTCAGCCAGGGCCTGCCGAACACGCCAATGGCCGGCTCTACGGTGCGCGTGATCTCGGGCAACTTCATTACGGCGCGGCCCATCGGCGTGGTCGACGGCGTGGACTTCAAGCATTCGGGCCTGGTGCGCAAGGTGGATGCGGTGGGCATCCGCCGCACGCTCGACTTCGGCGCCATGGTGCTGATGTCGCCCTTCGGCTTCTCGCCCACCGGCGAGGCGTTCAACCTGACGATGGAAGAAGTTGCGACCAGCGTGGCCATTTCGATCCAGGCCGACAAGCTGATCTTCCTGACCGAAATTCCGGGCATCCGCATCGACAGCGAACTGCCCGAGAGCGAAGACAACCCCATCGACACCGAGCTGCCGCTCGCGGCGGCCGAGAAGCTGCTGGCCTCGCTGCCGCCGCCGCAAAAACCCACCGATACCGCGTTTTACCTGCAGCACTGCGTAAAGGCGTGCAAGGCCGGCGTGGAGCGCAACCACATCCTGCCGTTTGCGCTCGACGGCTCGCTGCTGCTCGAGGTGTATGTGCACGACGGCGTCGGCACCATGGTCATCGACGAGAAGCTCGAGAGCCTGCGCGAAGCCACGGTGGACGACATCGGCGGCATCCTGCAGCTGATCGAGCCCTTCGAGCGCGACGGCACCCTGGTGAAGCGCGACCGCACCGAAATCGAGCGCGACGTGGGCCACTACACGGTCATCGAGCATGACGGGGTGATCTTCGGCTGTGCGGCGCTCTACCCCTACCCCGAGGCGCGCACGGCCGAGATGGCGGCGCTGACGGTATCGCCCCAGTCGCAATCGCAAGGCGACGGCGAGCGCATCCTCAAGCGCATCGAGCACCGCGCCAAGGCCATGGGGCTGGAAAGCATCTTCGTGCTCACCACCCGCACCATGCACTGGTTCTTGAAGCGCGGCTTCCAGCAAGTCAACCCCGACTGGCTGCCCGAAGCCCGCAAGCGCAAGTACAACTGGGACCGCAAGAGCCAGGTTCTGGTCAAGAAAATCTGAACCCATAAAGGACGCCCGCCGCCATGACGCTCGCCACCGCCCTGCTGTTCTCCATCGTGGCGCTGGCCGCCATTGCCACGCCCGGCCCGACCGTGCTGCTGGCGCTGAGCAACGGATCGAGACGCGGCGTCCGCGGCGCGCTGCCGGGCATTCTGGGCGCCGTGCTGTCCGACTTCGTCCTGGTCGGCGCCGTGGCGCTGGGCCTGGGCGCCTTGCTGGCCGCCTCTGAGTTCTGGTTTTCGATGCTCAAGTGGGTGGGCGCCGTGTACCTTGCGTGGCTGGGCATTCGCATGCTGCGCTCCAAGGGCGGCAGCTTCGACGCGCCCAGGGCCACTGCAGGCGGCCCTTCGTCCGCCGCCCCCAAGGAGGGCCGCAAGGTCTTCCTCAAGTCGTTCCTGGTGGCGGTCACCAACCCGAAGGGCTACCTGTTCTGCTCGGCGTTGATGCCGCAGTTCATCGACCCGGCGGCTGCGCAGGGCATGCAGTACGCCATCATCGCCGTGCTGTTCGCCTCGCTCGATGCAGCGGTCATGCTGGTCTACGCCTTCGTCGGCGCGCGCGCCATGCGGCTGCTCACGGCCGACGCGGCCCGCTGGATCGACCGCACCTGCGGCGCGATGCTGCTGGCGCTGGCCGGCTCGCTCGCGTTCTACCGGCGCAGCGGCACCTGAGCCGACCGGAGCGGCCGGCGACCCGTCGCCGATAATCGCTCTCCATGAATCCCCTGCTTTCCAAGCTCCAGCCCTACCCCTTCGAGCGGCTGCGGCTCCTTTTCGAGGGCGTCAAGCCCAATGCCGATTACGCGCCGGTCAGCTTGGGCATCGGCGAGCCCAAGCACGCCACGCCAGAGTTCATCAAGGAGGCGCTGGCGGCCAGCATGTCGACACTGGCGGCCTACCCCGCAACGGCGGGCAACCTGAAGCTGCGCACCGCCTTTACCGACTGGCTGAAGCGCCGCTACGCCCTGCAACTCGACCCGGGCTCACAGGTGCTGCCGGTCAACGGCTCGCGCGAGGCGCTGTTCTCGCTGGCGCAAACGGTGGTCGACGCCAGCAAATCGCCCGCGCCGGTGGTGGTTTCGCCCAATCCGTTCTATCAAATCTACGAAGGCGCGGCGCTTCTCGCCGGCGCTGAGCCCTATTACGTTCCGAGCGTGGCGTCGCGCAATTTCGCGGTCGATTGGGACAGCGTTCCCGAGGCGGTCTGGGAGCGCACGCAGTTGGTGTTCGTCTGCTCGCCGGGCAACCCGACCGGCGCCGTCATGCCGCTGGACGAATGGAAGAAGCTTTTCGCGCTGTCCGATCGCTTCGGGTTCGTGATTGCCGCCGACGAGTGCTACAGCGAAATCTACTTTCGCGACGAGCCGCCGCTCAGCGGCCTGGAAGCTGCTGCCAAGCTGGGCCGGAGCGACTTCAAAAACCTGATTGCGCTCACCTCGCTGTCCAAGCGCAGCAACGTTCCGGGCCTGCGCAGCGGCTTCGTGGCAGGCGATGCCGCCATCATCAAGAGCTTCTTGCTCTACCGCACCTACCACGGTAGCGCCATGAGCGGCACCGTGGCCGCGGCCAGCATTGCGGCCTGGGGCGACGAAACCCACGTGGTCGAAAACCGCGCCAAGTACCGCGCCAAGTTCGACGCCGTCACGCCGCTGCTTGAACCGGTGCTCGATGTGCGGCTGCCGGATGCCAGCTTCTACCTCTGGGCAGGGGTGCCCGAAGTGTGGGCTGGCGACGACGAATCCTTCGCCCGTGAGCTCTACGCTCAATACAATGTTACGGTTTTGCCGGGGAGCTATCTGGCGCGCGACACGGCGCACAGCCCCAACCCCGGCCGCGGCCGCATCCGCATGGCTTTGGTGGCCGAAACTGCCGAATGCGTGGAAGCCGCCGAACGCATCGTCCGCTTCGTCCAATCCGGTGCGCGAAGCCAGCGCTGAACCGCTGCTTTCCCGGCTCCCATTTTTTACCTGAGACTCTCCCATGACCCAGCAACTGCAACAAATCATCGACGCCGCGTGGGAAGACCGCGCCAATGTCTCGCCCACCGCCGCCTCCGCCGAAGTGCGCGACGCGG